>JADKJR010000006.1 GCA_016720925.1 Betaproteobacteria bacterium | reverse complement strand
GATATTCGAACCGCCACGCCAGCCGATCAGTCTGCGGCGGCAACGTCGTGCCTTGCACCAGGCGGCTGGAGAGTATGACGAGTTCGGCGGGTACGTTCTTTGTCCTGCGTTCTTTGTACACAGGGAGGCTGCAATCGCCCTCCTTCTCGCACGCCTGTGTCAGGTAAGCTTTGCTGGCCGTGGCTTCAAGGTTGGCACTTGCCAGCACCGTGTCCCAGTTGACCTGGGGGAAAAAGAGAAATCGGCTATGGATCTGCCGCACGCGGTCTTTCGGCGAGACGGTCACGCTGACGTACGCGCCCTCCACCAGGACGCCCCTTTCCTGCTGCTCGAACGCGATGCGCTCATCGCCCGCATGGTCGCGCTGGACGGCGACTAACTGCAGGTGCGCATCCGGATTCAAGGTGCCGTACATCTTCGCGACCAGCGGATGAAAAAAAGCCGCCCGGCCACGTTCGGCGGGGTCCTTGGCCGAAGTAGGAAAGCCGCCCACTGCGTCGAAATCAACCATTGCCGGCGTATTGAGATCCGGGTCCACCACCACTTTCACCTTTGGCGCGAGCGCAGCCAGCGGCAATTCGCCGAAGCCGGGCAGCGTGGTGTTCTGCGCGAGTGCCGCACCCATGGGCAATCCCAGGATCGCGCTCACAAATGTCGTTCGCAGCTTCCGTGCAAACGGCCGATTGCGCTGAGTCGGTTTCACTTTCATCTTCATGCTCGTGCTCATACTCATGCTCATGCTCCTGATGGTCCGGGAATATCTCCGCTACCGACTAGAACGGATTCGGCGAAAAAGTCCCGCCAACGATTGTTTACCGGACATTCAGCCTATAGACCTTAGCTGCACACGAAACCCTAGCACTGGCGCGCCTTACCGGCCATAATTTGCCTGAAGACCGCTACAGTGCTTGAGTTTGTCCTGCGGGTACTATTAACCTCATTTCCGTTCGCCCTGAGGTATCGAAGGGCATTCCGGACGTAAATGAATCAATGCCTTACATTGAGTGTGCTTCGATACCTCAGCACGAACGGGGGGTTATTAGAAGTTCCGCTACATTTCGAAATCGCGGCGGTTGGTCATGTCAGCGGACAACCACAACGCTTGTATGTCTCGCTCCGTAGAAATTGCCAAGCGCACCCATTACCATTAGCCATGAATCCCATCGACGAAACCCTCGAACACGAATACAACAACCGCGCCCTGGTGCCGGAACACCCGGCCATCTTCGAGCGCTGGCGTGCCGCCTCCGCGGCGTTTCGTTTCCAGGCCGACGCGGAACTTGATCTTCAATACGGTCCCGCCGACCGCCACCGGATCGATCTGTTCCGCACGCCGAACGCACGCGGTACGGTGGTTTTCATTCACGGCGGCTACTGGCGCTCGCTCGACAAATCTGATTTTTCGTTTGTCGCGGCGCCCTTCATCGCGCGCGGACTCTGCGTGGCGGCGTTCAACTATCGGCTGTGCCCAAACGTCGGCGTTGGCGACATCATTGCAGATTGCCGGGATGCGTTGGCGTGGCTGCTGGCCGAGGGGCCGAAGCACGGCATGGCGGTGGATCGCGTTGCATTGACGGGGCACTCTGCGGGCGGGCATCTGGTATCGATGCTGTTTGCGACCGATTGGCGGCAACGGGGAATCGATCCGGCCGCAATTGTCGGCGGCGTGTCGCTGAGCGGCGTCGCCGATCTTGAACCGCTGCTGAAGTGCTCGATGAATGAGGACCTGCATCTGGATGCGACGACCGCGCGACTGGTCTCGCCCGTTTATCACCGATGCTGGCTTTCGGCGCCGCTGTATCTTGCGGTCGGCGCCGAAGAGAGCCCGGCATTCCGCGCGCAGACGCGGCAACTGCAGCGCGTGTGGCCTGCGACGTGCCCGGTGGCGGAGGAGATTGTTGCCTGCAACCATTTCACCATCGTCGATGATTTTGTGCGAACAGAGAGCAAGGGAATTCAGTTTGTGAATCGGTTGTTTGCCTGATTGGCACAACGACGACAGGCTAAGCGGGTTGTTTGGAAGTGGCGCTCCATCGCAACGCAAAAACCCGGGCGTTCAGCAATTCGCGCCCCATTGCGGTGAACTGCGCACGGATACACACCATTCGCCGCATGACTGCAATGCCGGTCATAGTGCATCCCCTATAATCCGTCTCACCATTCCCGACCCTTTCCAGGAACACCGCCGTGGCCACTCCCGATCTCTCCAAGCTCACCATTTCCCGCGATCAAAAGGCGTTCACCGGCAAGAAGTCCGGTCGCCGGAAATGGGTGATCATCGCCATCGTCATTGCTGTCTTGGGCGGCGCCGCAGTCGCATGGCGCAGCGGTGGCGGCACCCAGCAGGTGGAAAGCGGTATTGTCGCCAGCGCCTACCCCTCGCAAGCCATCACCGTCCTGAATGCCACCGGGCGCGTCTCGGCACAACGCAAAGCGGCCGTTTCCACCAAGGCAACGGGCCGGCTGGAATTCCTGGCGGTACAGGAAGGCTCCATCGTCAAGGCCGGGCAGATTCTGGCGCGCATCGAGAACCGCGACGTGTCGGCCACACAGGATCAGGCGCAGGCCAGCTTGCGCGCGGCCAGGGCCAATGTGGAACAAGGCATGGCGGAATGGCGCGATGCCGATTCCAATCTGAAGCGTTCGGAAGATCTGGCCAAGAAGAATTTCATTTCCTCCGCCACGCTAGATACCGCGAAGGCGCGATTCGACAAGGCCCGGGCGGCAGTGGCTTCGCTCAACGGCGCCGTCGGTGTAGCGGAAGCCAACGTGCGCGCGGCCAATGTCTCGGTCGAGCAAACGCTGATCCGCGCGCCCTTCGATGGCGTCGTGCTCACCAAGAATGCCAACGTCGGCGATATCATCACGCCGTTTTCGTCGGCGGCGGATTCCAAGGGCGCGGTGGTCAACATGGCGGATATGTCGACGCTGGAAGTGGAAGCCGATGTGTCGGAAATTTCCCTGAGCAAGATTACCGTCGCGCAACCGGTCGAAATTCAGCTCGATGCGTTTCCCGATTTGCGATTGCTCGGCAAGGTGAGCCGCATTGTGCCGACCGTGGATCGATCGAAAGCGACCGTGCTGGTCAAGGTGGAATTTGTCGAGAAAGACAATCGCGTGCTGCCGGACATGAGTGCGAAGGTGTCATTCCTGTCGCGTGATCTGAAACCTGAAGAACGCAAACCGGTCATCGCGGTGCAGCCGGCCGCATTGGTCAAGCGCGACGGCAAGGATGTGCTGTTCCAGATCGACAACAACGCCGCCAAACTCGTCGCCGTGACGGTCGGCAACAAGATCGGTGACCTCGTGCAAGTCTCCGGCGTGAAGCCCGGCGACAAAATCGTGCTGACGCCTTCCGAGAAGGTGAAGGATGGCACCGCTGTTGCGATCCTCAAGAAGTGACGCTGATGGTTGATTCGTCGAACACGCTGGTGGAAATCAGGAACCTCACCAAGGGCTACTCGCGCGGCGGGCAAGCCGTGCCGGTGCTGGACAACATCACGCTCAATATTGCGCGCGGCGAATTCATTGCGCTGATGGGTCCGTCCGGCTCGGGAAAGTCCACGCTGCTCAATCTGATCGCCGGCATCGACAAGCCCGATTCGGGTGTTCTCAAGATCGACGGCGAAGATATCACTGCGCTTTCCGAAGGCGAGCTGGCCGACTGGCGCGCGGCCAATATCGGCTTCATCTTCCAGTTCTACAATCTGATGCCGGTGCTGACCGCATTCGAGAACGTGGAGCTGCCGTTGCTGCTGACCAACCTGTCGAAGTCCGAGCGCCGCGAGCGCGTCGAAATGACATTGGCGCTGGTGGGATTGTCGGACCGCATGGAGCATTACCCGAACGAGCTTTCCGGCGGCCAGCAGCAGCGCGTTGCGATCGCGCGCGCGATCGTCACGGACCCGACGATTCTGGTGTGCGATGAACCGACCGGTGACCTCGACAAACAATCGGCCAGCGATGTGCTCGGCATGCTGAAACAATTGAATACCGAAATGGGCAAAACCATCATCATGGTCACGCACGATGGTCATGCGGCCGAGGCGGCGAAACACATTGTTCATCTGGAAAAAGGTGAGCTCATTAACGAGGCCGTGCCGGGCTGACATGTATTACCTGAAACTCATCTTCAAGAACGTCTTCCGCGCCAAGCTGCGCTCCAGCCTGACGATCGTCGGCCTGGTGATCGCCATCCTCGCGTTCGGCTTGCTGCAGACCGTTGTCGACGCCTGGTTCGCCGGGGCGAACGCGTCCTCGACCGCGCGCATGGTCACGCGCAATGCCATCTCGCTGGTGTTCCCGATGCCGTTGTATTACCGCGATCGCATCAAGTCGGTGTCCGGTGTCAAATCGGTTTCACACTCACAATGGTTCGGCGGCATCTACATCGAGCCAAAGAATTTCTTCCCGCAGTTCGCGGTGGACAGCGAGAACTATTTCGAGATGTATCCGGAGTTCATCATCAAGCCGGAAGAGCTACTGGCCTTCAAGCGCGATCGCCAGGGCGCCGTGGTCGGGCGCAAGCTCGCGGATCAATATGGCTGGAAGGTGGGCGATGTGGTTCCCATTCGCGGCACCATCTTCCCCGGTAACTGGCAGTTCAACATTCGCGCTATCTTCGACGGCAAGGATGAAACCACCGTCACGCGCCAGTTCTATTTCCAGTTCAGTTACATCAATGAGTATCTTTTGAAGCGCTATCCCAAGCGCGCGGATCAGATTGGCATCTTCAACATCGAAGTCACCGATCCTGGCCGCATTGCCGACATTGGCAAGGCAATCGATGCCGAATTCAAGAACTCGTTGGCGGAGACACTCACCGAAACCGAGAAGTCCTTTCAACTGGGATTCATCGCCCAGTCAGAAGCGATCGTGGTCGCGATTCGCGTCGTTTCTTTCGTGGTCATTCTCATCATCATGGCGGTCGTCGCCAATACGATGGCGATGACAGCGCGTGAACGCCTGGCCGAATACGCGACGCTGAAAGCGCTGGGATTCTCGCCCGGCTTTGTCGCCGGACTGGTGTTCGGCGAGGCGCTGATGCTCGCGCTGATCGGCGCGGGGATCGGCATCCTGCTGACGTTTCCCGTCGCGCAAGGTTTTGCCGCGTCACCAGCGGGTGCGGTGTTTGCAGTGTTCAAAGTATCGCAGGACACCGTGCTTCTGCAGCTCGCCAGCGCGTTGGTGGTTGGTGTCATCGCCTCGCTGGTTCCCGGTTGGCGCAGTGCAAATATCAAGATCGTTGATGGTCTGAGGCACGTGGGATGAGGCGCCCCGGATGAAGGTTCCGTTCTCATACGTCTTCCGCAATCTGTGGACGCGCAAACTCACCACCGCGCTGACTGCGGGTGGCATGGCGCTGGTCGCCTTCGTCTTCGCTGCCGTGCTGATGCTCGATGCGGGCCTGAAGCAAACCATGGTCGGTACCGGCAGTTTCGACAACGTGATCTTCATCCGAAAGGGCGCGGAGACAGAAATCCAGAGCGGCGTCTCGCGCGACCAGGCTTCACTGCTGGAGAGCCTGCCGCAAATCGCACGCGATGTAGACGGGCGCGCGATGGTGTCCAAAGAATCCGTTGTGCTGATTTCACTGACCAAGCGCGGCCAGGACAAGGGCTCGAATATCGTTACACGCGGACTGCCGCCGATGGGCCTGACCCTGCGCCCACAGGTCAAAATCATCAGCGGCCGGATGTTTCGGCCAGGTTCATCCGAGATCGTGGTGGGTCGGAGTATCTTCGAGGATTTTGAAGGTGTGGCGATCGGCCAGTCGCTGCGTTTCGCGCAAAGAGATTGGCTGGTGGTCGGCATGTTCGATGGCGGCAAGAGTGCCTTCGATTCCGAAGTCTGGGGCGACAGCGAACAACTGATGCAGGCGTTCCGGCGCGGCGGTTACTCTTCCGCGATCGGCCATCTCGCGGACAGTAATTCCTTTGACGCACTGAAGGCCGATGTGGAGGGCGATATTCGTTTGACGGTTGAAGGCAAGCGCGAGCAGATCTTTTACGAGGACCAGTCGCGCGCGCTGTCGACGTTCATTTCAATACTCGGCACGGTGCTGTCGGTGATCTTCTCGCTCGGCGCCATGATCGGCGCGGCGATCACCATGTATTCGGCGGTGGCCATGCGGACAGCGGAAATCGGCACGTTACGCGCACTGGGGTTTCGCCGGCCATCGATTCTCGCCGCGTTTCTGCTCGAAGCCCTGCTGCTGTCGCTGGTGGGCGGCATCGGCGGATTGGTGTTCGCGTCGTTCCTGCAAGTCATCACCATATCCACCCTCAACTTCCAATCGTTTTCCCAGCTCGCGTTTGGATTTACGCTGACACCAGGCATTGTCCTTCAGACGCTGCTGTTCTCGTTGCTGATGGGCTTTGTCGGTGGATTCCTGCCGGCGATGGAGGCGTCGCGGCTGAAAATTGTGGACGCGTTGCGCGCGGCGTAAATGTCGCGGAACGTTGCAGAGCGCCCCTATTTCGCAGGTGCGGATTTGTCTGGACCTTCAGAAACTCCGCTCTCGGCTTCAATGGGCGCAACCTCCGCAGGCAGTTCCCACATGACTACCTCACAATGTCCCTGCGCGATGTTCTCGCTGCGGTATGCATAGTTGTTGCGTAGCAGGAACCGGAATAACGGCACAGGTTCGTGGGGGACGATCAATTTCAGCTTGTCACCGAGTTGCAGTTCGCCCAGCGCTTCGAGCATGCGTTCGAATGGCTCGGGCGGTGGCAGGTTGCGCGCATCAATAATCTTCATGTCATCTCCGAAGGCTTGGTTCAGCGGCGTCGCGAAAAAAATCCAAACACCAGCACCGGCGCGGCCATCAGGCATAAATGCCGCCAGAAGCCGCGCCAATACTGGCTTTCACGATCCTGCCAGGCGGGCAGATATCATCTCGCTACCGCAGCGGGCAGCGACAAGGCAGATCGTGATGCGCCAGCCTTTGACGATGCTGCCAATACCGATCAAGTTGTTTGCAGCGATATCTCAATGTTGTCGATGAGCCGCGGGGCGCCGAGCCGGGCTGCCGCCAGGACCACCAACGCCGTGTCGCCTGGTACCGGTACAAGCAAATCGCTTTGCCGCCTGATGGCGATGTAGTCTGGCTGCCAGCCACGCGCCGCAAGCGCTTTCGTGGCGTTTGTTTCCAGTTCGGCATAACGGCGGTTTCCTGCCCCGATCTCTGCCTTGATTCGCGTCAGTGCGGCATACAACTGTGGCGCCTCGGCACGTTCTGCCTCGCTCAGGTAGGCATTGCGCGACGACAGCGCAAGGCCATCATTAGCCCGCACCGTTTCGGCCAGGATCATTTCCACGGGCAAATTGAATTGGCGCACCATGTCGCTTAACACGCGGCATTGCTGGTAATCCTTCTTGCCGAACAGGGCGACATGCGGCTGCACCATGTTGAACAGTTTCAGCACCACCGTCGCCACACCGCGAAAGTGCCCCGGACGCACCAGGCCATCAAGGATGTGCTGGATCTCCGGTGGCTCCACCAGATAGGTCTGCGGTTCGCCATACATCTCTTTTTCGTCGGGTGCGAACACGACATCCACGCCAGCTGCACGGCAACGATCGCAGTCATCGGTGAAGGTTCGGGGATATTTGTCGAAGTCTTCCTTCGGTCCGAACTGCAGGCGGTTGACGAAGATGGACACCACCACGCATTCGACGCGATCACGCACGATCCGCGTGAGGTCGATATGTCCATCGTGCAAGTTACCCATGGTCGGCACAAAACCAATGGAATCCTCGCGCTTGAGGCGCGCACGAAGCTCGGCGACTGTATGTATGACGTCCATGTTCGGGCAATGTTGTGGAGGTGGCAGCGTTCAGGCCGCGTTAAAGTATTCGCGCATACCGCGCAGCGATTCTATACGACTCACCAGCATCCCGAAATGTTCGCGATTTTCTGCAAAATCGAAGCGGTCGCTATTAACGATCAACAGCGGCGATTCGGAATACTCGTAGAAATGGCGGGTGTAGGATTCGGATAAACGCATCATATAGTCTTCGCTGATGCTTTTTTCCATTGGCCGGCCGCGCCGCTGAATCCGCGCCATCAAGTGCTCCACCGAGGTCTGAAGATATATCACGAGGTCCGGGGTGGGTGCCTGTGGCCGCAAATGATTGTAGAGCTGCGAATACAGGCTGAATTCGTTGTCGTCGAGGGTCAGCTTGGCGAACAACCGATCCTTGGCCAGCATGTAGTCAGCGATGATCTTGCGCTCGAAGAGATCCGGTTGCCGGATCGCCGACAATTGATTCACGCGCTGAAACAGGAAGAACATCTGCGTGGCGAGCGCGTGGCGTTTCATATCGCGATAGAAAAGTGGAAGGAACGGATTTGCACCCGGTTCTTCCATGATCAATTCGGCGTCATAGTGCTCTGAGAGCCGCCGCGCCAGCGTTGTTTTGCCACTGCCGATCGGGCCTTCCACAACGACATACCGGTACTTCATGAGTTGCCCACTTTATGGACGCCGCTCGCATCCAGCTTTGAAAGTAACTCCTTCGCGCAACCTTTGCCCGCAATACTTACGTCCGGCGCGATTTCCAGCAGGGGCACGAGAACGAACGCACGTTCGTGCATACGCGGGTGAGGCGTGGTCAATCTGTCATCGTCGATAAGCGACTCGCCGAAAAGGAGTATGTCGAGATCCAGCGTCCGCGGCCCATTTTTCTCCTTTCGCACCCGTGCATGGCGCTGCTCGATTTCCAGCAAGCGCCGCAACAGATCGTGCGGCGACAGGGTCGTCTCAACCTGTGCTACGGCATTGATAAAACGCGGTTGGTCGGTAATGCCGACCGGCGCAGTCTCATACTGGGACGATACTTTCACCAGTTCGACATCCGGAATTTCGTCAATTTCGTGGATCGCCGTCTGGACTTGCGCCTCGGGATAGTCGAGGTTGCTGCCCAGTCCGATGAAGACGGTCGAGCGTATCGCCAGCAGCGCGGCGGGAGAGAGCGCCATGGGTGGCTTTACCCTAGCTTTCGCCCGATGATGAGTCGGTGCCAGCGTCCGGCGCGCCCGCGGATGATCCCGGCTGGGCAGGTTTTTTCTTGCGGCGGCGGCGCTTGCTTTTTTTCGGTTCGTCGTCCGGCAATAACATCGATTCGCGCACGGCATCATCGGCGAACTGGAATCGCTCCCACCATGCGGCGATTTCCTTGTCGGCATCACCCGCTTCGGCGCGCAGCGCAAAGAAATCATAACTCGCGCGAAAGCGCGGATGGCTGAGGTTGCGATATGCCTTGACTTGGGAACGCTGCAGGAATCGCGGTTGCGCGAGCCACAGCTCCTTGATCAGCGGATCAAGGCGACGGGGAATGGCGAGTGTCTTTCGTGCCTCGTCGAGCACGTCATCCATCGCCTCATGCATGGCCTGCGCGGTGCGCACGCCACCGGCTTCGAGATGCTGCCAGCGCGCCACCATCGGGTGCCAGAACAGCGCCGCAAAGAGAAACGCGGGCGACACGCCCTTGTCCGCCGCGATGCGCTGATCGGTACGCTCCAGAGCGAGCGTGATGAATGGCCGCGTCAATGGATCGTCAAACAATCGGTCCAGCACCGGCAGCAAACCCAGATGCAACCCGAGCTTTCGCAACTTGGCGAGACCGACCAGTGCGTGCCCGGAAAACAGCAGCTTCACCATTTCATCGAACAGTCGCGCGGTCGGAACGTTGTCAAGCAATGGCGCCAGGGTCGCGATCGGCTTTTCGGTCGCGGTGTCGATGGCAAACTCCAGCTTTGACGCCAGCCGCGCCGCTCTCAGCATGCGCACCGGATCTTCCCGATAGCGCGCCTCGGGATCGCCGATCATGACCACACGCTTTTTCTGGATATCGGCGACGCCGTGCACGAAGTCCCACACCTCTTCGCGTTCCGGATCATAGAACAGCGCGTTCATGGTGAAATCGCGGCGGATGGCGTCCTCTTCCTGATTACCGAACACGTTGTCGCGCAGCAACCGGCCGTGTTCGTCAGAACGGGCGTTACTATCGTCGGCTTCCGGATCGGTATGGCTCGAACGAAACGTGGAGACCTCGATCGTTTCATCGCGAAACATTACATGCACGAGACGGAATCGCCGGCCGATGATGCGCGCACGCCGGAACACGCCGCGCACCTGTTCGGGCGTGGCATCGGTTGCGACGTCAAAATCTTTTGGATGGCGCCCCAGCAGCAGATCGCGCACGGCGCCGCCGACGACGAACGCCTTGTACCCTGCGCGCTGCAGGCCCTCGCATACCGTGATGGCGGATTCGGAAAGATCATCGCGATGGATACCGTGTTCCGGCTGCGAATAGATCCGCCAGCCCCCATTTGCCGGTTTGCCCGGCTTGGCTGCCTTGGTCCCGGAAGCGCGCGCCCTGCGCGCGTCGTCGGCATTGGCCGGGTTCGCAGCCTTGGTGCTTCCAAACACTCTTTGTATGAATTTTTTTATCACGAGTAATGTGCAATCAGCGCGGGCGCATCAATGAAGAGAAAGAATCGGCCAACCCTGGGTGAGCGCATGCTCACGCAGGGTGGCATCGGGATTGACGGCGACGGGGTGACTCACCACGCTCAGCAGTGGCAAGTCGTTCAGTGAATCGCTGTAAAAATAACAGCGCTCGAAATCAGACATCTTCTTGCCCAACGAGGAAAGCCACTGTTCGACGCGGGTCACTTTCCCTTCGCGAAACGATGGCAAGCCTGATACCTTGCCAGTGTAGCGTCCATCGGCGATTTCAGCCACGCACGCGATCAGATGTGGCACGCCGAATCGCTCGGCAATAGGGGTGGTGACAAAGGAATTGGTCGCGGTCACGACCGCGCACAAATCATCTTTATGTTGAGCCACGAGCGCCAGCGCGGCAGCCGTGACCATGGGTTCGATTTTTTTCGCCATATATCCATCATGCAGCGGCTTCAGTTCTTCGGGCGTCTTGCCCGCGAGCATCGACAAGGCAAATGCCAGGTACTCGTGGACGTTCAGGGTGCCTGCCTTGTACTGTGCCCAGAATTCATCGTTCTTCTTCTTGAAGACGTCGCCATCGACGACGCCTGCCTCGACCAGGAATTGGCCCCACGCATGATCGCTGTCGCCATTCAGCAATGTGTAGTCAAGATCGAAGAGCGCGAGATTCATGTTGGTTTCACACCAGTGAGGGCTGCGACATTTGTTTCAGCAACGGCAGCGTGATTTCACGGCTGGTTTCCAGTGAATACTGGTCCAGTGCGTCAAGCATCTGGATTAACGATGCCATATCACGACGGGCATGGCGAAGAAGATAGCCAACCACTTCTTCGCGCAGCGCGAATCCGCGCGTACGCGCATGCGCATGCAGCGCTTCGGCCTTCTCGGAATCCGACAGCGGGTGCAACTGAAACACCAGGCCGCTACCGAGTCGCGACGCCAGATCGCGACGCAGCGTCAAATCACGGGGTGCGGCATTGCCTGAGGCGACCAACACGCCCGATGTCATATGCTGACGGTTGATCAAATCGAATAATGCCTGCTGCGAGTCGCCGTTCAGCGACTGGGCGTCATCGATGGCATAGTGGATTGCGGCGTCCGGTTTGCCGACAGGCGTCTCTGGCGACAGAGTCGCATAACCGAACCCCTGACAAGCCTTGATGAGGTGCGATTTGCCACTGCCGGCAACGCCCCACAGGTAAAGAATTTTGGCGGAAGTTCCCGGCGCCGTATCCAGTTGGCCGCGCAAGGCCGCCAGCGCCTCGACATTTCGGCCCGCAACGAAATTGGTAAGCGTGGGCGCGGGGATGGGGATGAGGTCCAGAACGAGTTGCTTCACAACGGAATTATACCTTTCACCCGAACGAGAACCGGCAATGCCGCCGCATTGAATGTAAATGTGGTTCATCGGAAGTCCCGTGGCCCGCACCGGTGTGAAAGAGTGCGATCAATGAAAGGCGCGCAGTGGTGGGGCAAGCACCGCGCCGCTTCAAATGAAAACGGCCAGTGTTCCCACCGGCCGTTTTTTTGTCGCGCAACAGGGTGTGCTGGAATTAGAACTCGTAGCGGAATGTTGCCTGCACCGCCCATTGCGATTCGCCGCGTGCCTGACGGGTAACAAAATCCTCGGTCGTAACACCGGTCATGCGGTAGATGTACTTGCCGCTGGCATCCAGACCACCAAATTGAACAAAACTGCGCGCCAAACCGCCTGCCGACTGGAAGGCCACTTCATCAATTTGGCCCCATTTCTTGTTGATCATGTTGCCAACGTTGAGCAGGTCAAGCACGAACACAGACTTGTGCTTCTTGAGCAAGCCCGGCAATTCCTGGCTAATGCGCAGATCGAAGCTATTGGTCCACGGCGCAAAGGCGGAATTGCGTTCAACTACCCTTCCCCTTGCATCACGCAAAGTCGGCTGTGAATTCACGAATGCCCAGAAGGCTGACTCGACGCGGCGATCCGTGGCGCTATCGCCCGAAAATATCACCTCGCCAGATCCCGGACCCGTCGGAATGTACATCAAGTCATTGCCGGCAGTACCGTCACCGTTCAAATCATTCTCATAGGTCCAGCTATACGGCTTGCCTCTACGTACTTCGGCAAACAAGCCGACAGATGTCTTGTAGCTGCCGAAAAAGTTGTGTTGCCAGTTGAGCGTACCATTTGCACGGCTCTTCACCAGATAGGCCGAGTTGGCGGCCACTTCTTCGTTTGGATTGAAGATCGAGCGCGACTGGAAATTCGAGAACGCTACCGAAGAAGTCAACGGGCTCACTTCGGTCGCATCCGTGTATGTATAAGACAAGGACCAACCCCAGCCCTTGGACATCGGACGGCTCAACGAGACGGTTGCCAAATTGCCACGGCCCTTGTCTGTTCCTGTGGCCAGCAACACATTTGCGAAGCTACGGTTCCGTAGTGCGGTGTTGCCGAAGCCGGCACAGTTTGCCCCAGGACCCCAGCAATTCGCCGCATACGATTGCGGCGAATAGAACAGTTGGCGGCCATCCGTACCAGTTCGGGTTGGTTCACCAATGTTTAGATTCTGGTAGAAGACGCCTTGTTTCGTCTTGGTGTACAGGTACTCCATTCCGAACACCACACCACCGAATGGTAATTCATGCTCGAAGCCCAGATTTGCTTTCCAAACCGACGGCTGGCCCATGTTGGGATCCACAAAGTCGACTGAAGCGGCTGGTGGTGTGCCCGGGACATTGGTCGGTTGGGTCAGCGGGTTAGCGCTGAAGAATCCACTTGTCGGACAAGTGGCGGTCGTGCAGGTAATAACACGGGTCGCTACGCCCGCATTCTGGAATTGATTGGCAAACCAGACGTTGGCCGCGGCGCCCTGAAACAGCCCGAAGCCACCGCGCAATTGCGTGGCGCGGCTGGTATCGAAGGTGTAGTTGAAACCAACACGCGGCTGGACCAGATCACTGCCGTCAATCGTCCGGGTATTGTCCAGACCGAACCCACCTGTCGCGCTCGTAATGGTATTGCCGGAAACGCTTCCCTTAACGGGTGCGACTGCCGCCGCAGCGTTTGCGGGCGGCTTCTCCGGGATACTCAGGGAATCGAGACGTACACCGGCAGAAACGGTCAAATTGCTGTTGATGGACCAGGTGTCTTGCAGGAAAACACCCAGGTTCTTAAGGGTAAAGTTCGCCACACCATCGGTGAGCGTTTTGCCCGGCGCCGCAACCTGCACGGTATAGGCGGTGGGACGACCGCGGCTGAAGTTTTCCAGCACAGCTTGCTCGATAACGGCAGGTGACGATGTTGCGCAGTTAACGGCACCGAGCGTATATACGTAGGTGGCGCTGCTGTTTACGCAGGCAAACGTGTAGTTGCCTTTGGTGTTTTGCAGGAAAGCGTTGAAAATCTTGTTGTCGCTATAGTCGGAACCGAATTTCAATTCGTGTGTACCGCGAGTCCAGTTTGCACCAAGGTACATGTCCTGCGTTTCGGTCGCCAGATTATTGAAATGACGGCTGCGTTCCGTTCCGAAAATGATGCCGCGGGTACCCGTACCGAACGAGGCAGGCGCGCCGGCCGGCAGCGGTCCCGTGACATTCAGCTTGATTTCAGGCGTGTCCACCGTATTGACCGGTTTGCTCTTGTAGTCGCGAGTCGAAAACTTGGCCTCGGTCGAAAACGTTGGCGTCCAGTCAGCAAACCATTGGCCCACGATCGTTTCAATTTCTTTGACCTGCGTATACAAATGCGAGCTCAAGGTCAGCTGATTGGGAAAGAAATCAGGGAACTGCGGCTCGGTCTGTTCCGTCTTGGCGTAACGAACACTGGCGCGATGTTGCGCGTTGATGTTCCAGTCGAGTTTGAGCAATGTATCCTTTACCAGCAACTTGGCGCCGTTGTTGGTACTGGCCGTGCCGATATTCAACCCGTACTGGCTGGAGGCGAGCGCGGCGGCGGCGGTAATAAACCCCGGGGTCACAGGGACGGTAGTGCTGGTGACGGTGCCGATGGGGCCAAAATCCGGCGCAGCGCGAGTGCTTTCCAGCTCTTCGTAGGCGGCGAAGAAAAAGAGTTTGTCCTTGATGATCGGGCCGCCAAGGGTGGCACCCGTGGTCTTTTCCTTGAATGCCGGGGCGTCGACATAGGCGTCGGATGTGCGGTTGTAACGCTGGCCGACAAGTTTGTCATCGCGGGTGACGTAGTACACGCTGCCCTTGAACTCATTGGTTCCCGACTTGGTGACCGCATTGATATTCGCGCCGGTGTAGCCTTTCTGGGTCACGTCGTAGTTGGACACGTTGATCTGCACCGACTGGATCGCATCGATGGATATGGGCTGCTTGGCGGTCGGCGCATTGTTCGATTCCAGGCCAAACGTGTCACTTGTGGTGACGCCGTCGATGGTCAGCGAGTTGTAGCGTGAGTTCTGGCCGCCAGCGGAAATTTCGCCGCGCTCTTTGTCGGTCTGCGAAATGCGCGGATCGATACGAGCATAGTCTTGCAGGTTGCGCTGCACCGATGCAAAAGCGTCGAGTTCGGCGCGACCGATGCTGGTGGTAGCGCCCATTGAGGTGTTGCTGAATTTATCCGAGCCGACGTTTTGGCCGGTCACGACAATGGTATCGATCGCCTGAGTCGCACCACCTAGCTTGGCGTCTACGCTTGCCGTTTCCGCGAGCTGCAGGAAGACGTTCTCACGTTTTTCGACTACACCATCCTTGGTGATGGTGATCGTGTACGGACCACCGGTGCGCAGACCTCGCGCCAGATAGCGTCCCTCGGCATCGGTGGTGAGGTTGCTGATCGAACCGGACTCCTGGTGGAGGACGGTCACTTGCGCGCCGGAGACGGCCTTGCCGTCAATGCCAGTAATGCGTCCGCCAATCGCGGAGGTCGTATTTTGCGCGAAGGCCGGTACGGTACTCATGGCAAGCGCGACGGCAAAGGCAAGCTTTGAGAGGCGAACCCGATTGTTATTGATCATGGTAGTTACCCCAGAGTGGAAGTAGTGATGAGGGTGAGTGCGATTTGGAAAACCACCTGAATTTCTTTTCCAGATCGATTCAAAAAAACAGCCGAGGACAGGAATACAGGTGCTTGGTTCACAACTAGCTTTGTAGCGGGCGATTATGACGGATTCAAGTCAATTAGTGAACCAAACAGTCAGGTTACGAGACGTACTCGGGAAACAATCCCAATATCAACAGGGACTTCCGATTTGAATTGCAATTCTTGTCTTAAGTATGTTTCCTGAAAATGACAGGAACCCCGGCATGAATGTGTTGCGTACATGCAACAGATTGGTCCCTGGCTGGAAAAGCGATCATGCAAAAGACAGGGCAAGTTGCGTTGCACGTCGCGTCAGTTGAGTTTTGAAATCCTTCCCAGTGGTGGTGGCGAATACGGAGAGTTCGCACCGAGAAACGCGACGAGCGCTTCAAGATCAAGTACCCCGACTTGTCGCTCGGTGCCTTCCTGAAAAACCGTCATCCCTTCGCTTCCGCCCGCGATAAAACTATTTGCCACAACCCGATACTGAAGTTCCGGGCTGACAGGCATTCCATTCAGCTTCATGGATGCGGCGATCACTTTCTCGCCGCGCGGTTTGGCGGCATCCCACGTGTAGCTGAAACCGCTGGAAACACCCATGAGGCGTGCGCGATCACCATTGAATTGCTGTTCGAGCAACGCCTTCAATTGTTTGCCGGTGAGATTCATGCTGATCAAATCATTCTGGAATGGCTGGGTCTTGAATAGCTCGCCGTACTTCACGCTGCCATCCGGCGCCGGGATGATGGTGGAGCGCAGGCTGCCCGGATTATTAAAGGCGATTACCGCGCCGCCCTTGTCCGGCGCGGCGGCGGAAAACAGGTGCGCGTCGGCGATCAAATTGCCCATGGTGGATTCGCCTGACGGATTCGCCACCAGCGTGATCTCGCGATTCACTTTCGCGACGACACGATTTTCCAGCGGCTCGGCCAGGCGTGAATATTTTTCCACCAGGGCCGTCAACGCAACATCCTTCGGCCCTTTCGGATCGACGACGAGGTTTTGCGCTTTCTTGCTGACGATCTTTCCCGTCGCACGATCTATTCTCAGATCAACTTCCGTCACCAACGTACCGTAGCTGCCGGCACTCGTCATGAGTTTGCCGCCGACATCGCAAACATAAAAGCGGTGCGTGTGCGCACTGAGCACCACGTCCACGGCCGCGCTGAATTTCTCGGCGACATCTTTGCCCTTGCCGCTAAAATCCTTGCATTCGTTGATGCCGCCACCGGCGCCTTGCACCCCGCCTTCGTGCATGACGACCACGATCGCCGCAACGCCTTTGGCCTGGATCTCCGGCACCAGCTTATTGACGGTTTCTGCTTCTCCGTTGAAGGCGAGCCCTGTCGTGCCGCCCGGCCGCACAATCGCTGGTGTTCCATGCAGCGTCAAGCCGATGAACGCGACTTTTACCCCGTCAAATTCCTTGACCACATAAGCGGGAAACAGCGTCTGGCCGGTGGCGTTTTCCACGACGTTGGCGGCAAGAAACGGGAACCGGGAACCTGCGTAAGGTTCGCGTCCTCCACAATCGGGTTTGCCTTCCTTGTTTTCGGCACAGCCTCCCGCACGCAGACGTTTCAGGTGTTTTGCACCGTAGTCAAATTCATGATTTCCCACAGCGTGAATATCGACACCGACCAGATTCATGGCTTCGATCGTCGGCTCGTCACGGAAAAACGCAGAGAGCAGGGGCGTCGCGCCAACCATGTCGCCCGCGGACACGACGACGTGATTTGAGTTTTTTCCCTTTAGCAAGCGAACCAGCGCCGAAAATTGCTCAATGCCGCCAGCGGGCTCAAGGCGAAAGCCGATCGATTGGGTCGCGTCGGGCACCGGTACGCGCAGATTCGGTGTCTTCAGGTTGCCATGAAAATCATTGAAGGCGATGAGTTTCACATCCACCGTCGCGGACGTTGCTTTTGCAGGCGGAATATCGCGACCCGGCGTGGCGCACCCGCCCACAAAAATGGCGGCAGAAAATAGCAGCAACGATAAAACGCGCTTCATGGTGGCAACTTTCCAAAAAAGAGATTAACGAAGCGGCCTATTTTACGCCGAGCCTCCGGCTTCATACGCCGAGCCTGCGGCCGCAAGCGACGCGCGGCAGGGCGCATATCGCGCGCTTCCTTTCCCCGGTATGATTCCGCCTTTCCCCCTTGCATCCGCCCTGGAGTATCCATCCATGCCACTCGCCCTGCAGAGCCTAATGGGCTTCATCCTGTTATTCGTCTTCGCCTGGGCCATTTCGGAAAAGCGCCACGTCATTAACTGGCGCACCGTGTTTGGCGCGATGATCCTGCAGGTCGTGATGTTTGTGCTGCTGTTCAAATTTCCGTGGTTCAAGGAAATGTCGATGCTGCTGAACGACGCACTGAATGGTGTCGCTGCCGCCACGCGCGAAGGCACCAAGTTCGTATTCGGCTATCTGGGCGGCGCGGATGCCCCGTTCAAAATCGAGGACGGCCGGAGTCCTTTCATCCTGATGACCAACGCGTTGCCACTAATCATTGTCGTATCGGCGCTGTCGTCGCTGCTGTTCTATTTGCGCATCCTGCCGATGATCGTCAATGCATTTTCCTGGCTCTTGAAAAAGACCATCGGCGTCGGCGGTGCGGTCGGCGTTTCAACGGCCGCCAATATTTTCCTCGGCACCGTGGAAGCGCCGATGTTCATCAAACCGTATCTGGCCAAGCTCTCGCGCGGCGAGTTGTTCATCACCATGGCGGGCGGCATGGCGGGCATTGCCGGCACCGTCATGGTGTTGTACGGCATCATCCTCGCCCCGGTGGTGCCGGATGCGATTGGTCATGTGCTGATTGTCTCTTTCATCAGTGCGCCGGCCGCCGTGGCGGTCTCGGCACTGATGGTGCCTCATGAAGGACCGGTCACCGATGGAGATATCACCGCCGACAAGCCATCGAGCAGCGTGATGGATGCGGTGACGCAGGGCACCGTCGACGGCGTCGCCAGCTACATTAACGTCGCCGCCATGCTGATCGTGCTGACGGCGCTGATCGCGCTCACCAACATGATCCTCGGTCTGCCGTTCGCAAAGGGCGAGGCGCCGACGCTGCAGGGCATCCTCGGCTGGTTCATGGCGCCGGTGGTGTGGCTGATCGGCATTCCATGGGCCGAGGCGCAGACCGCGGGCGCGCTGATGGGTACCAAGACGGTCCTCAATGAGTTCATCGCGTTCCTGGATCTTGCCAAAATGGGCCCGGGCGTGATGACGGAACGCAGCCGCGTCATCATGATTTACGCCCTGTGCGGTTTCGCCAACTTCGCCTCGATCGGTATCATCATCGGCGGCCTCGGCAGCATCTGCCCGGAGCGGCGCGATGACATCATCGACATGGGCTACAAGAGTCTGATCGCCGGTACGCTGGCGACACTTTCCTGCGGCGCGCTGGTCGGCATTATTTACTAGAAAGCCCCTATGGCAATCGTTATCGACCTTTCGTTGGCCGCGAAGGCCATACCCATTGTCGTCATCCGCAGTGGCAATTTCGATGCCTACGTCGCGCATGCTGATGCGCGCACCAGGACATGGCTCGGCGCAACCGCGTTTCATGCGAAGCCGCACACATATGCGCTGGTACCGGCGGACGATGGCAGCATTGCACAGGTGCTGGTGGGCATCAAGGATGCTGGTGACGTGTATGCGCTCTCGCATCTGCCGCTCGCCCTGCCCGCTGGCGATTACACCATCGCCACCCATCACGATACGCTTGACCGCGACGCCGCCGCCTTGAGTTGGGGACTCGGCAGCTATCAGTTCACGCGGTACAAGAAGGCGCCACGCGCGGCGGCGAACCTGGTGATCACTGCCGGCGATGATGTGACGCGCGCGCAGAAGATATTGGCGGCGACGACGCTCATCCGTGATCTGGTCAATACGCCGACGGAAGACATGGGGCCGCAGCATCTGGCTGATATCGCGAAGGGATTGGCAAGTGAATTCGGCGCGACATTTTGCGAGTGGGTCGGTGACGAGCTGTTGACGCATAACTTTCCGGCGATTCACGCGGTGGGCCGTGCCAGCCATCGTCCGCCGCGCTTGATCGAACTCATCTGGGGCAACGAAAAACATCCGCGCATCGCCATCGTCGGCAAAGGTGTCTGCTTCGATACAGGCGGCCTCGACATCAAGGGCGCGGAAGGCATGCGCAACATGAAAAAAGACATGGGCGGCGGCGCGCACGCGCTCGGGCTGGCGCGCCTGATCATGGACATGAATCTGCCGATTCGACTGCACATGCTGATACCCGCCGTGGAAAACGCCATCGCCGGCAACGCCTATCGCCCTGGCGAGGTAGTCACAACCCGCAATGGACTCAATATCGAAATCGGCAATACCGATGCCGAGGGCCGCGTCGTGTTGTCGGATGCGCTCTCGTATGCCGCCGAATCGGCGCCGGAAATCATCATCGACTTCGCCACACTCACCGGTGCCGCCCGTGTCGCACTTGGCCCGGAACTGCCGGCAACGTTTGTGAACAACAACGCATTGTTCGCCGCATTGAATGAGGCCAGCATCCAAACGCATGATCCGCTGTGGCGCATGCCGCTTTGGCAAAACTACAACGACATGATCAAGAGCAATATCGGCGACATCGTCAACACCAGCGGCCCGCAGGCCGGCGCTGTGACCGCAGCACTATTCCTTGAACACTTCGTGCCATCGGGCCAGCCGTGGATTCACATCGATCTTTTCGCCTGGACGCCGAAGGCCAAGCCCGGCCGACCGGAAGGTGGCGAGGCGCAGGCATTGCGTGCCGTTTTCGCGATGCTGGAGGCGAAGTACCGCACTTAGGCGTGCCATACCGCACGTTGATTGCGGCCAACGGTTACAAGGTTCACGCCTGTGCAACGGCATCACAGCCATCGTGCCCGCCTAAACTCCAGCACTGGCGCGGCTTTCCGGGCATGTCCCTTCAAGAACCGCATGGATAGGATGTTTCCAGCCGATCATGTACGGAATTTTCCCGCCATCCATCCAGTGCTTGCGTGCTAACCTAGGCGTTGCATCACACAAGACAATCATTGCCTGGAGGGCGCTATGCAAGTGAAATCACGTATTCAACTCAAGTTCAAGGTATTGGTCGCCGCTGCACTGGTGGCGGGCGGCACGATGGGCGTCAGCGCCCCGGCTGTCGCGCAGCAATCTAAATTCGTTACCGTCGGTACCGGCGGTATCGTCGGGGTGTACTACCCGCTTGGCGGTGCGATCTGCCGCTTCGTCAATGCCGGCCGCAAGGACCACGGCCTGCGTTGCACGGTCGAATCCACGGGCGGTTCGGTGTTCAATATCAATGCCGTCATGTCCGGCGACATGGATATCGGGTTCGCGCAAAGCGATACCCAGTATTACGCCATGACCGGCGCGGGCGCCTTCAAGGACAAACCACAGCCGAAACTGCGCGCCTTGTTCTCGGTCTATCCGGAGCTGGTTACGCTGGTCGCGCGCCAGGACGCGAATATCAAGACCTTCAGCGACATCAAGGGCAAGCGCATCAACATCGGCGATCCGGGTTCCGGCACCCGCGCCACCACCGAATTGGTGATGGGCGCGATGGGGATCAAGAAAGAGGACCTCAAGTTTGCAGGTGAACTGAAGTTTGTTGAAATGGCCCCGGCACTGTGCGACAACAAGATCGACGCCTTCACCTTTGTGGCCGGCCATCCCAACGCGATCTTCCAGGAAGCCGCCACCTCCTGCTCAACCAACATCGCCTCGATCACGGGGCCTGGTGTGGACAAACTGGTGAAAGACAATCCGTTCTACGCCAAGGCCAATGTCCCGGGCAAGATGTACAAGGGCACCGACAATCCGCAGCCGACGTTTGGTGTGCTCGCGACCATCGTGGCCAGCGCGGATTTGCCGGAACAGACGGCATACATCATCACCAAGGCCGTATTCGACAACTTCGACGACTTCAGGAAACTGCATCCCGCGGTGGCGAACATCACCAAGGAACAGATGCTTGAAGGCAATACCGTGCCGTTCCATCCCGGCGCAATGAAGTACTTCAAGGAAAAAGGCTTGATGAAATAAACGCATCGGCGACAGTGCCGAAGATACGAGGGGCGCCGTGGCGCCCTTCGTCATTGCGCCGTCAGGCGTTGCGCGAATGGTGACCTTGCCCGCGAGAGGCGAGATGCATTGTGAAACACGGGGGAGTGCATGAGCAACAACAAAATCACATCATCGCCGTCGGCACCGGATGCCCCGGCACCGGAAGGCCAGGCACTGATCGAAAAAGTCATCGCTGCCGAATCCGGCGCGCGCGCGCCTGAGGGCTTCACCCGGCAACTGATCGTTTATCTCGCGGTGGCGTGGTCGCTGTTCCAGCTGTGGATATCGTCGCCGGTGCCGTTCTGGGTGTCGGCGGCCGTACCGGCCTTGCAGAAGTTCGTGATGTTCAACGACACCATGGCGCGTTCCATTCACCTGAGTTTTGCCATCTTCCTGGTGTATCTCGCCTATCCCATGTGGAAGAAGAGCCCGCGCAGCTACGTACCGGCCTATGACTGGTTGTTCGCCTTCGCCGCCGCGTTTTGCACAAGTTACCTGTTTGTCTTTCACGCCGAACTTTCCACCCGCCAAGGCAGCCCGACCACGCTGGACATCGGCGTTGCGTGCGTGGGCGTGGTCATGTTGCTGGAGGCGACGCGCCGCTGCCTCGGCAAGCCGATGATGATCATGGGTATTGTGTTCCTGGTGTACATGTTCGCCGGCCAGTACATGCCGGACATGATTGCGCACAAAGGCGCTTCGCTGTCGCGCGCGGCTTCGCACCAATGGATCACCACCGAAGGCGTTTTCGGCGTGGCGCTGGGGGTATCGACCAGCTTCGTGTTCCTCTATGTCCTGTTCGGCGCGATGTTGGACAAGGCCGGCGCAGGAAATTACCTGACCCGCGTGGCGTTCGCGCTGATGGGGCACATGCGCGGCGGGCCGGCCAAGGCAGCCGTGCTGTCGTCCGGATTGAACGGCATGATCTCCGGCTCGTCGGTCGCCAACGTTCTTACCGGCGGCAATGTCACGATCATGCTGATGAAGCGAGTAGGTTATTCCGCCGTGAAGGCCGGCGCCATCGAGGTTTCCTCGTCAAGCAATGGCCAGATCATGCCGCCGGTGATGGGCGCGGCTGCGTTCCTGATGGTGGAGTACGTCAACATCCCTTACAGCGAAATCGTCAAGCATGCATTCCTGCCGGCCATACTCGCTTATCTCTCGTTGCTGTATATCGTGCACCTGGAGGCCTGCAAGGCGGGCATGGTCGGGCTGCCGCGGCGCATCTCGCCACTGAAGGGCCGCCTGCTCGGCTGGGCGGGGGCGATTGCCGGCACGCTGATCATCGTGAAGGTCTCGCTTGCGCTGACTGAATGGATTCCCGCCGTGTTTGGTGAAGCATCCAGCCTGGTGGTGGGTGCGATGATTGCGATCATCTATGTGGGGCTGGTGTGGTATTCCGTGCGCTGGCCGGACAACGTGACCGACGAACTGGACCCGGATTCGATGACCGAATTGCCGGCGACCATGCCGACCCTGCTGGCCGGATTGTTTTACATCCTGCCCCTGTTCATCCTGGTGTGGTGCCTGATGGTGATGGAGCAATCGCCCGGCCTCGCCGCGTTCTACGCCTGCACCTTTATGGCGCTGATGCTGGTCACGCAACGGCCAATGATCGCGTTTTTCCGCAAGCGATCGCTTGCCGGTGCTGCCCGGCATGGGTTCCTGGATTTTTACCAGAGCCTGGAATTGGGCGGACGCAACATGATCGGCATTGCCATCGCGACTTCCGTCGCCGGGATTATCGTCGGCACCGTCAGCCTCACCGGCATCGGACAGGTGTTGGCCAATGTCGTCGAAGAATTGTCATTCGGCTCATTGATGGTGGTGCTGTTGCTGACTGCACTGTTATCGCTGATCCTCGGCATGGGACTGCCGACGACCGCCAATTACATCGTCGTCGCGACGTTGCTTGCGCCGGTGATTGTTTCGCTCGCGGCATCACACGGGCTGGAAGTGCCGCTGATTGCCGTGCATCTCTTCGTCTTCTACTTCGGCATCATGGCCGACGCCACGCCGCCGGTTGCGCTTGCCGCCTACGCCGCCGCCGGGCTGTCGGGCGCGGACCCACTGGAGACCGGCATCCAGGGATTCATCTATGAGATTCGCACGGCCATCCTGCCCTTCATGTTCATCTTCAATACCGAATTGCTGATGATCGGCATCACGTCGTGGCCGCACTTCGTGTGGGTCGTGGTGACGGCAATTACCGCCTGTTTCGTTTTTGCCGCGGTGACGCAGGGCTTTTTCCTGACGCGCAACCGTGCGTGGGAAGCCGTCGCCCTGGTCCTGGTCACGTTTTCGTTGTTTCGCCCGGACATCTACCGCGACTGGTTTTATGCGCCATATCGCGTGGCCCCGCTGTCGCAACTGCAGGCGGAAATCAGCAAGCTGAAACCCGACCAGAACATGCGCTTGCGCATCGAGGTCGAGGAAAAGGACAAGACCGGAAAAGTGGAAATCGAGCAGCGCACGTTTGTGCTGCCGGTGACCAAGGGTTCGGATGAAGGGCGCCTGAAGCGCGTCGGGCTGGAGCTCGATACCGCGCCCAGGGACGGCAAGCTGGAGATCGTCGACATCGGCGTCGACAGCAAAGCCGAAAGGGCGCGTCTCGATATCGGCAACAAGAACCGCCTGCTCGGCATCGAGGTGCGAAACCCGCAGCCGGACAAGGAGTGGTTTGCGCTGCCGGCATTCCTGCTGTTGGGGCTGGTGATCTTTTCACAGCGCCGCCGAATCGTGCGCGAAGGAGCGGCGAATTAGAGAGACTCCAGCACTGGTGCGGTATTCAGGCGTAAAATGGCTGTAAAGCTGCGCCAGTGCTGGCGTTTCAACCAGCCGCCGGGCGCAATAGAAGCGTAGGAATGCTCCACGCGTGACGCCTGCATGGCGGCAATTTGAATCGCCTTACGACAATAAAGCAGCATTTCTCGCGATACCTTGCGCCCCCGGCGAGTACCTCGTCTTCGCCCGAACAATAGTCAGTGTCGTTCAGCTTTGAGGGCAAGGTACGGACACGTACTTTCGCCCGTTTTTTTCGCGCACATTCGGCTGGCGCGCCGCAGCATGACAAGCTGAAACGTTTGTCTTATCATGCATTCCTGCGCAAATTTTCCGCGCAATCCCCAGCGACACCCACTATTTCCTGGAGGAAGCACCATGCAGAAGTCGCTTCACATTGATCCCGCCAAATGTACCGGATGCCTGCAGTGCGAGATGGCTTGTTCCTACGAGCACACCGGCACGTTCAATCCGTCCAAATCGCGCATCAAGGTCTTCGACTTTGAACACGAAGGCCGCAAGGTGCCCTACACCTGCACGCAATGCGCCGATGCGTGGTGCCTGAAAGCGTGCCCGGTCGATGCGATCACGATGGACCATGTCACGGGCGCCAAGGTGGTCAATGAGGCAACCTGCGTTGGCTGCAAGGTATGCACCATTGCCTGCCCCTTTGGTACCGTCAATTACGTCGCCGAAACCGGCAAGGTGCAGAAGTGCGACCTGTGCGGTGGCGACCCCAAATGCGTCGAGGCGTGCCCGACGGCCGCGATTACCTACGTTGACTCTGACTGGACCGGGATCGATCGCATGCGCGCCTGGGCCGCCAAAGCCAACACCAATACCCCTGCTGTAGCCGCTTAGGAGCCTTGACCATGGGATGGAACCGAAAAGTCCTGCGTGTAAACCTGACCGCTGGCACCTGCAAGCCCGAACCGCTGAACATGAAGTGGGCCGATGAGTACCTCGGCTCGCGCGGTCTCTCCGCAAAATATCTGGTTTCGGAAATCGACCCGAAGGTTGATCCACTTTCTCCGGAAAACAAGATGATCATGGCCACCGGCCCGTTGACCGGTACCATGGCATCAACCGGCGGCCGATACACCGTCACCACCAAAGGCGCGCTGACCAATGCGATTGCCTGCTCCAACTCCGGCGGCTACTTCGGCGCGGAAATGAAATTCGCCGGCTGGGACATGATTATCTTTGAAGGCAAATCACCGAAGCCGGTTTACCTCTACGTCGAGAACGACAAGGCCGAACTGCGCGATGCCGCACACCTGTGGGGCAAGACTTGCTGGCAAACCGAAGAGACGATCAAATCCAGCCATCAGGATCCGCTAATCCGCGTGTCGTCGATCGGCGGCGCCGGTGAAAACAAAGTCATGTACGCCTGCATCGTCAACGACCTGCATCGGGCGGCAGGACGCTCCGGCGTCGGCGCGGTGATGGGCTCAAAGAACCTGAAGGCCGTGGCGATCCGCGGCACCAAGGGCTTTTCCGGCATCAAGGATTTCCCGGCGTTCATGAAAGCTGCCAATGCGGGCAAGAAGGTACTCGCGGACAATGCCGTCACCGGCCAGGGCTTGCCGAAGTACGGCACGCAGGTGCTGATGAACGTGATCAACGAAATGGGCGCGCTGCCGACGCGCAATCACCGCGACGTGCAGTTCGAAAGTGCCGGCAAAATTTCCGGCGAAGCCATGCACGAAAAACGTCCCACCGATGGCAAGGCGCATCTCGTAACCAATGCAGCGTGCTTCGGTTGCACCATCGCTTGCGGCCGTATTTCGAAAATGGATGAAACGCATTTCTCGGTCAAGAACAGCCCGCAATACTGGGGTGCATCCGGTGGCCTCGAATATGAAGCCGCGTGGGCGCTGGGTGCGGCCAATGGCGTCGGTGATCTTGAAGCACTGCAATACGCCAACCTGTTGTGCAACGAACACGGCATGGATCCGATTTCCTTTGGTGCCACAGTCGGTGCGGCGATGGAACTGCAGGACCTCGGCATTCTCACCAAGGAGCAGATTGGGCTCGACGCAAAATTCGGTTCAGCCGAGGCGTTGTGCAAGCTGGTGGAGATGACGGCCAAAGGCGAAGGCTTCGGCAAGGAGCTTGGACTGGGCAGCGCGCGCATGTGCGCCAAGTATGGCAAGCCGGAACTGTCGATGAGCGTCAAGGGCCAGGAATTCCCGGCCTATGACTCGCGTGGTATTCAGGGCATGGGACTCGCTTACGCCACATCGAATCGCGGCGCCTGCCATCTGCGCGGCTACACCGTGGCGTCCGAAGTGCTCGGCATTCCGGTCAAGACCGATCCGCTGGTTACCGAAGGCAAAGCAGATCTGGTCAAGGCATTCCAGGACGCGACCGGCGTATTTGATTCCGCCGGTATTTGCGTGTTCACCAGTTTTGCGTGGACGCTCGCGGATGTGCAACCGCAGATTCAGGCGGCGTGCGAAGGTGACTGGTCGATGGAGAAATTGAATCTGGTCGGCGAGCGCATCTGGAACATGGAGCGGCAGTTCAATCTCGCCGCCGGCATGACCGCAAAAGACGACGATTTGCCGCCGCGCCTGAAAAACGAGCCTGCCAAGACCGGACCCGCCAAAGGATTGGTCAGCGGCATCGAAAAAATGCGACCGGAGTACTACAAGGTCCGCGGCTGGTCAGCGGGTGGTGTGCCGGAGAAGGAAACGCTGAAGCGGCTTGGTCTGTAAGCGATCGGCGGAATAAAGCGCGGGAGACCAATTTCCAGGATTCTCCGTTCGTGCTGAGCCTGTCGAAGCACTGTATGGGCTGATGTCAGCCTGCTCAGCCCTTCGACAGCTCAGGGCGAACGGAAATGTAGCGAGGAGATGACGCTGCGAATCTGGCGTGGTGAACACTTCCGTTCACGCGCATCTTTTCTCTCCAACGAGGAAATCAATGAAACACATCATTCTCGGCAACGGCCCGGCCGGTGTAGTGGCCGCTGAAACCCTGCGCAGCGCCGCACCGCAAGATGAGATCTTGCTGGTCGGCAACGAAGATGCGCCACCGTATTCGCGAATGGCCATTCCTTATCTGCTCGAAGGCAATATCGATGAAGCCGGAACATATCTGCGCAAGTCGCCCGGACACTTTGAACGCCTGCGCATCAGCCAACGGCGCGGCATGGCGGTTTCGGTCAACACCGAAAAACGCACGGTGCTGTTCGATGACGGTCACTTTGAGAATTTCGATCGCCTGCTGATCTCCACCGGCTCACACCCGGTGCGGCCACCGATACCCGGCATCGATCTGCCGGAAGTGCAGACCTGCTGGACGCTTGCCGATGCGCGCGCCATTGCCGTATTGGCCAAACCTGGTTCGCGCGTGCTGCAGCTCGGCGCAGGTTTCATCGGCTGCATCATCATGGAATCGCTAGTGAAGCGCGGGGTAAAACTGACAGTGGTCGAAATGGGCGACCGCATGGTGCCGCGCATGATGACGCCCGAAGCCGGTGGCATGATCAAGCGATGGGTCGAGAAACAAGGTGTGCGGGTGGTGACCAAAGCCGGCGTCGAACGCATCAGCAGAGGCGCGAAGGATGCCAACGCACCATTAACCGTGACACTTACCAACGCCGAGAAGGTTGCGTGCGACCTGGTGATTGTCGCAGCCGGTGTTGCGCCCAATGTGAGCTTTCTGGAAGGAACGAAAGTGCACGTTGCAAAGGGAATTCTGGTTGACGACACCATGCAGACGTCGGTTCCCGGCGTTTATGCCGCGGGTGATGTGGCCGAGGCTCCCGACCTTTTCAGCGGCCGTCACCTGGTGGCCGCCATCCAGCCCAACGCGGCCGATCAGGCGCGCTTCGCCGCGCTCAACATGGCCGGGCAGGCTGCCAGGATGAAGGGCGTGCTGGCGATCAATGTGCTCGACTCGCTCGGCATGATTTCGTCCTCTTTCGGTGAGTGGCAAGGCGTCGATGGTGGCGATGGCGTGGAGAAGGTGGACGAAGCCAACGGCCGCTACATCAGCCTGCAATTCCAGGACGACGTGCTCATTGGCGCGACTTCCATCGGATTGACAGAACACGTCGGCGCGCTACGCGGCCTGATTCAGGGCAAATCGCGACTTGGCGCGTGGAAACAGAGACTGCTGCAAACACCGACCCGATTCGCCGAGGCCTTTATCGCCTGCCAGCGGCCAAATAGCTAGACAATGCGAGTCTCGATCAAGCTCTACGCGACACTCACCGATTATCTTCCGCCGGGAACGAGGAACAATCGGGTGGAGGTCGATCTGGCTGACAGCACCACCATTGACGCAGCGCTCGCGCCATTCGCGTTGCCCGCAAAAATGACTCATCTTGTCCTGGTAAATGGCGTTTATATCCCGCAGGAAGGTCGCGCGGGCACCTGTTTGCAGGATGGTGACACCCTCGCTGTATGGCCGCCGATTGCCGGTGGCTGATGGCTGATGGCCCCTTCCCATGGAGTGCCAGCCGCGTTCGACGGATGAACAGCACGCCGCTGGAATTCCGCAGAACGCTGGTACAGGCTTTCGGCAATTCCGTGAGCGAGGACAATTCCGGCCTGTTGCTGACCACCGAAGATGCGGTTCTGCATTTCGCCCTGACGAGCGAAATGCCATATCACGTGGGCGAACTAAGTATCACCCTGCTGCGCGTGGAGATCAGCGTTCGGGCAGGCAACGATATCGCTGCGAAAACTCTTCAGGAAAAGGTAGACCGGGCAACACAGCGCGGCGGCGGTTAGGGGTTTGTTGAAATTGGGTGTCGCGCGACAGTTCAATGTCGCCGCAAAGCACTTCCTCCTTTTTCGAACGAGGATTGAGGAGGACTATCCAGCGACTGCAAGTCTTGGGCGGGAAACAGTTTGCGGGGCAGGCAATCGCGTCGGCCAACCGGCAGAGAAACGTTCCGGCAATCCCCGTCAGCGCGGACAATTTCGTCAAAAAGTCTGCGGCAGATCGTAAGGCGCACTTTTTTGCTTGCTCTTCGGAAACGACCAATCACCGATCAGGCCGGTCAGACACTTGGCGAAGGTCGACCCCTTGAATTCAGTGCTGACAATGTTGATGTTGGACGTCTTCCCTGAAGGGTCCACCGTGAAACGCGCAACCAGCTTTCCGGAGACTTTCGGCTCCTTTTTCTTGTGTTCGCTGCGGCACTTGTTGATGTCGCCGGTCGCGAACAGGACCACCTTGGAAATGTCGACCTTGGAAAGCTTGTCGACTTCCTTCTGGCTTCCAAATGGGAGATTCAACTGGGCGACGGCAGGAGTGGTACATGCCATCATGAATGCGAGTGTGGAAACTTTGGTAAAAAAATGCATGGTGACCTCCGTGGTTTTTCCTGTTCATTTGAAGAAGCGTGACGTGAGCATGATGCTTAGCGAAACCGGGGCAAATGTAAATCCAGCTACTGTTCGAAAAATGTATTGGGATAAGTTCCGAGGCACGACCATGGCCTGTGCCACGACTCTAGCCTTCTTCGACGACCGTAAAGTCGATATTCTCGCTGGTTGCGGCATGAATACGTATCTTCAGTTTTCGGAACGTGACAATTTCTGCATTGGCGTCATAGTCCATGCGCTGGAAACGCGCCGTACGCGCAGTGCTTTCCGCAGTGAACTCTCGATATGTCATGTGCAGGTGGCCCCCAGACGCGCCGTTGTAGATCAACTCATAGTTTACGTAACCCCTCGCCTTCAGCACACGGTCTTCAACGTCTTGCAGCATGCGCGCGTCGGACGGCGAGACGGTACTGTCAAACCAGGCGAGCCCGGAAACAGCATTGCCCACCACTCCCGCGGCTCGCTGGAGAATAATTCCATCGGGACGGACAATCGCGGCAATACCCCTTGAAAGCGGGTCCGGCACAACGAAATGGGACACGCCATCCATTTCGAATCGCGCCAGGATGGGATAGGTGCGATTCGCGGCGAATCTCATTGTTGGAATGGAATCTCTGGCGATGGTTATCGCGTGCGTCGGCCGGACGGCCGAGTGCTCGATGCGCTCGACATAATAGTCCTTGACCTTGACTATTGCGTCGCCGACCGCCACCCGGCTACGCGTGCCAAGCAAATAGCTCCGTTCAAACAAATGAACCGGATCAATCTTGGTCGCCTCCACTTGCGCCTGATGCGCGCATCCGCCAAGAAAAAGTGAGGCAAAAAACACGCCACGGACTATCTGCACATTTTGCCTGTGAGTATTGATTCGTTTGGGCCGTCAATTCAACGCAATCGTACAATCGTAACATCGCCGCGCCATAAATAGACTGATGATTGCGCAAGCGTCATATAATTTGCGGTGCAGTGCGTTTTCTCCACGAAAATACGGAAATATTGAAATGCCGATCTATGAATATCAATGCCGCGACTGTAACAAGGAATTCGAGAAATTGATGCGGTCGTCCACACCCGCCCCGGCGTGCCCCCAATGCGGCAGCACCGCTTTGCAAAAGAAGCTGTCCACGTTCGCCGCCGTGACGGCGGCCTCCTCGACGACCTTCAACGAAACACCCACCCCATGCCAAGGTTGCGGCATGCCAGGCGGTCCGGGTGCCTGCGGGTTTTCGCAAGGCTGATCGCCGCGTGCGGCGTTTCTGCAGGTGTCGGAAACGCGGCGGTGAATACGGCAAAGGTCGCCGGCAGCGGTAAGTGGCGGTGGATAAACGACGGAGTACGACCGCTCCCGGATGCGCCATGACACCAACAATTTCCTACCAGCTCCACATTGATGTCAAGCGGTCGATTCGGATACGCGTTGGGTGCCTTGGCCATTTCCAGTTTCCTGCTGGCAGTTATGTCTACACTGGCAGCGCCAAACGCAACATAGAAACGCGAATTGCGAGGCACCTGCGCAAGGAGAAGGCGTTCCACTGGCACATCGACTGGCTACTGGCGGCGCCCGGGGTCACAGTCGCGCGTGTGACGTGCTCCGGCAAAGGTGAATGCGCACTCAATCAACAAGTGACTGGCACGATTGTGGTCCCGGGTTTCGGTGCTTCCGATTGCCGGAACGGCTGCGGAAGCCATCTGCGCTATCTTGGAAAAAGCAGTGAGGCTGCAAACCACGCCTATCGCGGCGCGGGCCGGATTTGCCCCCAATGAACACGGCTTGCAAAATATCCTCTGACCAAAAAAAGGAAAAGTGAGAAAATATCGCAGCCGCATTCTGGCGGCTTGCGTAAATTCATTGCCATCGGCTGAAGCGGGCAATTTTACTGGTGCTTTGTGGCGCATGAGAGGAGCCTGAAATTTCGCGATTATCCTGGAGTGACCAGCTGGCGGTTGGAATCGACGAAATTGATGCCCAGCACATGCAACTGGTGCAATTGATCAACGGATTGCACGACCATATTGTCGCCGGCGATGCAATGGAGACTATGGAAAAAGTTCTCCGCCGCGTGATCGAATACACCGCGTTTCATTTTGAAACCGAAGAAGGGCTCATGAACAAGCACGGGTATCCGGAATCGGTCGCCCATATCGAGGAGCACAGGAAATTAGTCTCAACTGCCCTCAAATTGCAGAAGATTTTCGGGTCGGGCGCAGGTGCTTTCACCATGGATACCATCGCTTTCCTGCAAGACTGGCTATGGCACCACATTGACCAATCGGACAAGATGCTGGGTACATATCTCGCGGCCAATGGCCTGACGAAATCGGCAGAATGAAAATCGGGGCCGAGCCCCAGTACTTGTGGATGCCGTAAGGATGCCGGTCCCGCATTTGTGGCGGCTCCCAAGCAAGTTATTTCGCACTGACACAATCGTTTCCCCTTAAGAGCGGGCCGCCATTGCCGATATACGTCTTGCACGCTACGCAAAACAAGGATGAGGGCCCGATGGACGTTGGCAAAATCGCAAGACTGGCGATAAACATGTCGGTAGCACGCACCGACCAGGCAGTCGGTATCGCCGTCTTGAGAAAAGCGCTCGATGTACAGGCAAACGGTGCGATGTCCCTGGTCGCCGCCCTTCCCGCGCTTCCAAGCCCTTCGTCCAGCCTGGGGCAGAAAGTGAATGCCACGGCGTGAAATGGAGCACAGTACCGCGCGGTTTCGGCACACTGGCGCCATCGATCGCTCCGCGAAGCGCATCAAATCCGTCAAATCCTTCACTCTCCGGCCCATTGCGCGCAACCCCGATTACCTGGTGCCGCGTACCGCCATCCATCCGCGCGTGCGGGTCAGCAGTTGATGTGGATCAAACGTGATTTGCCTATCTTTACATTGTTTGATCCTGATCACAATCTCGCCTGCGCGGTACGTTTTTAATGTCAATTCGTGTCAGCCGTACCCATTCAATTGAAGGAGATAGAGCATGAAACTGAAGTTGATCGCCAGTCTGATTTTTGCAGGTTCAGCCACTGTACTCTGCGCCGTCCCTGTGCATGCTGCCGTAGACGCCAATGCCGCGCAGGCTCTCGCCAAGAAAAGCGGTTGCATGAAGTGCCACGCGATCGACAAGGCGAAAAAAGGCTCGTCATACCAGAAGACTGCGGCGAAATATAAAGGCAAGGCTGACGGCGAAGCCAAGGTGACCGACAGCATCACCAAAGGACCGAGGGTGAAATTCGAGGACGGAACGGAAGAAGATCACAAAGTGATCGAGTCAAAGGATGCAAAGGAGATCAAGAATCTGGTGCAGTGGATTCTGGCGCAGTAAAAAACTTCTGTTCTTGATTCGTGCCGGAAGGCCCGCGCACCCATTGGATTTTTCTTTGCGTGCAAGATAGTCCCGTTGTGCGCGGTGACCGGTAACCTGTTTTCAATTTCCTCGCGGCCTGAAACTGGATCACCCGCCGGTGTTTGATTGGGTGCTGTGAATGGCGACTTTGGTTTTCGATGTTCGTGCCGATAAACAAGCATGCACACGGTTGGGATGTGGGAAATCAATCTTAGAGCGCACACGGCACAGACCGGTGGATTTGTCGTCAAGTTCACGGCGCAACCAATGGGCTCGTATTGCGACACGGATTGCTGCCGGGATATGGAAGGCGTTGTGTGGTGGGGAAAAGTTTCCCCCGAGAGTCACGCTATCCGGAACGAGACGATGCGCCTGCGAATGCTGCAGGAGGCCGCCGATGTCTATCAGCGCGTGATACGAAAAACGATTCCGCCGACGCGAATTTGACCCGCGCCACCGATTTTCGGCACGCGATCACGAAAGTCCCATGGCCTATCTCAATCAAATGTTTGCGAAGGACGGTGGATCAACGAATGTGGCGTGCCATGCCAATTTGGCGTTCGCGGCAGCGCCCCGCCATTCGGCGGGTGATGCGCTGACGGGCCCGCGTGCTTACTTGCGTTTTGCGCCGCTCGCGGGCTTCTTGACTCGCTTTGACTGTCGCTTTGACTGTCTCGTTGACGTTACCCATGGCGGCGGTCGATGCCTTTGAAATCTGCTCAAAAGCCGCGTTGGCGGAAGCGATCGCCTGCTGGAAAGATTCCATCATGTTTGGTGTTTGGCCAGGCAGATTCTTCATGAAAGTCTGCATGGATTCGTTCATGTCCTGACTGCCAGACGCCAATTGCTCGGTGACCAGCCGGGAAAACTCGGCTCGCGCGGCGTTACTGATCTCGGCAATCTGTTGCGCGGCTTCCACCATGCGCTGGGTCGTTTCCTGCGCGTACTTTGTGCGCAACTGCATCATCGCCTGCGGATCGTGCGCGCTGGTCTGCGCCTTGGCGTTTTCCACGCCACTTTGAAACATTTCCTTGGCCAGCTCGGTTTGCAGCGCCATGATGCGCCGGGAATTATCCATCGAAAGCTGCGCCATACGCATGGCGGCTTCCATGTTCTTGCGTTGTAATTCGCTGAATTGTTCGCCTTTGCCTGCCATGATGGTTCTCCCGTGATTTATTCGACGGGATTAATTTACCACCAATGCATTACGATAATCTGACTTGGATCAACAGGCATCGTTTTGGCATCAGGCGTGGTTGTGCGACCTTGCGCGAAGGCGCGAGACAACGCGCTTGGGCGCACATCCACGAAGCGGCGCTGTGCTGTCAAGAAATAAACATCAAACTCAAGCACTGGTGCGGATTCTCAGCCATAAATGTCTGGAAGCCCTCGCCAAATGGCGTTCTATGCGTTATGTCTCTATGAAAGTGGCCTCGGGGGCAATTGCTAGTGCGTGCCCCTTCAATCCTCGATCCCTCCAAAACGCTACGCGACCCGCGACAACGCTTTCACCGGCACGCCGGGATTGAGTGCATATTCGGCGACGAGTTCAAGTGCCGTCAGTACCTGATCGAACCAGCCCGCGTCCTCCGGACAGGGTTCTGCAAGCAGGCAGTCCAGTGCATCAACTTTGGTTTGCAGATTCTTGTCGGTGGTTTTCATGATCGCCGGGTGGTTAGTGGTGATGCGCAAATATTGAGCTCCCCGGCGGAATAGGGGTGTGGGATAGCGCACGTTTTTCAATGTTTAACAATTGGCGGGTGGATCCGCCAAAGTCAATTTGGCCTGCACCGTTTGCGAGGCCAAGTGCACTCCCTGTCCGCGCAACTACTCGGACACGGAAAAACCCGTGGGCAGGTGAGAGTTTGTCGATCGATTACCTGATCGGGACACCAGGCACTCGCACTCAGGCGCCGGCGAGCTCCTCGCTTCGCGCGTGTTGTGTTACAGGCTCTTGTGGCTACCGTCGCAAAGCGCTCCGTTCTTGCTGTTCTTGCAGCCGCAGAAGTAGACCGTGCCACTCGCCGCCGCCTTGTGCTCGATTGGATTGAATTCGCTTCCCTTATGCGAGCCATCGCAGAACGGCTGGCTCTTGCTCTTGCCGCAAGCACACCACCAATAACTTTTCCCCGCTTCAACGGCGACGGGATATGGCGATTTTTGTGCGATTTCAGGTATGACCATTTTCTGACTCCTTTACCAGAAACGAATTCAAGGGATTCGTCCTGAGACATTGATCCTGACACAATTTCCCGCCGCTGCGATATGTCAATCAACCGAAACCAAGCCAATAAAGTTACAAATACGGAACCACGCAAGCGCGGCGCCAGGTCATGCGGGCCGCGCGGCAAGCGTCGAATTTGCCCGGGTGGTGTATCCTTTTTCATAGACGAGATCTACAGGAGACAGGAATGACGAAGATGGCAAATACGGCCAAGATAAGGAAGTCCCAGAAAACGAAAGGCGGCGAGCTTCTCGCGGATGCGAAAGAAGCGGAAGCCATCGAGAAAGCGTGGAAATCGACCGGCCGCTCCAAGCCGCGCAGGCCTGGCAAGAAATACAAGTACGTCGAGGAGCTCGCGCACCTGCAGATGGAACTCATCAAGCTGCAGGAATGGGTTCGCGGGCACGGCCTGCGTGTCGCGGTGATCTTCGAGGGCCGCGATGCCGCGGGCAAAGGCGGTGTGATCAAGCGCATCACGGAGAGCCTCAACCCGCGGGTATGCCGCATTGTCGCGCTGGGCACACCGACCGAACGCGAGCGCGGCCAGTGGTATTTCCAGCGCTACGTTCCGCACCTGCCGGCCGCCGGCGAAATCGTGCTATTCGACCGCAGTTGGTATAACCGCGCTGGCGTCGAACATGTGATGGGTTTTTGCACCGAGGCTGAATACCAGGAGTTCCTGCGATCCTGCCCGCTGTTCGAGGAAATGCTGATTCGTTCCGGCATCTACCTAATCAAATACTGGTTCTCGGTAAACGATGAAGAACAGGAGAAGCGCTTCCAGGAACGCATCCGCAATCCCAGCAAGCGCTGGAAGCTCAGCCCGATGGACATGGAATCACGCAAACACTGGATCGAGTATTCCAAGGCGAAGGACGTGATGTTTGCCGCGACCGACAAACCCAAAGCGCGCTGGAACGTGGTGGAAGCCGACGACAAGAAAAAGGCCCGCCTCAACTGCATTTCCCATCTGCTTAACCAGATTCCCTACGAACACATCACCCCGGTCGAGATCGAAGTGCCGCCGCGGCAGGCCGACATCGGCTACAAGCGCCCGAAGATGTCGAGCCAGCGGTTCGTCCCCAAGATTTACTAGCGGCCGCGCATCGGCAAAGACCTGGAGCACGCCGCAAAGATGCAGACGACGGCTTACCCGTGACCGCGTAACCATGCGCAATCTGGGCCGTGCAACAACAGTTAGCCAAGAACGCAAAATCGGATCAAACTACAACGGAATTCAATCGTTCATCAACCGGAGGTTAAATTGAGTCACGCAAAAATGTTGAAGGCCAGAAGGCAAAATCAAAAAAACAAAAAACTCCTCGACGGGGCCGAAAAGAAAGCGAAGAAGGAGGCGAAGCTAGCGTTGGCAGGGCCCGTCGTGAAGAAAGAGAAGGTAAAGAAAGAAAAAGTGAAGGTGGAAAAGTCAAAATCGAAAAAGTGAAAAAGGTGAAACTGACCAAGGAAGAACTCAGCCGGCAAGAGGCGAAAAATAAAGCCGGCGCGGTCGCCGGAAAAAAAGGCTAGGACGCGCTTTCTTTCAAATGCGGCCCGGATGGTGGGCTGCGTCACCGGGCTAATTCTTCAGCTGTCTATCCCCCTCGAAACTGTAGCCAAACTCCAGCACTGGCGCGCATTTCCCGGCATTATTTGCCTGGAAGGCGCGCCAAATGGCGATCTGCGATTGATTGCGCTGGGGATACCACGTGTGTTGTTGCGCGAACGAAATTACCCAACTGCGCGCGACGACGGGTACCCGGTTTTCGAACTGCATTGGCATTCCAAACCAACGCATTAGCACGGTTTTGGCTGGGTCGTCGCACTCGCGCATTGCTGGGTAATCTGGGCCGCGCAGGAACATCGTACAAATCACTAGCAATGGCACGACGGCTACGCGTTTCTTTGGTCCGGCCCATGCTCAGAAAAACTGATAGCGGCCGGGAACGCACATTCAGGTGCGACGTGGCTTCATCAATTAGCCGCAAAAAACCAACAAAAGGCCCGTCCGGAGACAGGCCTAAGTGTTTCAAAGCTTTGGTGGGGCGTGAGGGACTATTAGACTTCCTTGATTGTCGGTGTAGGACCATTGGATTTCACTGACGCGATGCCGTTGTCCCTTGCAGCCACACTGCTGTACATCTCACTCTTGCCTATCGTCTGTCCATTGGTTGCCGTCAAAACGAAATATGGACTGTCATCTTTCGCAGTCTTTTTTTCATACCGCTCATCCTTCGGCGAATTGGTCTGCACTGAAGCAATCCCACCTTTCGCCGCTTCTTTAGAGCCATAAGTCTCGCTCGTCAGGATTACTTCATGATTACCCGCCTTGAGATTGAACACGTATCCAGAGGCACCAGACTTCTTTAGTTCGTAGTAGCCGGTCATATGAAATTCCTTTCGCAAACTGGAGTGAAATGGTACTTGGTACAAGCCCGAAAATGCGTGCGCAACGTACAGTTTACGTCGTTGTGCCGAACCTTGTGTGGTTTGCAAACACCGACCTGTGGGAACTGCAATTTGGAAGTTAGTTTTGTTAGCCTTCCGGTAAGCAAAGCGCCAACCCAATGCCGACGCCCCAAAAAGCAAAAAGGCCCGTCATCAGACAGGCCTAAGTGCTTTAAAGTTTTGGTGGGCCGTGAGTGGCTCGAACACTCGACCTACGGATTAAGAGTCCGCTGCTCTACCAACTGAGCTAACGACCCACGTTTTTTTGATTCTCTAACACTGCAGGCTCGGCAACAAGTCCGCTGCTCTTCCACGGAAAGCCCTGCATGGCTTTCCGGTTCATCAGGCGCGTTCCGTGGAACGCGAAACCCCTGATTCACCCAACTGAGCTAACGACCCAAAACAGAAGGACATTATCTAATACAAAGGGCTGCCAATGGCAGCCCTTTGTTTGAAACTGGTAGGCCGTGCGGGATTCGAACCTGCGACCAACGGATTAAAAGTCCGCTGCTCTACCAACTGAGCTAACGACCCAACATTGCCGGGTTTTGGGGGGGGGGGGGGGGGGCGGGGGGCGCCCCCCCTTTCTCCCCCGCCCCCACAAAGCTCGCAATTATAACTTTCCATCAAATTCCGGTCAACCCAAGAATCGCCTTGCGCAACGGATCAGCCCTCCTGCATCAGTCTCCAGTACTCATATTTGAGTGTTGCCCAGCAGCCGAAAACAATTGCCGCCAAGGCCAGAAATGAGCCCACGGCGAGCGTGGAAAGCCCGGTCATGCCTTGTCCGATCGTGCAGCCCATTGCGGTAACGCCGCCAAATCCCATCAGCGTAGCGCCCAGAATATGCTTGCGGGTATCGTCGATATTCGCAAAGCCCTCCCAGCGAAACCGTTTGGTGATCAAGGCATAGGCCAGCGAGCCAGCAATCATGCCGGCGATTGAGGCGATACCGAAGGTCACGATCAGCGATTTGTCGCTCCAGAGCATCAGCAATTCAAGGCTATACGCGGTCGGCGCGACAAAGGTCAGTGATTCCGCCGTCCGGCTGTTGGTGCCGAAGAACACCATTTCCAGTGTGTCGGGGTTCTCACCAAAGCCGATGTGCGCACTGACGTACCAGCCCGCCACCACGGCAAGGCCATAGCCCAATCCGCCCAGCCAGCCATCGAGACTTCTGCGGAATTCCGTTCCCGCCAATACGAATACGAGCATCGGCGCCGCGACTATTGCCGCGATGGCGATTTGCGCGGATTTCTTGCTGACTCCCATCATGGAACCCACCAGCGCCCCGAATTCCTGCGTGCCGATGCCTTGCGGTGCCAGATCGACATTAACCACATCCAGATAGTTGACCCGCCATACGCCGAACAGGCCCTTCATCGTCATGTAGGCCGATATGCCAAGGAACACGAACACCACCAGCGATTTGACGTTTCCCCCGCCGATGCGCACCAGCGTGCGGCTGCCGCAGCCGCTGGACAATGTCATGCCGATACCGAATAGCAGGCCGCCGACAAGGTAGGAAAGCCACGTCACATTCGGCCGGACGTAAAACGCTTTGGACAGATCTATCAAACCGAACGCGTAGAGCGCCTGCGCGCCGACAATCGCCACCGCCATGCCCAGCACCCACATCCGCATGCGCGAAAAGTCACCCATGTTGACGATGTCCGAGACGGCGCCAAGCGTGCAGAACTGTGTGCGCGCGGAAATGGCGCCGAGTACGAAAGCAATCGCGAAACTAAGCCAGGCGACGGTGACCGCAAGATTGGGCGTGTTGCTCATGAAGCGGAAATAGCAGATGTCTTGAAGATCGCCATTCTACGCGTTGCACATTGGGTGGCGAAACCTTGTGGCCGTTCCGATCCGCAAGCGGGGTCATGGCGCTACCTCAAGGTTGTCGTCCCGGATTTAGTCCCGGGGGAGAGGCGGGGAATTCGCAGAGCATGCTCTGCGCCCGGCGAGCGCCAATCCAATGCAGTAGATTGGCCCAAGTTTCGCCACGTAAAATTGAGCCCCTGCCCGGCGCAACCCTTGTGGTTGTTCTCAGGGGCGACTGTTCCATGATCCTCGCAATTGGCGACAACCAACGCGCAACACGGCCTTAATGTAGTGACATGAGCGTCATGTTGCGTATCGGGTCGGATCAGCGATCCCCGCCGCGCGAAACCCTTCGCGGCGCAATCGGCAGGAATCGCATACTCCACACGCATTTCCGCCCACATCGGCTTGATAGCAGGAAACGGTGATTCCGTAATCCACGCCGAGCCTTGTTCCCTCGCGAACGATGTCCGCCTTGCTCATTTTGATGATGGGCGTGTGAATCGTAAGCAATGCGCCCTCGACGCCGGCCTTGGTCGCCAGGCGCGCCATGGTCTGGAACGCCGCGATGTATTCGGGCCGGCAATCGGGATACCCCGAGTAATCGACGGCGTTCATTCCGGCAAATATGTTCGGGGCGCCGAGCGTTTCGGCCCACGCCAGGGCGAGCGACAGAAATATGGTGTTGCGTGCCGGCACGTAGGTGACGGGGATACCGGCGGTTGCCTCGGTGGGCACCGCGATGTGGCTGTCTGTCAATGCAGAGCCGCCCCAACCAGTCAGGTCAAGTTTGACCACACGATGTTCATGCGCACCGATTGTTGTTGCGACGCGGGCGGCGGCCACTAATTCGGAACGATGCCGCTGGCCATAGTCAAACGACAGTGCGTAACACTCAAAACCCTGCTCGCGCGCTATCGCCAGCACTGTCGCGGAATCGAGCCCGCCGGATAACAGCACGACGGCTTTTTCGACAACTTTGCGGCTGCCGTTCATGGCCCGGTCCTCATGCGTTGGTCCTCATACGCCCCGCTTCTCGCCCCAGAGGATTTTGTGCAACTGCAATTGCATACGCACCGGCAATGCGTCACGCAAAATCCACCCGGCCAATTGTTCCGGTCGCACGTCAGCATATGATGGCGAGAAAAGTACGGTGCAGCGTTCCGCGAGTTTTTCCTCTCGCAGCATTGCCACCGACCACACGTAATCTGCCTCGCTGGTAATGACGAATTTTATTTCGTCGTGAGAAGTGATGCGCGCCAGATTTTCCCGGATATTCTTCCCGCTTTCGCCGGAGCCAGGGGTCTTGATATCCATGATGCGCGACACGCGCGCATCGACTTCGGCAATGTCGATCGCGCCGCTGGTCTCCAGCGAAACTGAAAGCCCCGCATCGCAAAGCCGGCTCAGGAGCAACAGACAATTTCGCTGCGCGAGAGGCTCACCGCCCGTCACGCACACGTAGCGCGTCGGGTGCGTTGCAACCTCGGCCAGCACGTCGTCGATGGTGCGGGTGATGCCATCATGAAAAGCGTAGGCCGTATCGCAGTACCCGCAACGCAGCGGGCAACCAGTCAGGCGAATGAATACCGTCGGCAATCCGACTCGCGTTGATTCGCCCTGCAACGAGAAAAAAATCTCGTTGACGCGAAGCTCGCTAATCCTGTCGCGGCGTGAGACGGTCGCTTTCTTCCCTTCGGCTTTGCGAGGGATCGCAGCGGGAATCCTGGTCACGGTGGTCATGGAACGTTTACCGCTTTAGCTGGGCAAGCCGGGTTCGGGCTTTTACCGCGGCGTCGGACGCCGGGAATCTGGCGATGATATCTTCCAGTGTATTGCGCGCCGATCCATGGTCGCTGCTTTCGATCTGAATGCTTGCGATCGCCAGCAGGGCATCAGGCGCCTTGGGGGAATCCGGAAACATCTTCAGCAACGATTCCTGCGAAGTACGCGCGTTGGTGAAATCTTTAAGATTGGAATAGCAGATTCCGATCCAGTATTGCGCGTTGGATACGAGCGGACTGGCGGGAAAATCCTTCATGAATACCTGGAAGGCGCGGATAGCCGCGTGGAAGTCGCCGCGCTTGAACAAATTCGATCCCACATCGTAGGTCCGATTTTCCTGTTCTCGTACCGCCGGCGTGACCGTGGTTGGGGGAGCGGCTGTCGGGACTGGACCCGCCGCAGGCGACACGAGCGACGGCGGGGACGCAGCCGGCGCGACGAGTGGCGTATCGGCCGGCAAACCTTCGAGCTTGCGCAAACGGGTATCGATGTCCAGATAGAAATCGCGCTGGCGCTTGGTCAAAATATCATTCTGGTTCGCGATTACCTCGCCCTGCCCGCGCAATTTGGCAATCTCGGTATTCAGTTGCTCGATTTGATTGAGCAATTGAATGATGCCCAGATTCTTCAGTGACTCGTCAAGTCTTTGCAGCCGCCCATCGATGTCACGGTCTTTCTTGTCGATCTCGATACGAAGATCCCTGACCTCGCGGCGGGCATCTTCATCGAACACTCCTGCGGTGGCGTTCATGCCTGGCACCAACATCGGCGCCGCAACCAGCGCCACCAACATCAAACATGAACGACCGCGGGGGATTCCTGACATGAGAAGTTCCAGTATTTCCTATTCGCCGTCGTACAGGATTTCAACGCGGCGGTTTTGCGCCCATGCGGCTTCATCATGGCCACTGGACTTTGGCTTGTCTTCACCAAAGCTGATGGTCTCGATACGCTCGCCGCCGACGCCGAGAACCGCCGTCGCCTTGCGAACCGCATCGGCACGCCGCTGGCCCAATGCCATGTTGTATTCACGTGAGCCGCGTTCATCAGCGTGGCCTTCGAGGCGCACTTTGCGATTGCGGTTCTGTCCCAGGTAAGAAGCATGGGCCTGCACCAGCGAGGTGTACTCGGGCTTGACGACGTCCTTGTCGTATTCGAAATAGATCACGCGCTTCGACAGCGGGTTGTTGGGGTCTTTCAGTGGATTGACGGCTTGCTGGCCTTGGGTGGCCTGGGTGCTTGGCGGAGGGGTCGTGGACGCGGTCGTTTTCGGCGGCGTACGGTCTTCGATCTTCGTTTCCTTGACGGGGTCCTTGCTTGCGCAGGCAGCCAACAACAAGGCCAGGCTCAGACCAATGAGTAATCTTTTCATTTCAATTCTCCTAGTGACTCAATATTTGAACATTACCGGCCAATTTTAGTCGCTTTTGCGCCGGACCACATTACCGCGCGCTTGAGGTGCCGAAAGGACCCCAAGCGGGCTCGCGCACATCACCTGCCTGCGATGACAGTTTCTGTTTGACCCGGCCGTCGGCCGAGACCGCACCCAGCTTGCCCCGGCCGCCTGATTTGTCTTCATACAGAATGGTGCGGCCATTGGGAGAAAAACTCGGACTGTCATCGAGCGGGCCGTCGGTAAGCACATTGATTTGGCCGGTCGCCAGTTCCAGCGTCGCGATACGAAGACGGCCGGCCTCGCGACTGACAAAGGCCACCAGCTTGCCATCCGGGCTCATGCGCGGATTGGTGTTGTTGCCGCCTTCAAAGGTCAGGCGTCGCGGCGTGCCGCCCGCTGCCGGCACGATGTAGAGTTGCGCGCCGCCCGAACGCTCAGAGACAAAAATGATGTCCTTGCCATCGCCGCTAAAGGTGGCATTCAGGTCCATGCTGTTGCTATCCAGCACACGAACCGCTTCGCCACCAGCGGCCGAAATGACATAGATCTGCGCGACCGAATCCTTGGACAGGGTAACAACCAGCTTGCTGCCATCCGGCGACCAGCTCGGTGCGTAATTGTCACCGCGAAAGTTCGCCACCGTCTTGCGCTGCCCCGTGGCAAGGTCCTGCACGATCACCGAGGATTTGCGGCTTTCAAACGAAACATAGGCGATCTTGCTGCCATCGGGAGACCACTTGGGTGAGCGAATCGGCTCCAGCGACGAAAGCACTGCCTGCGGATTGAAGCCGTCCGCATCGGCCACCTGCAATTCAAATCGCGGGCCGCGCTTCAGTACGTACGCGATCCTGGTGGAGAAAATACCCTTTTCGCCGATCAGTTTTTCGTAGATTTCGTCGGAAATCTTGTGTGCGGTGGCGCGCAGCTGCGAGGCGGTCGCGACATAGGAAAAAATCGCCAGCTGGTTCTGCTTGGCGACATCGAACAATCGCACCCGGATTTCGAAACGGCCATCCGGCTGCGCGACCATCGTGCCGATTACCAGCGCTTCGGCGCTACGGCTTGTCCAATCGAGAAAATTTATCTCTGACGGTTCGGTCGGCATTTTGATGATGCCGCCCATGTTGACCATCCGGAACAGGCCGGTGCGCGCCAGATTGGCGGAAATGACAGGCGTGATGTTCTGCGGTGCATTCGTCTCATTGGCAAACGGTGCGATAGCGACGGGAACCTGACGCCCGGCATTAGTGGTGACATCGATGGTCAGTTGAGCTTGCGCAGTGGGCATCATTGCCATCGCAAGCAGTGCCGTCAGCGCGGATAAGCCAATGAAGCGGCGCAGTACCTCACCCGTTCGTATCATTTTCATCATGCTGGCGCTCGTTTTCGTATTCATTTTTTGCACTACCGCTCGTGTTCGATATTAAGGTTAAGTTCACGCCGGTTACCAAAAAGTTCCGCATTTTCCGGTAATGGCCATTGGCGGATGCCGTTGATGGCGCGTTCGACTGCTTCATCATACACACGGTTGCCGGACGGTTTGATGACCTGCGCATCAAAGATCACGCCGTTCACCAGTAATCGCAAGCGAACGGTCAGCGCCGGCTTGCCCGAGACCGTATCGGGAATATTTGCGCGGCTGCGAATCAGGGCGGCGATCTTGCCGGCGTAGTCCTGCACGGCTGCATTGCGCGACGCACTTGCCGCCGCTTCGCGTAATGCCTGCTCGGCTTTGGCCTTGTCATCGGCCGCCTTGGCCGCTTTCTTTTGCGCCTCTTCTTCCTTGCGCTTCTTCTCGAGATCGATTTGCTTTTGCTTCTCAAGGCGTTCGCGTTCTACCTTTTCGCGCTCGGCCTTTTCTTTCTTTGCTTTCAACTGAATATCGGCCTTGCTGGGCTGCGGCGGCAGCGGTTTTTCAACCGGCGGTTCAATGATTTTTTTCACTTCCGGTTCGGGTTCCGGTGGCGGGGGTGGCGGCGCGGGAGGTTCGGGTTCCTTGCGCAAAGATGGCAACTGATCCCACAACTCCGCCATCACCGGGTCCGGGTGCCTCACCTGCCACGACACACCAAACACGATAACGGCAAAGAAACCGGCATGAACGATGAGCGCCAGCAAGGCCGCCGGCAATTTGCCAGGTTCGCTACGCGCAACCTGCCTGGATTGCCCGGAAGGACGCGGCATGTTCGGTGGGTAAGTCGCTGCCATGGATCAGCGCGCCAGCGGTTTCGTGAGCAGGCCCACGCGCTTGATCTTGCCTCCCTGCAAGATATCGAGCACGCGCACCACTTCATCGTATTTCAGATTCTTGTCGGCTGAAATGACCACCGCCTGATCGGGACGACTGGCCTGCACCGCACGTACCGCGCGCAGCAGATTGTCGCGCGAGACAGCTTGCTCCCGACCGCCCTGCTGAAGATCCGCGAGACTGATGCTTCCGTCCTTCTTGATTCGGACCTCGAGTGGCGCAACAGTTGGCGCCAATGCCTGGCCGACGCTGGGAAGATCGATCTCGCCAGGCTGGATATGCGCGGTCACCATGAAAATGATGAGCAACACCAGCATCACGTCGATGTAGGGGACGACGTTGATCTCGGCCATCGATTTGCGGGGGCGTCTCATCGGCAGAACCGTCCGGCACCATTTGGGGAAATTTTAATAACTCCCCGTTCGTGCTGAGGTATCGAAGCACATTTAATGCAAGCCACCGATTCATTTACGTCCGGATTGCCCTTCGATACCTCAGGGCGAACGGAAATGAAGTTAATGGAAGCACCAATTGATAAAACACAAGCACTGTAGCGCCTTTCCAGCCATTTATGGCCCGCAATCCGCTCCAGTGCTGGAGTTTGTCTTTTCACTTTCATACCGCTAGTGGGTGGCCTGCCGTTGCAGGATATTGGTGAATTCCTCCATGAAACTCTCGTAGCGATTGGCGATGCGGTCGATCTCGGCTGTATAGCGGTTGTACGCGATCACGGCGGGAATGGCGGCGAACAAACCGATCGCCGTCGCGATCAGTGCTTCGGCGATGCCCGGCGCCACCTGTGCCAGCGTGGCCTGCGCGACGTTCGATAGTCCACGGAACGCATTCATGATGCCCCAGACCGTACCAAGCAAGCCGATGTACGGGCTCACCGAACCGACCGTCGCCAGGAATGAAAGATGTGATTCGAGGTAGTCCAGTTCGCGCTGGAACGTCGCCTTCATGGCGCGCCGTGTGCCATCCATGAGGGCCCCGACATCGGCACCGGTTCTGCTCTTGAGTTTCAGGTATTCCTTGAAGCCCGCCTCAAAGATTTTCTCCATGCCCGCCGGCTCGTAATGGCCCGCATTGGCGCGCTGGTAGAGACCGACCAGATCGGTGCCGCCCCAGAATTCGCGTTCGAATTCGTCGGTCTCTTTCTTGGTCCGGCTGATCGAGAACATCTTGACGAAGATGTACCACCACGACATCAGCGATGCCATCACCAAAATGCCCATGACGATCTTGACCACGATCGAGGCCTGCAAAATCATCTGCAGGAATCCAGTATCACTCGAGAGATTCAAACGGTTGCCTCCATTTTTTTACGCACATCGGCCGGAATTTCGATCGGCTTGAAGCCATCCGCCGACACGCACGCCACCAGCACCCGCGCCCTCACCAGCAGCTCATCACCCCGGCGAATTTCCTGATGAAAGGTACATCGCACCCGGCCCAGATTTTCTATCGATACGCTGATGTTGACCGAATCATCCAGCTTTGCCGGCTTAACAAATTCCACCGCAATTTCGCTGACCACCCAAAGCATCTTGTACTTGCGTTCCAGCTCGCTATTGGTGAATCCCAAGTAACGCAACCATTCGGTACGGGCGCGCTCGAGGAACTTCAAATACTGTGCGTGGTACACCACGCCGCCCGCATCGGTATCTTCAAAATAAATGCGCTGCGGAAAATCAAACGTGAACAGCGGTGTTTGCTGGGCATTCTTAAGGGACAGTTTGGCCATCAGAATAGTTCCGGCGCCATACTGCTCGCCGGCGCGGTCAGGCCAAAGTGACGATAGGCAAGCGCGGTGGCTACCCGCCCACGCGGCGTGCGCTGCAAATAGCCTTGCTGGATCAGGTACGGCTCCAGCACATCTTCAATCGTATCGCGCTCCTCACTGAGCGCCGCCGCCAGATTTTCCACGCCAACCGGCCCGCCCGCGAATTTCTCGATGATCGCGAGCAGCATCTTCCGATCCATCACATCCAGGCCGATCTGGTCGACATCGAGCATTTTCAGCGCGGCGTCAGCGGTGGACTTGTCCACATGGCCATCCCCCTTCACTTCGGCAAAATCGCGCACCCGCCGCAACAGGCGATTGGCGATACGCGGCGTGCCGCGGGAACGCAGCGCAATTTCCTGGGAACCATGATCGTCAACACGCACGTTCAGCAATTTTGCCGAACGGGCAACGATGAGTTTCAGTTCTTCCGGCGAGTAAAACTCCAGCCGCGCCACAATGCCGAACCGGTCCCGCAGCGGATTGGTCAACATGCCGGCACGAGTCGTCGCGCCGACCAGCGTGAACGGCGGCAAATCGAGCTTCACCGAGCGCGCCGCCGGGCCTTCACCGATCATGATGTCGATCTGGTAGTCCTCCAGCGCGGGATAAAGGATTTCTTCCACCACCGGGCTGAGCCGATGGATTTCGTCGATGAACAGGACGTCGTTGGGCTCAAGATTGGTCAGCATCGCCGCCAGGTCACCGGCGCGCTCCAGCACCGGTCCCGAGGTCTGCTTCAGGTTCACGCCCATTTCCCGCGAAATAATGTGCGCCAGCGTGGTCTTGCCCAAGCCGGGCGGCCCAAACAGCAACGTATGATCAAGAGGTTCCTTTCGACCGCGCGCTGCCTGGATGAATATCGACAATTGACCGCGGATTTTTTCCTGGCCGACGTATTCATTCAACAGCTTGGGGCGTAGTGCGCGCTCCAGCGCTTCTTCCTGCGGGGAGGCGGTAATGCCGGAGATGAGACGGTCTTCCTCGATCATTCGGTGATTTTACGCGACCGCCCGGGGTTTTTCCTGCTTCCGGCGGATGTAGAGCGTTTTTTCGACGCGGGCAATAACCTTGCCCGCGGTGTCGACCACATCAATTGAATACATTGGCTCGAACTTCTCGCCGTTCGAGGTTTTCCGCTTCACATCCTCGATCTGCTCTTCGCTCAAGTGAAAATCCGCAACACCGTGGTGCACACCACATACTCGCCGCCGAGCAGATGCATCATCATGATCATGTAAAACGAATCGGTCATGACAAACAGGCCACCGCCAAAGTGCGTGCCCACGAAATTTTTATTGCGTGCGCCCAGCTTCATGCGTACGCGCACATGCCGCCAGTCAACGGAAATCTGCTCAATGTGAATTCGCAGGCCAATGAAAGGCGGCCAGCAATTCATCAGATGGCGGAACGTGCCGGGACCAAGGCGAAAGCGGCTATAGAAGCCCTGCTTGCTCGACGACATCAGGACTTCGACAATAGTTTCAGCGCCTGCCGGATTCCGTCAGACACGGATGCGTCCCGCGGCAGTTGTTTGATCGCAAACAGCGCTTCTTTCTCGTTGTATCCCAACGAGATCAGCGCATTCAGGATATCCGCGGCCGATGAAGGCGCCGGCGCTTCGCCGCCGACCGAGATCCGCACATCCACCTTCAATCGATCTTTCAGTTCCAGCAGCAATCGTTCGGCCGTCTTCTTGCCAATTCCCGGTACCTTGGTCAGACGCCCGCTTTCCTGCATGGCCACCGCTTCAGCCAGGTCGTTGACGCTCATGCCGGAAAGCACCGCCAACCCGACCTTCGGCCCCACACCGCTCACCCTGAGCAACTGCCGAAAGGTGGCGCGCTCGGCCTCGGTGCCGAAGCCGTAGAGCAGCTGGGCATCTTCGCGCACCACCATATGGGTGAACAGCGCGACCGTTTCCTGGAGCTTGGGGAGATTGTAGAAAGTACTCATCGGCACATCGATCTCGTAGCCGACGCCGTTGACGTCGATGACGACTTGCGGAGGATTTTTTTCCAGCAGCACGCCGGATATGCGTCCGATCATTTCACCAATCTCCCGCCCTTGACCCGATACCCGCGCGTACTCATCTCTCCCAGCAGCCCACCGTGCGCATGACAAATCGCACATGCCAGCGCATCCGCCGCATCCGGACTCGGGTACCCCGGCAATTTCAGCAATCGCTTGACCATTTCCTGAACCTGCTCCTTCTTCGCGTGGCCATTTCCGACCACCGCCTGTTTGACCTGAAGCGCAGTGTATTCCGATACCGGCAGATCGCGTGAGACCGCCGCGCAGATGGCGGCGCCGCGCGCCTGGCCCAGCAACAGCGTCGATTGCGGATTGACGTTGACGAATACCTTTTCCACGGCCACCTCGTCGGGGCCAAAGCGGGCAATGACTTCCTGCACCGAATTCAGAATATTCTTTAGGCGATCCGGCAACTCTCCGTCTGGCGACTTGATGCATCCGCTACTCACGTAGGTCAGGGTCGAACCATTTTTTTCGATGACGCCATAGCCGGTTACACGTAATCCGGGATCGAGGCCGAGGATTTTCATTCCGGTATCAGTGCATACATGCAGGAATCGCGCAGTCCGCCGATGGGGTCCCGCATGTTTTGATGCAGGATGCCCTCAAGTACGAATCCGCAGCGTTCAGCGACCTGACGGCTTTTCAGGTTTCTGGGATCGCTGCAAATTTCCAGGCGCTTCGCCCCCAGCTCCCGTTTGGCGAAAACGACCAGCGCATTCACGGCTTCTGTGCAATAACCGTTTCCCGCCCTTGAAGTGCGCACCCAATAGCCAATCTCAAACTTTGGCACGTCCCAACTGATGGTGTGGAATCCACCCTTGCCGATCAATTGCCTGGTCGTTTTGTCCATCCACTGAAAATCGAGCATCTCGCGGCTGTACCACTTGGCCTGCGCGTTCGCGTGAAATTCGATGGAGCCTTCCAGCGTCGGCGCCGGATGCACCCACGGCATCCACGGCTTGAGTTCGTTAACTGATTCGAGTACGGCTTCATACGCTTCCGGCCCGTCGCCTGATTTCGCGGCGCGCAGGATCATGCGTTCGGTCTCGATTGTCTCGGGAATCTCTAGCAGCAGCGCGCGCTGCATTGGGCCCATCAACGGTCCTCGATCACCACCGCCGTGCCCGACACCGATACCATCACCATGCCACGTCCGCTGCCGTGGATGATGTAGTCGATGCGCGCGCCGACAATCGCGTTGGCGCCGGATTGCTCGGCTCCCTGCATGGCGCCGCGCAAGGCATTGTCGCGAACCCCGGGAATCACCTTGTGATAGGCGTCGGCAAATCCGGCGACCGGCTTGTCGGACACCAGTTGCACTTCGGCACTGGCCTCGCCTGTCACCATGCCCAGATATTTGGTGATGCGCTTGCCTTCAACATAGTCGGTGGTGGTGATCAGGACTGACATTCAGGCTTCATCCATGACAGCGGACGTATATACATCCTGTACATCGTCCAGGGACTCGATCGCATCGAGCAGTTTCTGCATCTTCACCGCATCGTCACCAACCAGCGCGGTTTCGTTGGTGGACTTCATCGTGACTTCACCGAATTCCGCCTTGAATCCGGCCTTTTCCAGCGCCGCTTTCACATTCGAAAATTCATAGGGCCCGGTGATTACCTCGAGCGAGCCATCGTCGTTGGTCACAACATCTTCCGCGCCAACTTCGAGCGCGGCTTCCATCAGCTTGTCTTCATTCGTGCCGGGCGCATACAGCAGCGTGCCGCAATGCTTGAACAGGAACGCGACCGACCCGTCAGTGCCCATGTTGCCGCCGTATTTCGAGAAAGCGTGCCGAACTTCAGCCACGGTGCGTACACGGTTATCGGTCATGCAATCGACCATCACCGCCGCCCCGCCGATGCCGTAGCCCTCGTATCGAATTTCTTCGTAATTCACGCCTTCCAGTTCACCGCTGCCGCGCTTGATCGCGCGCTCGACCGTATCCTTGGGCATGTTGTTTTCGTACGCCTTGTCAGTCGCCAGCCGCAGGCGCGGATTGCAGCTTGCGTCACTGCCGCCCAGTCTCGATGCGACGGTGATTTCCTTAATGAGGCGCGTGAATATTTTGCCGCGCTTGGCGTCCTGGCGACCTTTGCGGTGCTGGATGTTCGCCCATTTGCTATGTCCCGCCATTTTGCTTTCTTCTTTCTAGCCAGTACGAGTCTTCGCTTGCCTGTGCGGCATGGTGAAATGCGACGCTCGGGACTCTTTGCGTTGATTGACCATCGGGACGCTACGGTGCCCCAACAATTTTCAAAATGTAATGTTAACATTCACTCACCCAATCGCCGAAGCCTAATCACCTCTTTGCCATGGCCGACCCGCTCCTAATCGCCAAGACCAGCGACACATTACTTACCGAGCTTTGCCTGTTGCCATACATGGCCAACCGGCATGGACTGGTTGCCGGCGCGACCGGCACCGGTAAAACCATCACCCTGCAAGTGCTGGCTGAACGCTTCTCGTCCATTGGGGTGCCGGTATTCATGGCGGACGTCAAGGGCGATCTCACGGGCATTTCGCAGCCGGGCAAGCCCAATACAAAAATCGATGAGCGCGTGAAGTTGCTTCACCTTGATCACACGCCCGCCGCGTGCCCGGTCACACTGTGGGATGTCTTCGGCGAACAGGGACACCCGATCCGCGCAACGATTTCCGAAATGGGTCCGCTACTCCTGTCGCGCATCTTCAACCTTAACGATACCCAGTCCGGTGTGCTCACGCTGGCGTTCAAGATCGCCGACGACAATGGCATGCTTTTACTGGACCTCAAGGATCTGCGTTCACTGCTCTCCTGGGTCGGCGAAAACGCCAGTCAGTTCACGACCGGCTACGGCAACATTTCGCCTGCGAGCATTGGGGCCATCCAGCGCGGCTTGTTGACACTGGAGCAGCAAGGCGGTGACCGGTTTTTCGGCGAACCGGCATTGGCGCTGGACGACCTCATGCAAACCGACGACGGCAAAGGCGTCATCAACATCCTCGCTGCCGATAAATTGCTTTCCAGTCCACGTGTGTACGCAACCTTTCTGCTCTGGCTCCTCTCCGAGCTTTACGAAAACCTGCCGGAAGTAGGCGACCGCGACAAACCCAAGCTGGTGTTCTTTTTCGATGAAGCGCATCTGCTGTTCAACGAGTCGCCAAAGGAATTGCTGGAGAAAATCGAGCAAGTGGTGCGCCTGGTGCGCTCGAAAGGCGTGGGCGTCTATTTCGTGACACAGAACCCGCTCGACATCCCCGACACCGTACTGGGTCAACTGGGCAATCGCGTGCAACATGCGCTGCGTGCCTATACGCCGCGCGACCAGAAAGCGGTGCTGGCGGCGGCCGAGACGTTCCGCGCCAATCCCAAAATCAAGGTCGAGCAGGTCATCACTGAACTCGGGGTCGGCGAGGCGCTGGTTTCATTCCTCGATGAAAAAGGTCGTCCCACCGTTGTCGAGCGCGCCTTTGTATGCCCGCCAAAATCGCAAATTGGCCCGATTACGCCTGAGCAACGCAAAGTGCTGATGCAGAATTCGTTGGTCGCGGGCCAGTACGAAAAGGCTGTTGATCGCGAGTCCGCGTTTGAGAAATTGAAGGCTCGACGCGGGGATCCATCCACCCCAACAGCCGACACCGGAAGCGGTGGTGGACTTGGCGGCATGCTGGACAAGATTGGCTTTCCTTCGGGCACTTCGGGCGGCACATCGAAGCGCGAAGGCGTGGTGGAAGCCGCAATGAAAAGTGCCGCGCGGGCAATGGCGTCCGAAGCGGGACGCAGAATCATTCGCGGTGTACTGGGCTCAATTCTGGGCGGTCGCAAGTAGAAACAGGCTTTAGGGAGAAAACAACATGGCAAAAAGAGCGCCGGGGGAGCGCCGCAAGGAGATCTTGCAGACCCTCGCCCAAATGCTGGAAAACCCCAAGGGACAGAAGATCACCACGGCCCTGCTCGCCGCGAAACTCGATGTGTCGGAGGCGGCCTTGTACCGCCATTTCGCCAGCAAAGCGCAAATGTTCGAAGGCCTGATTGAGTTCATCGAGGAGACAGTTTTCTCGCTTGTGAACAAGATTCAGTCCGAGGAGACCAATGGCATGAAGCAGGCTGAAGGCATTGTCTCCATGCTGTTGTCGTTTGCGCAAAAGAATCAAGGAATGACCCGCGTGCTGATCGGCGACGCACTGGTGAACGAAGACGAGCGCCTGCAGGTGCGGATGAACCAGTTGCATGACCGACTGGAAGCCTCGTTGCGTCAGAGCGCACGCGTCGCCGCGAGCGATGGCGCGCTCCACGCCTCACTCGATGCCAATGCCTATGCCAACGCGGTCATGTCGTTTATCGTCGGGCGCTGGCACCAGTTCGCCAAATCCGGCTTCAAGCGCTCTCCAACAGAGAATCTGGCGCAAAGCTGGAGTGTGTTCGCGGGCTGACACGCAATGAGCACCGCGACATTCGACCCGGTGGACACGCAACTCGCGGCGTACAACGCTCGCGATGTCGATTCTTTTATCGCCTGCTATGAGTCAAATTGCACGATTGACGACGGTGCTGGCGCTCGCCTGATGTCGGGGCATGCCGAAATGCGGACGCGCTACCGTGCTTTGTTTGACAGCTCACCCAATCTGCACTGCGTCATTGTCCACCGCACCCGTATCGGCGACTATGTGATCGACGAAGAAAGCATCAGTGGCCGCCTGCCCGGCACAGAACCCGAATTGCGCCGGGCGGTGGTGATTTATCGCATCGACCGTACTTCCGGATTGATCGCACACGTGCGATTTTTGCGAGAGTCCAGCTGAAGTTGTTTTACATGCCTGACCTGGCTATTTCCACCGGTCGCGTGCTTCTCACGACACCACGCGACCATCAGGCGGCTGCCATGCTCGATTTCGTGGCGCGCAATCGCGAGCATCTCAAGGCGTGGAATCCGCCGGAACCGCCGAACCTGTATACGTTGCTCCATTGGCGGGAGGCGATTTCAAAATATGCGCTGGCATTTGAAAACGGAACCGCTGTGCGCTTCTGGCTCGCGCCGCGCGACCAGCCGGACCGCATCATCGGCAGCATCGGCTTTTCGCAAATTTTCCGTGGACCGTTTTGCTCCTGCGTGGCTGGCTATCAGATCGACCGTGAGTTTGAGAGCCACGGCATGATGAGCGAAGCCATGCGTGCGGCGCTACGCTACATGTTCGAAGAACAGAAACTTCATCGCGTTGCCGCCAACTACCGGCCTGAAAATGTGCGTAGCGGGCGCTTGCTGGCAACGCTCGGTTTTCGGATCGATGGCTATGCAAAGGATTACCTGTTTATTGACGGCGCGTGGCGCGACCATATCCTGACGTCCGTTACCAATGCCGCGTTTGATGCGGGCTGGATCAGAATGGGGTAGTCTTGTGCGACCGCGGCGTCGGTGAAGAAATGCAGGATGAATACCTGGAATTCGATATCAGCGCGTCAACAGCGCCAACAACACAATCACCGTTCCGCCATATGCCACCGTTGAGATTGCAATTGCCGCGGTAATCTCGCGTTCGGCAACGTTGTAGCGTTGCGCGAACAACAATGGATTGGCGCCGATCGGCAGCGACGCGCATAACACCGTCACCGCCGCCGTTCGCGGTTCCAGCGGGATCAATATGAAGGCCGCGACCGCGACCAGCATGGGATGAATCAGCAGTTTTAACGCCGTCAACGCGATGGCGGGCTTTACCACGCCCACCACGCCGTAGTGCGCGATCGACAAGCCGATCAGCACCAGGCACAGAGGCACAGCTGCCTGCGCGAGCGTAACCAGCGTGGCATCCACGGGGCCCGGCAGCGGCAGCCCGAAAATATTCCATGAAAAACCGGCTACCACCGGGAGGATTACCGGATGAATCATTGTCTGCCGGAGCATTGGCAGCAGCACCGTGGCAAGCGACTTTGTGCCCTGTCGATCGCGTCGCGTCCATTCCATCATGATCGTCGCCAACGTCAACAGCACCAGTGCATGCACCGCAATGATTGTCGCGTGGATGGCGAGGCCGGCTTCGCCAAATGTCGCCAATGCAACAGGGATGCCGATCTGCACCGTGTTGCCAAACGTCACCGACAACGCGCGCGCCGTCGCGACATCGCCCGCCACGCGGCGCCGCCGCTCGTAGGCCACGACCAACAGCATCAGCAGTACCGTCGGCACAAAGAACGCGGCCAGCGCACGAAATTCGAGGCTCGCCAGTTCGATGCGTGCGGTGGTGCGAAACAGCAGCGCGGGAATGAACAGGTAGAACGCAACGTTTGATATTCCGCGTGTAACGTGGCCGCTGTCAAAGGCCTTGCCGCGGCCAAACAGATAGCCGGCAAACGCCAGCAGGAAGATCGGCAGGAGTTTTTCAGTCAGCGGCATTCAAACCGCTTCAGGCGCCGGAATCGTATTCGCGGGCAATTGCAGGACTTCGGCCCGCTCCTCCTGCTGTTGCAATTGCCACATCTCCGCAAACTTTCCGTTCAGGTCGATCAATTCCCGGAAATTGCCGCGCTCGACAATGCGGCCATGTTCCAGCACCAGGATTTGGTCGGCATCGATGATTGTAGAGAGCCGATGCGCGATCACCAGCGTGGTGCGGTCTTCCGCGATCTCCCGCAGTTCTGCCTGAATCGCTTTCTCGGTCTTTGAATCCAGCGCCGAAGTCGCTTCATCGAAAATCATGATGGACGGATTCTTGAGCAACGTGCGTGCAATCGCAACGCGCTGTTTTTCGCCACCCGACAGTTTCAGACCACGCTCACCCACCATCGCCTCCCAGCGATCCGGCAGACGCTCGATGAACTCCAGCACGTGCGCGCGCCGCGCGGCATCCTCGATTTCGGCATCGGTCGAACCCGGCCGGCCATAGGCAATGTTGTAGCGAATGGTGTCGTTGAACAGCACCGTATCCTGCGGGACGATGCCGAGGCTGGCACGCACACTGTTCTGGGTGACGTCGCGAATGTCCTGCCCGTCGATGGTGATGCTGCCCTTCTGGATATCGTAGAAGCGAAACAGCAATCGTGACAGCGTGGATTTACCCGCGCCACTCGAACCCACCACCGCGACCGTGTGTCCCGCCGGCACGTCGAAACTTACTCCATGGAGAATTTGGCGTTTGGGATCATAGGCGAAGTCGACATTTTCGAATCGGATGGCCGCACCGTTGATCGCCAGCCCCTTGGCGCCCGCCTTGTCGGCGATCTCGCGATTTTCTCCCAGCAGGCGGAACATTTTTTCCATGTCCGTCAGCGCCTGCTTGATTTCTCGATACATCACACCGAGGAAATTCAGCGGAATGTATAACTGGATCAGCAGCGCATTCACCATTACCAGGTCGCCCAGCGTCAAGCTGCCGTTGACCACGCCATCGGAGGCGCGCCACATCAGCAATGTCACGGCGGTCGCAATCACGCAACTTTGCGCGACGTTTAGCAATCCCAGCGAGGTTTCACTCTTGGTGGCCGCCGCTTCGTAGCTTTGCAGGTTCTTGTCGTAGCGCCCGGCTTCGAATTCTTCATTGCCGAAATACTTCACGGTCTCGTAATTGAGCAGCGAATCGATGGCCTTGGTGTTGGCTTTCGAGTCCATCTCGTTCATCCGCCGGCGATGCGCGGTGCGCCACTCGGTAATGCCAATGGTCGCGCCCGCGTACAGCAGGATCGCGCATAGCGTGATGACCACAAACCAGATATCGAATTTCTTCGCCAGCAGAATGGTGACCAGCGTGATTTCCAGCAGGATCGGAATCACCGAAAACAGCATGAACGACATCAGCGTGGAAACGCCGCGCGTGCCGCGCTCGATGTCGCGGGTCACGCCGCCGGTCTGGCGTTCGAGATGGAACCGAAGCGACAGCGCGTGCAGGTGCCGGAAAACAGACAGCGCGATGCGTCGCATGGCTCGCTGTGTGACCTTGATGAATACAATATCGCGCAATTCACCGAACAGTGTCGATGACAGCCGCAGCAACCCGTATGCCGCCAGCAGGGCAAATGGCACCGCCAACACGGCACGGGACCTATCGAGCGAATCAACGATTTCCTTCAGCAGCAGCGGTACGCCAATATTGGCCAGCTTGGCTGTTACCAGGAAAGTCAGCGCCAGCGCGACCCGCCAGCGAAAATCCCACAAATAAGGCACCAGCGAGCGAATGACCCGCCAATCGCTCTTGGATGCCGGTGCGGAGGCAGCAGCCGAGGCCGCACTGGCCGGAACAACGGTTGTAGCGGGCGCTGCATCGGCGTGAGTGTGGGCGTGGGGATTCGACATGGGGGTTTTTTCGGTGTGCGAAATGCGGGCAGGCTAGTATTATGACGTGCTGTCGGCCAGCCACCTGCAATCGGGACGGCGTTGTCGGCGTATTCCCATGAGATGAGGGGGCGCAGACCCACTTTCAAGCGTAACGCGACAAAGGACGTCCCGCGAAGTACTTTCATGCCCCGATTCGCCGCCAACATCACGTTTCTGTTTACCGAGCTGCCGTTCCTCGACCGCTTCGAGGCGGCCGCGCGCGCCGGATTTCGCGGCGTTGAGTTTCACTATCCGTTTGCGTTCGACCCCGCCGAAATTCGCCGGCGCCTTGATGCGCATGGTCTGACACCGGTGCTGATGAACATACGCGCCGGCAATCCCGCACGCGGCGAATGGGGCTTTGCCGGTATCCCGGGGCGCCAAGAGACCTTTCGCCTCTGCGTGATCGAGGCAATGGAGTACGCGCTGGAAATCGGCATCCGGCAAATCAATTGCCTCGCCGGCGTCAAGCCGGCCAATGTCGATATGCGCACCTGCGAACTTGTGTTCATCGACAATGTGCGGCGCGCCGCGGAGGAATGCGCAAAGATTGGCCTCACACTCAACATTGAGGCGCTCAATACGTACGATGTCCCTGGCTTTCTGATTAGCAACACGCGCGACGCGATGCGTATCATCAATGAGATCGGTGCCGACAATGTGATGCTGCAATACGACTGGTATCACATGCACATCATGGAACGTGCACGTCCTGGTTCACGCGCGAACCGGCTCGCGGATAACATGCGTCTGCTTCTACCCATGATCGGCCATATCCAGTTTGCCGATGCCCCGGGCCGGCACGAACCCGGAACAGGACACATCGATTTTCCGGCGCTGTTCGCGCACGTCGATACCATCGGCTATGCAGGCTGGCTGGGCGCGGAATACCGGCCCAGCGGAAGAACGGATGACAGTCTTGTTTGGTTGAACTCGTTTCTGCCACAGCAGGACCTTGGTGCGACGGCGCTATAGGCGACACGGGCATCGAATTTGATACAACTCTAGCACTGGCGAGGCGTTCGAGGCATTTATGGCCGGCACACCTCGCCAGTGCTAGAGTTTGTCTCTTCGGGTCGCGAAATACAGATCGAAGGTTACCGTACGGCAAATAGTGGAAGTCTGCGAATTGTGACCTTCTGAGCGCCCGGAAATGACGGCACTATAATTGCCCATGCCTACCGCCCGCACACGCACGCACGATCCATCACCCTGCCCGCACGACGGTGGCCATGCGCCGATGCGCGCCGACCCGGGCCAGGGACATGATCTCCAAAACCAACACGCGCACCACCACGATCACGCGCATGAACATGATCATGCTCTCCCGCATGTGCATCACGATGGGGCGATCCATCAACACGATTACCGCGCTCATGACAAATCACTGCTGCTGGTGAGTTTCGCGATCACCGTCAGCACCATGGCGGTTGAAATCATCGGCGGACTCCTCACCCATTCGCTGGCATTGGTTTCGGATGGCATCCACATGTTTACCCACGCCTTTGCGCTGGGGCTGAGTTGGGGCGCAATTGTGCTGGCATCGCGCCCGGCAAACATGGAAAAGACGTTCGGCTACTACCGCGTCGAGGTGGTCGCCGCGTTCGTCAACGGGATCACCATCCTCTTGTCGGCGATATGGATTGTGATCGAGGGCGTCACGCGCCTGATTGCACCGGAACCGGTTGCCATCGGCACCACGCTCATCATCGCCATTGGCGGCCTGGTGATCAATCTGATTACCGGCGCCATTCTCATGCGTGGCGACCAGAGCAATCTGAACATTCGTTCGGCGTTCCTGCACATGCTCACGGATACCTTGTCGTCGGTGGCGATCATCGCCGGACTGGTGGCGATCCACTACACCGGATGGCAATTTATCGATCCGCTGCTGGCGTTGGTCGTTGCCGTCATTATCCTCAAATGGTCATGGACCCTGCTGCGCGATTCACTGCATGTCCTGATGGAGGGCTCGCCCATCGATGTCGCCGCGCTGAAGGCACATGTGCTGCACCACTTCCCCGAGGTGCTGGATATTCACGACGTGCATATCTGGCAGATTTCCCAGCGCTTCAATTGCCTGACCGCACACGTACGCGTCAAGCCGGACGCCGTGACGGATTACACAGCGCTGGTCGCGCGCATCAACCAGTCATTGCGCGACAAGTTCGAGATCGGGCATACCAATTTTCAGCCGGAGTGGGGCTCGCCCGGCTAGTTTCCCGCCAGCGGGTTCTTCGGATCGTCCCAACTGCGCGGATCCTCCAGCGGCTCAAGATGCGTCATGACTTCAACGTAGGGCGCTTTCAGATTGATTTCGTTTTCTATGCGTTCAACGAGATCATGACCTGCCTGCACGCTCATCGTGCCCGGCACCAGGATATGCACATCGACGAAATGCTTGCGGCCTGCCTGGCGCGTGCGCAGGGCATGATAGTCACAGCCTTGGTGCCGCAAGGTTTCCAGCACGTGCACAATTTCTTCACGCTCGGCGTCCGGAATGGCCTTGTCCATCAATCCATCAAATGAACGCTTGATCAATCGCCAGCCGGTCCAGAGGATTTGCAGGGCAACGACCACCGCGACGATCGGATCGAGCCGCCACCAACCGGTTACCGGTACCAGCAGCACTGCGATGATGACGCCAACCGTCGTCCACACATCCGCCAAAAGGTGGTGTGCGTCGGCCTCGAGCGTGATGGACCGGTGCGCGCGCGCGCCCTTGAGCAGGAACCAGGCACAAATCGCATTGGCGATTGCCGCCAACACCGATAACGCGACGCCGAGGCCGAGCGGCCCAAGCGGTTCCGGGTGGATCAATCGCGGCATGGCGCTGATGATGATTGAAATGGCGGCAACGAAAATCAGGCTGCCTTCAATGCCACTGGAAAAATACTCGGCCTTCTCATGACCAAAGTTGTGGTCTTCGTCGGCGCCGGTGGAAATATAGTGCAGTGTCCAAAGCGCCACGAGCGCGGCCGCAAGATTCACCAGCGATTCGATCGCGTCAGACAGCAGGCCAACGGAATCCGTGACCCACCACGCCGCGAACTTGAGGCCGATCGTCAGGACGGACGTAAAGACCGACATCCATGCGAAGAAAGTCGGCGAATGAACACGGACGATATTCATGGTTTCATCACCAACTTACTTGGACAGAAGCACGTGCATCAACATAGCGCCGAGTCAGGCAGGAACTAGAGCGCGACAAGAAATTCCGCGGCAGTTTTAGATTTGACTTCTTCAAGCGTCACGCCTGGGTGCAACTCGATCAGCGTCAGCCCCAATAGTGGCTTCACTTCAAACACGCAAAGGTCGGTAATGATCAGATTGACCACGCCCTTGCCGGTCAGCGGAAGCGAACACTTGGTCAATATTTTCGACGCCCCGTCCCGGGAACAATGCTCCATCAGCACCACGACACGCTTTACGCCCGACACAAGATCCATCGCGCCACCCGGACCCTTAACCATCTTGCCGGGAACCATCCAGTTGGCGAGATCGCCATTCACGTCGACTTCCAGTCCGCCGAGAATGGAGAGATCGATGTGCCCGCCGCGGATCATGCCGAAGGAATCCGCGCTCGAGAAAAAGCTGGAGCCTGCAATCGTGGTAATCGTCTGCTTGCCCGCATTGATGAGATCGGGGTCAACGTTTTCCTCGGTCGGAAACGGCCCGATGCCGAGCAGCCCGTTTTCCGACTGCAGGTTCACGGTCATGCCGTCCGGAATGTGGTTGGCGACCAGTGTTGGAATGCCGATGCCGAGGTTGACGTAATAGCCGTCGCGCAATTCCTTGGCGGCGCGCTTGGCCATCAAATCACGAATCGGTGAATCCTTCTTCGAGGCGGCTACGCCGGACAAAGTACGAAATTCGATGCGCTTCTCATACTTGGCGCCCTGGATGATCCGGTCGACAAAAATTCCCGGCGTATGGATCTGGTCGGGATCGAGTTCGCCGATGTCCACCAGTTCCTCTACTTCCGCGACCGTCACCTTGCCGCACGTCGCTATCATCGGATTGAAGTTGCGAGAGGTCATGCGATAAACCAGGTTGCCGGCCTTGTCGCCTTTCCACGCTTTCACGATCGACACATCGGCATGGATCGCCTCTTCCAGCACGTATTCCTTGCCGTGAAAGTTGTGAGTGTGTTTGTCCTCGGCGAGTTTGGTGCCGAACGCGGTGCGAGTGTAGAAGCCCGGTATGCCGGCACCACCCGCGCGGAACTTTTCGGCCAATGTACCTTGCGGGACCAACTGCAAATCAAGTTCTCCCGCCAGCACCTGGCGCTCGAACTCCTTGTTTTCGCCGACGTAGGAAGCGATCACTTTTTTTACTTGGCGCGTCTTCAGCAGCAGCCCCATGCCAAAGTCATCCACACCGGCATTGTTGCCGGCAATGGTGAGTCCTTTGGCGCCGCTATCCACCAGCGCGCCAATCAAATTCTCGGGAATACCGCACAGCCCAAAGCCGCCCGCGGCAATGGTCATATCGTCGTGAATGAGTCCTGCGAGGGCAGACTTGGCGTCCGCATAAACTTTTGACTTGCTCATTTATTGCTCCAGTATTAGCGGGACCAAAGCGGCTCAATCGAGCGCGCCGCCCACCAGTTTCAAATCGGTCTTGTTGCGGACAGCCGCCATTATCGCCGCTTTGGCCCCCGTGACCATCGTCGCCAGCGACAGCGCCGCGGTGTTGGGCCGATCGACTATCTGCAGCTCCATGAACGGCACGTGAATGAATCCTGCGCGCGTCTTGTATCCCTTGCTCGCGATATGATGCAACACGCCATATATCAGGTGATTGCAGACAAAGGTGCCCGCGCTGTTCGATACCTCCGATGGCACCCCGGCGCGCGTCATGCCGGCCACCATCGCCTTGACCGGCACCGTACAGAAATAGGCGGCGGGTGCGTTGGTGCGAATCGGTTCGTCGATCAGTTGCTTGCCGGCATTGTCGGCAATGAGCGCATCGTCGACATTAATGGCTACCCGTTCAACGCTCATGCGCGATCGCCCGCCCGCCTGACCGAAACACAGCACCACCTGCGGTTGCCATTTGTCGATTGCAGCCGCCGCGACATCGATGGCTTTGCCAAATTCCGTGGGTACCCTGAGTTTCTCAATGCCGTAGCCGCCAATGCTGTCGGGCAGCGCCTTGACGATTTCCCACGACGGATTGGCCCGTTCGCCGCCAAATGGCGTGAAGCCAGTAACCAATACGCGGCGCACTGCCCGTTCGGTCATCGAGCTGTCCAGCCACCGTCGATCGAATACGCGCTGCCGGTCATCGATTGCGCGTTGTCAGAAGCGAGGAACAGGGCCAGCGCCGCCACCTGTTCGATGGTGATGAACTGTTTTGACGGCTGTGGTGCCAGCAACACATCGCGAATTACAGTTTCGCGCGGCAAATTCTTTTGTGCAGCGAGATCGACAATTTGCTTTTCCACCAATGGCGTCAGCACAAATCCCGGACAAATCGAATTCACGGTGATGCCCGTCTCGGCCAGCTCCAGCGCGACCGATTTGCTGAAGCCCACCACACCATGTTTCGCCGCGACATAGGCGGATTTATTCGGCGACGCCACCAGGCCATGCGCCGAGGCAATGTTGATGATGCGCCCCCAGTTCCGGGCTTTCATGCCGGGAATCGCTGCGCGCGTGCCATGAAATACTGAGGACAGGTTGATGGCAATGATGGCATCCCACCTTTCCACCGGGAATTCCTCGACCGGTGAGACGAACTGGATGCCGGCGTTGTTGACAATGATGTCGAGGCTGCCGAAAGCCTTCTGCGCGTCAGCCACCATTGTCGTAATCTCAGCGGGCTTGCTCATATCGGCATCTGAATAGTTGACCTTGACCTCGTGTTCCGACGCGAGACCGGAGCGAATGCTCTCAATCTCCTTGGCGTCGCCGAAACCGTTCAACATGATGTTTGCGCCCGCACCTGCAAAGGCGCGCGCAATGCCAAGACCAATGCCGCTGGTGGAGCCAGTGATGACGGCGGATTTTCCGGAAAGTTGTTTACTCATGACGACTCCTTAGTTGGCGGGGCGCAGCATTTCCACATGTGGAATTCCATCTTCGATATACATTTCCGACGCGGTTCTATAGCCGAATTCTCCGTAAAAATTCTCCAGCCGTTGTTGTGCTCCAATGCGATTCGGCTGACCCGGAAAAAGACTCTGGTGCCGCCGTACGGCCTCAGCCATCAACACTTTGCCGTAGCCCTTCGACCGGAAACCGCGCGGCGTCACCACGCGGCCGATCGATGGCTCTTTAAACTTGACGCCGGGATCAACGAGGCGGCAATAGGCAGCGAGTTCACGCGCGCCATTCTCCTCGACCCACCCGAGCAAATGCCACGACTGAAAATCCGCGCCATCGTTATCCTGGAAGGGGCAATTCTGTTCCATCACAAAAACATCGATGCGCGCGGCCGAGGCCGCATACCAATCACGAATCGGCAAGTCGTCGAATCTGGCGAACTGCCAACGTAGCATCTTGTTACTGGACTTTCGCCAGATGCAACCAGGTCTCCACGACCGAGTCGGGATTCAGCGACATCGATTCAATGCCTTCCTTCATCAGCCATTCCGCGAGATCGGGAAAATCGCTGGGGCCCTGCCCGCAGATACCGACGTATTTTTTATCCTTGCGGCACGCCTGAATCGCCATGCTCAGAATGCGCTTCACTGCCGGGTCGCGTTCGTCGAAGGAATCCATGACCAGGCCGGAATCGCGATCCAGCGCGAGCATCATCTGCGTCATGTCGTTGGAGCCGATCGAAAATCCATCGAAGCGCTTGAGGAAGTCTTCGGCGAGAATCGCATTTGATGGAATCTCGCACATCATCACGATCCTCAATCCATTTTTTCCACGTTCCAGGCCGAAATTCTTCATAATTTCCAGCACGGTGTCCGCTTCTTTCAACGTACGAACGAAGGGCACCATCAGTTCGACGTTGGTGAGGCCCATGGTGTCACGGACATATTTCATCGCTTCGCATTCGAGCCTGAAACAATCGCGGAACGAACTCGCGATATAACGCGACGCCCCACGAAATCCCAGCATGGGATTTTCTTCGGTAGGCTCATATCGCGGTCCGCCGATCAGGTTCCGATACTCGTTCGATTTAAAGTCTGAAAGGCGCACGATGACTTTCTTCGGCCAGAACGCCGCCCCAATGGTCGCCACGCCCTCGATCATTTTCTTGGTGTAGAACTCGACCGGATTGGCGTAACCACGCGCGCGCTTGGCCACCTCTTCCTTCAAGTCCATCGGTAGCCGTTCGTATTCCAGACACGCCTTCGGATGGATGCCGATCGTGTTGGAAATAATAAACTCGAGCCGCGCCAGGCCGACACCTTCGTTTGGCAATTGCGCAAAATCAAAAGCCAATTCCGGGTTGCCGACATTCATCGCAATCTTCACCGGAATTGCCGGCATGTTGTTAAGCGCGATGGTTTGCACTTCAAAACCGACTTTACCGCGATAGATATTGCCGTTATCGCCTTCGCAGCAACTCACGGTGATTACTTCACCCTCGGTGACGACCTCCGTGCCATGCTCGCACCCGACCACCGCCGGCACACCCAGTTCGCGGGCGATGATGGCCGCGTGACAAGTGCGGCCGCCGCGATTGGTAACGATGGCCGAGGCGCGCTTCATTACCGGCTCCCAATTGGGGTCCGTCATATCGGTAACGATCACGTCGCCGTCCCTGAATCGGCTGATTTCATTCACGTTCTTGATCACCCGTGCAGGCCCCTGTCCGACCTTCCCACCGATAGCACGGCCTTCGGCGATTTTCTCGCCTCTTTCGGTCATGCGATAACGCGTCAGGGTTTCGGTCCGGGTTTCTTGCGATTTCACGGTCTCGGGACGCGCTTGCAGGATATAAATCTTCCCGTCGCCGCCGTCCGCATTTCCCTCTTTCGCCCATTCGATATCCATGGGCCTGCCGTAATGCGCCTCGATCGACATCGCATATTTGGCCAACTCTTCCACGTCAGCATCGTTAAGCGAAAAGCGCTCACGTTCGGCGGGTGCAACCGCCAGAGTCTCGACCGACTTGCCGGCCGAGGATGTCGAACCGAAGATCATTTTTTGGGCCTTCGTGCCGAGGCCGCGCCGCAGCACGGCGGGCTTGGCGTTCTTCAGGCAAAGTTTGGAGACATAGAATTCATCGGGATTGACGGCGCCTTGCACCACCATTTCGCCGAGCCCGTAGCTGGAAGTGATGAAGACCACATCGCGAAAGCCGGATTCGGTATCCATGGTAAACATCACGCCCGCGGCACCTGTGTCGGCACGCACCATGCGCTGCACGCCTGCACTCAAGGCGACATCGGCATGAACAAATTCCTTGTGCACGCGGTATGAAATTGCGCGGTCGTTGTAAAGCGACGCGAACACATGGCGAATTGCCTCCAGGATATTGTCGATGCCCTTGATGTTGAGATACGTTTCCTGCTGGCCCGCGAACGACGCATCGGGGAGATCTTCGGCGGTCGCCGACGAGCGCACGGCAAACGACACATCAGGATTGCCTTCTGTCAATTCGGCGTAGGCGTCGCGAATCTGCCTCTCCAAATTTGGCTGAAAGGGTGCCTTTACGACCATTTCGCGCACCATGGCGCCGGTCTTCGACAAAGCATCCAGGTCATCTACATTGAGCGTCCCAAGCGCGAGATTTATTTTTTCGGTGAGGCCATTGTGCTTGAGGAACTCCCGGAACGCCTCGGCCGTGGTGGCGAATCCTCCCGGAACGCGAACGCCGGCTTGCGATAACTGGCTGATTAACTCCCCAAGCGACGAATTCTTGCCACCAACCGTGGCGACATCGTGCATGCGAAGTTGTGCGAGCGGCAGAACTAACGGGGACGGTGAGACGGTGGTCGCTTTGGACATGATGGCAGCCGCTAGGGAGGGATGAAGGAATCGAGGGGGGTTGGCCAGGATCGGGAGAATTGTTGCAGTGCGCAATGCTAGAATTATAGCCGACCCAATCACCACGCCGAACGCCACGCCGAGACTCAAAAAAATGCCCGATCGCCGCACTGCCTTTTTCATCTCCGACCGCACCGGCATCACGGTGGAAATGCTGGGAAATTCCCTTCTGACGCAGTTCGACAACGTTGAATTCCAGCGGATTACGCTGCCCTTCATCGATAACATGGACAAGGTCCACGATGCGCTCAGCCAGATTGAGGCTGCGCGGATTGAGTCAGGGAAACGCCCGCTAGTCTTTACGTCCTTGATGTCCAATGAACTGCGCGCCGAGGTCGGCAATGCCGATGCGATGGTACTTGACCTTTTTGACCGGTTCATCGTTCCCATGGAGGCCGAATTGGGTGTGAAATCGGCGCACGCGGTGGGTCGGAGCCATTCGGCCGGCAACTTCAAGGACTACAACCATCGCATCGACGCCGTCAACTACACACTGGCGCACGACGACGGTGTCACCAATCGAAATCTCGCCGAAGCGGATATCATTCTCGTCGGTGTATCGCGTAGCGGCAAGACGCCGACTTGCCTGTACATGGCGCTCCAATTCGGGGTGAAAGCAGCCAACTACCCGCTGATTCCCGAAGATCTGGAGAAAATGAAGCTGCCACCCTCACTGTTGCCGCTCAAACACAAGATCCGGGGATTAACCATCATGCCGGACCGCTTGCAGCAGATTCGCCAGGAGCGCAAACCCGACAGCAAGTACGCCTCGCTTGAAAACTGCAAATGGGAGATCCAGGCGGCCGAAACCCTGATGAAAAATGCTGGCGTAACGTACCTCAATTCCACAACCAAGAGCATCGAGGAACTGGCGACGACCATCCTTCACGAAGCTCAACTGGATCGGCGCGTCTACTAGCCATGCGAGTCCAGCGACGAACGGCGCGACGAAGGTCGTGATAAATATAAGGCGTGCGTTGTTGTAGGCAGGAGACGCTTGGCGGCAGAACACGGCAATTTCGTTGAGATTCGCCCTTGTTTGTGCCATGATTTCGCCCAGCCACACGGTGACCGCCGTCGGGTCCCGCCACAAAACAACAAGAATTTTGTTTCCACCCTCGCAAGGAGCTTCCATGTCCCTCAAAAAACGTTTGATTTCCGTGCTTGTTGGCGCAACGTTGGCCATGGGCGCGACTGCGGCCAGCGCCGTCCCGTTCAGCGGCGTTTATATATTTGGTGATTCACTTTCAGACGCCGGCTATTTCAGGCCCTTTCTTTCCGCCATCGGACTTCCCGCGACGACTGTCGCCGGATTAGGCCGCTTCACGACCAACCCCGGCCCCGTCTGGTCTGAGTTGATTGCGCAATATTACGGCGGCAATCCAAACCCGTCGAACGCCGGCGGCGGAATTTATGCCCAGGGCGGCGCGCGCGTTGCGGTAGATTCCGCCTCTACCCCGCCAGTAGCTGCTAGCCAGCGCCCGATTTCCACGCAAATCAGCGAATACCTTAGTGCCAATGGCGGTAACGCCAATCCGAATGGACTTTACGCGATATGGGGTGGCGGCAATGACGTACTTCAGGCTGGTGCTGCCGGTGTTTCCGCCGCCGCGCCCGCAAACGTTCTCCAGGCTGCCCGCCTGCAGGCCGCGGGAGCGCGTTATATCCTGGTGTTCGGACTCCCTGATCTCGGAAAGACGCCTTCTTCGATTGCCGGCGGCGCAGCAGCCATTGGGCAAGGAACCGCCGCGGCAGTCGGTTACAACACCCTGTTGTTCACCGGGTTGAAATCGTCGAACGTCAAAGTAATTCCGGTCGACACATTTGCGCTTTTCAATGACGTCATTGCAAATGCCTCGGCGTTTGGTTTCACCAACACGACCGGCGTGGCTTGCCTACCCTTCCCGCCGTTCGCCGCAACGCCGAGTTCGCAGTTTTGCGGACCGACCAACCTCGCTGCCAGCAACGCGGCGTCTTCCTATGTCTTTGCCGACGGCATCCACCCAACCACTGCCACGCATGCAATCGTTGCGGATTTCGTAAAATCCCTGATCGATGGCCCGAACGCCTACTCGTTGATGGCCGAGGTACCACTTTCCTCGCGCGCTGCGCATATTCGCACACTTGATGAAGGTTTGCGCCAAGGGCAGTCAGCGCAGATTGGTCGGGTCTCGGCGTTTGCCGCGGCCGAAGGCAGCAAGTTTGACATCGGCAGCAATGCCCTGAGTCCACAAGCCGACACCAAGAACCGCGCCGTGACCGTCGGTGTCACGATGCGCGCTTCCGAGGCCGTAACCGTTGGCGCCGGCGTGGGCAATACCAAAGGCGAAGCCCGCATGGGCATCGGGCAGTTTGACCTCAAGGAAAATGCGCTTTCCGTGTTCGGCAGCGCGAGAAGTGGCCCTTGGTATGCCAACTTCATGGGTTCATTCGCCGATGTCAAGTACGACAACATCCAGCGGCGGGTCAAACTCGGCCAAGTCACGCGCACAGCCGCCGCCAGCACCAAAGGATCAAATGCGTCAGCCAACCTTACCTTCGGCTACGACCATCAATGGGGTGCGTTGACAATCGGCCCATTCGTCTCCAGCACCTCGCAACTCGTGACGGTAAATGCCTTCACCGAGGATGGCGCTGGTTCCGCAAACCTCAACATTCTTGAACAGACTCGCAAGTCGCGTGTCACCAGTGGTGGTATTCGTGCATCGATGAATTTTGGTAACTGGACGCCATTTGCGCGGATATCAATGGACCGCGATGCCATCAACGCGGACCGATTTGTGAGTGCCAATCCGGTAACAGTGGCCGCTGGCAATACCTACGATATTCCTGCTTACAAGGCGGATTCCACCTGGGTAACTGCGAGTGTCGGCGTGCGCGGCAAGCTTGCCGATCGTGTGGGACTGTCGGTTGTATATACGGGAGTATCCAGCAACAGCAACGTGAAGCAGGATGGTGTCACCGCAAGCGTGTCTTACGATTTCTGATTGGCGAACAATCCAACAGGCCGCCAGGGCAACCTTGCGGCCTTTTTCATTTCTGGCCGCCGTGCGATGATGGCGGCATGAAGCGAATCTACACGGCGCAAAACCTGCCCGAAGCCTATCTGGTTCGCGATCTGTTGACCCGCTCTGGCGTGGCGGCCCACGTATTCAACGAACATGCAATGGCGGCGATGGGTGAACTTGCGCTGGGTTCTGCGTATCCGCAGGTATGGATCGCCCAGGAACATCAGGAGCAACATGCCCGCACGGTGATTGCTGACTTCGAAACCCGGTCAGCGTCAACAATCACGAAAAATTGCGCGACTTGCGGCGAGCAGAATCCCGGCGAATTCGAAATATGCTGGAATTGCGCGGCGGCGCTCGGTGTTGGAGCGTAGTGCCGCTGGATGCGCCACGCAACTGCGTCACGCCTTCAATGAAAACGGTGTGAAATTGGTATTGCGGTCGTAGTAATCTTCATGCTCGACACGTTTCAGCCAGCCGACGATCCTGTAGGTTACCGGCGTGAAGAGGACTTCGACACCGACCTTCGTCACGAACTGGGCGAGCATCACCATCGGCAATTTGTCATCGGGAATGATGCCAGTGCCATAAAACGCCAACGGATAGAACAGCACCGAGTCCACGCCCTCGCCGAAAATGGTGGAGCCGATGGTACGCGACCATAGCCATTTTCCGCCAGTCATGATTTTCATTTTCGCCAGCACGAACGAGTTGACGAATTCACCGCAGGAAAACGCAATCAACGATGCGAGCGCGATGCGCCAGGTCGAGCCGAACGCTGTTTCATACGCGCCCTGGTTTTGCCAGAACGGTGCGGGCGGCAATGCCACCACCACGTAGGCCATGAACGACGCAAAGGCGAGTCCGGCGAAGCCCGCCCAGATGACACGCCGTGAACGTGCGTAGCCATAGACTTCGGTGAGGATATCGCCGAACACGTATGAAATCGGAAAGAACAACACGCCCGCGCCAAACGTCAGCGTCCCCAGGAACGGTGCGTCGATCTGGGCAATCTTCGCCGGGCCGACAAGATTCGAACAAATGAGAATGGTCACAAAGGCGACCATCACGAATTCGTAGTAGCGGTAACTGCGTGGCGCGGGGTCGGCTTCGTTGGCAGAATTCACGTGCTTCTCCAGCAATTGGTGGCGGTTGTCCTATTTGCGCAAAGCTCTCTGGCGCGCCATTTCAAACATGCAAATCGCCCCGGCAGCGGCGGCATTAAGCGACTCAATCTTTCCCGGCATTGGAATGGTAACGCGAAGCGACACCGCATTGATGAGTTCCGCCGACAGGCCAGACCCTTCGTTGCCGATCACAAGCGCTGTCGGACCCGTCATATCAACATCATACAATCGCTCCACGCCGTCACCGCGCGGCACGAGTGCCAGCGACCGGCCCCGATAGATCCGCGCATATTCAACGACGTCGATGCCTTCGGCGATGTTCAACAGGAAATGGGCGCCCTGCGCCGCCCGCAGCACTTTGGGTGACCATGCGAATGCCGTGGTTTTCGACAGCAAAATGTCGGTGATACCCGCCGCCGCGGCGCTGCGCAACATCGAACCGACATTGCCGGGGTCCTGCACATCTTCCAGCACCAGCACCGTTGCCTCCGCCGGTACGGTGCGGGCTTCCGGCGTCGCGATCGTGGCGATCACGAATGCCGGCGACTCGAGGCTCGACGCATCCGCCATCAGTTTGTCGGCCAGAACATTCACGATTTGCGGCGGGCAATCGGCGAGCATGCCGCCTACTTCATCTCGCGCCAATGCCGACTCCGCCACGGCAATCGCATGCGGCGGGCCTTGCGCATCGATATACGCGCGCACCAAGTGGATGCCATCGAGCACAGTCAATCCGATCTTGCGGCGCTCGCGCGACGAATGCGCCAGCGCAACGAGCTGCTTGACGAATGCGTTATCGCGGGAACGGATGGTTTTCATGTCGTGTACGCAGGTTGCATACGAAAAATATGAAAACCCTAGCACTGGCGAGGCTTTCAAGCCATTTATTGCCTGGACGCCTCGCCAGTGCTAGAGTTTTCACTTCGAGAGCCAGGTACAACTCAGCCGCCAAACAACTTTAACTGCCGCTTTGCCTCGCGCACCGGCGCGAAGCTCATGCGATGAATCTCGCAAGGTCCTACACGATTCAGCGCGTCAACATGCGCACGCGTGCCATAGCCCTTGTGTCGCGCGAATCCATATTGGGGATAGCGCACGTCCCATCCTCGCATGTCGTCGTCGCGCGCGGTCTTGGCGAGAATCGATGCCGCGGAAATTTCCGCGATGATGCGGTCGCCCTCGACGATTGCGCGGCTGGCGATATCAATATGCGGAACGTGCAAGCCATCGACGAGCACTTCATCGGGGCGACAGGACAACCCTTCAACTGCACGTTTCATCGCCAGCAAAGTCGCCTGAAGGATATTGAGCGCATCGATTTCCGCGACACTTGCGCTGCTGATGAACCAGGCCAAGGCATGCTGCTTGATCTCGACGGCGAGAAACTCGCGCCGTTTTTCGGAAAGCACTTTGGAGTCAGCGAGTCCCGCAACCGGATTGCGCGGATCAAGGATCACCGCTGCGGCGAAGACGGCGCCCGCCAGCGGCCCGCGACCGGCTTCATCAACACCACAGCGCTTCCCCGCGCCAATTGCGCCCACGATTTCAGGCCGCCACAGTCGTTGCCGTTGCATGGCTGCGCGCCAGGAACGGCCGGAGCGCGTCGCGAACGCGCGCACCGTTGTTCACCGCGAGCTGGGCATGAATTTCGCCAAAGCGTTCACGCAGGACCGCGGCCGCATCGCGATGCCGCAGCCAGTTTCCCATTGCGCGCGCCAGATTCTCCGGCGTCGCATCATCTTGCAACAATTCCGGCACGAGCCATTCGCCCGCCAGGATATTTGGCAATCCTACGTAGGGCAGATAGGCTTTTTTCTTCATCAGGCGATAGGTGGTTGCGGACAGGCGATAGGCAATCACATGCGGGCAACGCAAAAGTGCTGCCTCCAGCGTGGCCGTGCCGCTGGCAACAAGTGCGACATCCGCCGCAGCCAATGCAAAATTGGCGTGGCCAAAGAGAATCTGCATGGGTAAGTCCTGTGCACCCAGTCTCCAGCGAGCCTGGTCGAACATATCGCGTGTTTCGCGGGTCGTCAGTGGCACCAGAAAACGCGCCTCGGGAAAGTCGGCATGCAGCACCTTTGCCGTTTCGATGAACAGTTCGGCGTGATAGTCGAGCTCGCTCTGGCGGCTGCCCGGTAACAGTGAAATTATCAGCTCATTGGGCTTGATGCGCAATTGCGTGCGCGCGTTCTCGCGTTGCGAAACCTGCGGAATGACATCGGCCGTCGGGTGCCCCACAAACGTCGCCGGGATACCCGCTTTCTCGTAGATGGCCGGCTCGAATGGGAATACCGTCAACATGTGGCTCACGGATTCCTTGATCTTGTTAATGCGTTCGCCACGCCACGCCCATATGGACGGACTGACGTAGTGGATGGTGGGAATACCGGCGCGCTTCAGCACTTTCTCCAGACCCAGATTGAAGTCCGGTGCATCGATGCCGATAAACATCGCCGGGCGCTCTTTCAACATCCGATCGCGCACGCCGCGTCGAATTGACAGGATTTCGCGGAAGCTTTTCAACACTTCCACGTAGCCGCGCACCGCCAGTTTCTCCATCGAGTACCAGGAGGTCGCGCCGGCCGATTGCATTTTGGGTCCTGCGATACCGACAAAGTCCAGGTCGGGAAATTCGACCTTCAATGCCTTGATCAACAGGCTGCCGAGCAGATCGCCGGAAGCTTCTCCGGCTACGATACCAATTTTCATCAACGCACAATGCCGCGTGTGGATGCTTCAAGAAAGCCGGCAAAAATTTCCAGTTCCGGTGCGGACAACGCATCCGCGGCAAGTTTTATTTTGGCCTCGGCAAACGTCAAACCCGATCGATACAGGGTCTTGTAGGCGCGCTTGATGGTGGATATCTGGTCGGTGGAAAAATCGCGCCGCTTCAGCCCTTCCGAGTTGATTCCGACGGGAGACAACGGATTGCCACCCACCGTGACATAGGGCGGAATATCCATCAGTACCACGCTTGATACGCCACACATGACGTGTGCGCCGATTTTTACAAACTGATGCACGCCTGTAAAACCGCCCAGTGTTGCCCAGTCCCCGACCTGCACGTGGCCGCCAAGCTGAGTGCAATTGGCGATGGTGGTTTTGCTGCCAACCACGCAATCGTGCGCGACGTGTACGTAGGCCATCAGCCAGTTGTCGTCACCGATCGTGGTCACGCCTTGATCCTGCACCGTGCCACGATTCAGGCTGCAATACTCACGAATCGTGTTGCGATCGCCGATCTCGAGGCGCGTCGCCTCGCCCTGATACTTCTTGTCCTGATTGGCCTCGCCCAACGAAACGAAATGGAAAATACGGTTGTCGCGGCCGATGCGGGTGTTTCCAGTGATGACATTGTGGTGGCCAATCGTCGTACCGTCGCCAATGGACACATCACCATCGATGACGGTGAAAGCGCCTACCGAAACATTCGCGCCAAGTTTCGCGCGCGAGTCGATGATGGCAGTGGGGTGAATACTCATGTTTCGCGAGGCAATCAGGATGCGATCAAGGTTCGTTGTGTGCAAAGAAGCGTTGCTTCGCACGCCAGTTGGCCGGCGACCGTGGCCTTGACACCGTACTTCACAAGCCCGCGTTTTTCCAGCAGCAATTCGGATTCCAGGATCAGTGCATCGCCTGGCACCACCGGACGCTTGAATCGAGCGTCATCAATGCCAACGAAATAGAAAACAGATTTATCGTCAGGTTGTTGCCCGGTTGACTTGAGCGAAAGCAGCCCCGAGGCCTGTGCAAGCGCCTCGATGATTAACACACCTGGCATCACCGCATAATGCGGGAAATGCCCCTGAAAAAACGGCTCGTTGATCGTCACGTTCTTCAGTGCCTTGATGCGTTTCATCGGCTCGAGCTCCAGCACCCTGTCGACCAGCAGAAACGGGTAGCGATGCGCCAGGTATTTCTTGATTTCGGCAATGTCCATGACGACTGCCTTGGCGACAGCTGGATTGGTGACCTTTGTGCTATCTAAAGCGCTCATTTCGAGCCTCCCTTGTTTTTGATCGCATTGGCCATCGCGCCAAGACGACGCAGATGCACGGCGTTCCTGAGCCAATCCTCGTGTTTCATCAGCGGCATGGACCCCGTGTAGGTTCCCGGTTCGGTAATCGACTTGGTGACCAATGTCATCGCCGAAATGATCGCCCCATCGCAGATTTCGAGATGCCCAAGAATCCCTGCGGCACCGCCAATCATGACGCGACTACCGATCTTGCTGCTACCGGCGATTCCCACGCAGCCGGAAATGATGGTGTGATCGCCAATTTGGCAATTGTGGCCAACCTGAATCTGATTATCGAGTTTGACGTCGTTGCCAATAACAGTATCCTCAATGGCGCCACGATCAATGGTGGTGTTGGCACCGATCTCGCAATCATCACCGATGATGACGCGTCCGGTTTGCGGGATTTTCACCCAGCCGCCGGATTCGGCGGAAAAATCCGGCGCAAAGCCAAAGCCATCCGCGCCAATCACCGCACCGGAATGGACAATGCCTCTGGCACCAATTCTGCAGCGCGTGTAGATCGTTACTCTTGCGCCCAGGAACGTGTTGGCGCCCAGCGAAACGCCGTCACCAATGAAACTACCGGGTCCGACCCGCACGCCTTCACCAATATCCGCCCCTCGGCCGATGGAAACAAATTCCGCAATCGAGGCATTTTGCGCGACACGCGCATCCGCACCAATGACTGCAGAAGGATGGATGCCGCTCTTGTAGGTTTGAGGTGGATTGAAGAGCTGTGCCACGCGCGCAAAGTACGCATAGGGATTGGCCACCACTATCCGGGGGAGCGAAGTCAAATCCCGGTCCTGCAGACCAACAATTACTGCGCCGGCGCGTGTACCAGACAATTCTGAACGGTATCGCGGATTGGCAAGGAAGGTGATTTGCGTCGGATCCGCGGAACTGATCGTGCCAACGCCGGCGAGCGGCTGCGTCACCTCGCCCACAACTTCGCCACCTAGCCTTTTATTAAGATCGCGCAGGTACATTGTGGCATTTTCGCATGCCACGAGCCATCCCGGAAATCGGCGCTTGACATTGCCCGGCGATGGCTACCTGTTCAATGTGTCCGAAATAGTATTACCAGCCGGTCACCACCGCCAGCCCGAAACAACCTTGACTACTTTTCGCCAAGCGCCTTGATGACTTTGTCGGTAATGTCGATCTTTGCGCTTGCAAAAACTGCCTCTTGAAAAATCAGGTCGAATTTTTCCTTTTCCGCGATGCCGCTGATTACTTTATTGGCTCGTTCCTGTAATGAGGCCAGCTCTTCATTGCGGCGCAGATTCACGTCTTCACGAAATTCGCGTTGCATCCGCTGCACATCGCGCGCCAGCTGGGCGAGTTGACGCTCCTTGGCAACGCGATCGGCCTCAGGCAATGTGACGGATTCCTTTTGCAACGTCGACTCCAGGTCCCGGCCCTGTTTTTCCATGCGATCGAGCTCGGCACGTCGGGGCGCGAATTCCTTGTCCAGCTTGTCCTGAGCACGTTTCGCCGGTGAAGATTCGCGAAGGATGCGCTCCTGATTGACAAACCCGATCTTGAGTTCCGCCGCATGACCGACGACCGGCAGTAACATCAACAATGATGAGAGTACCCAAGCATGTCTATTCATATCATCGCCTTTCTCGTTCCGAACGTCAGAACACCCGCCCAAGCAGGAACTGGAATCGTTCGACTTTGTCTTCAGGCTTCTGTTTCAACGGTTTTGACAGACTGAACTTCAACGGTCCCACCGGCGAGAACCAGCTTACGGCAAACCCAACCGAACTGCGCAAGTCGCCAAAGCGAATCTTCTCGTCTGCCGCGAAAACATTGCCCACATCAATAAATGTCGACAGGCGGACTGATTTATCGCTCTTCACACCCGGCATCGGAAACAACACTTCCATGTTGCCGACTATACGCCGGTTGCCGCCAACGAAGCTGCCATTGCTGTCTTTGGGGCCCAGCGAGCTCTGTTCGAATCCACGTACCGAGTCCACACCGCCAGCGTAGAAATTCTTGAAAAATGGCAACGGCTTGCCGCCGTAGCCATTGGCGACGCCGAACTCGGCATTCAGGCCCAGCACGACCGGTCCCCATATCGGGCGCAGCCATTGCGCATGGGTTTGCAATCGATAGAATTTAATATCGCCGCCGGGTAGCCCAACCTCGGCCCCCGCCTCCAGCAAGTATCCGCGCGTGGGGAAATAAATACTGTCACGAGTATCGCGGCCAAAGCCCAGTGACCCGCGAATGGTGTTACTTCGGGAACCAAAGGTATTCACGTAGTCGAGATAGCGGGGCGGGCTGAACGCATCCAGCGTCAGGTCGTTACGTTCGTAACCAACACCGAAATTGATCGAGTCATATTCGGTCACCGGCACACCGTAGCGCACGCCCACGCCGGTTGACTGGGATTGATACTCACCGGTCGATAGTGACGCCGTATTGAGATCGCGGCGGTAAAGATCGAAACCGCGCGAAATGCCGTCAGCGGTCCAGTACGGATTCAGGTAGGAAACTTCGTACACCTTGCTGACAGTGCCATTGTTGACGCGGAACGACAGCTGGTTGCCGCTGCCAAAAATGTTGGCTTGGGAAACCGATGCGGAAACGGTGAGCTTGTCCGCACTGGAATAACCCACACCAAACTGCAAGCTGCCGGTGTTGCGCTCCTTGACGTTGACGTTCAGATCGACCTGGTCGGTAGTGCCGGGAACCGTCGGAGTTTCAACGCTGATGTCCTCAAAAAATCCCGTGCGTTCCAGGCGCTCCTTTGAACGATTGATCTTGTCGACCGAATACCAGCCAGCCTCCAGTTGCCGAAGTTCGCGCCGCACCACTTCATCCCGGGTCCGCGAATTGCCTTGCACATTGATGCGCCGCACGTAGACACGCCGGCCCGGATCCACAAACATGGTGAACGTGGCAATCTGTTTGCCCTTGTCTGGATCGGGTACCGGGTTGATATTTGCGAATGAATAGCCGTCGTTACCCAATCGGTCACCGATGGCCTTGACCGAATCGACGATTTTCTGGCGGGAAAAAGTTTCGCCCGGCTTGAACAGCAGCAAAGCGCGCATTTCGGCCTCGGGAATCTTCAGGTCACCGGAAAACTTGATCTCGCCGAGCCTGTAAACCGGGCCTTCCGAGATGGTAAGCGTGATGTAAATCTTTTCCTTGTCCGGCGTGATCGATACCTGTGTGGAATCTATGTTGAATTCCAGATAGCCGCGGTTCAAATAGAATGAGCGCAATTTCTCCAGATCGCCGGAAAGCTTCTGTTTCGAATACTGGTCTTCCTTGGTGAACCATGAGAACCAGCCTCCGGTGGAAAGTTCGAATTCTTTCAGGAGCGTACTCTCGGAAAATGCGCTTGCGCCGATGATATTGATATCGACAATCTTCGAGACTTCGCCCTCTTCGATGGTAAACGTGAGGGAGACGCGATTGCGCTCAAGCGGCGTCGCGGTCGTGGTCACTTTCGCGGAATAGAAACCGCGGCTGGTGTACTGACGCTTGATTTCCTTTTCAGCACGATCAAGGACGGAGCGATCGAATATTTTTGCCTCCGATATGCCGACCTGTTTCAGGCCGTCCTTGAGGTTGTCCTTGGTGAATTCCTTGGCACCATTAATCTCGATCTGGGAAATGGCGGGGCGCTCGACGACAAATACCACGAGCACATCGTTCTCCACTTCCAGCCGGACGTCGGTATAAAAACCAGTCGCGTACAGCGCCTTGAGGGCGGACGCAGCCTTGTCATCATCCATCTGCTCGCCAACCTTGACAGGCAGATAACTGAATACTGTCCCTGCTTCCGTGCGTTGCACGCCCTCTACGCGAATATCGCGAATGGTGAAAGGTTGAATGGCAAGGGCCGCGGTGGAATACACGGCGGTGACGAAGGTGGCGATAATCGCCGAAAGCAATTTCGATATTTTTTGGGTTTTTTTGGAGAGCTGGGGCATCAGGGATCTAACCGGTGAGGAGACGGTGAATGTCGTTGTAGAAGGCGAAGGCGGTCAAGCCCAGCAGCAAAGCCAAGCCGACCTGCTGGCCGATTTGCATGGTCCGGTCCGAAACGGGGCTGCCCTTGAGAATCTCGGCCATATAATACATCAACTGCCCGCCATCCAAGACGGGAACCGGCAGCAGATTCAGCACGCCAAGAGAGATACTGATCAGCGCCAGAAAATTTACGTACGGTATCCAGCCGAGCATCGCGGACTGGCCGGCGTAATCGGCAATGGTGATGGGACCGGACAGATTTTTCCAGGAAACATCACCCATCAGCATCCGGCCCATCATTTTCAGGCTGAACGCCGACATATCCCAGACTTTTTTCACGGCCAAGCCCAGTGATTCAAGCGGTCCGTAACGCACCAGTACCCGCAAATTCTCGACTTCCGCCGTGTTTACGCGCGGCTTGACTCCAATGCGACCGAATGTCCTTCCGTTTTCAGTGATGCGATCAGGCCGGACGCTGAGAGAGAACTGCTCCGCACCACGTGTGACGTCGATATCCAAGACCTGATCCGGACGCGCGACGATTGCTTCTACAAAGGCTTCCCACCGATCCACCGGTTGCCCGGCGACGCCGACGATACGATCGCCGCTCCGAAGTCCGCCCCGGGCCGCGGCACCGCCGGCGACCACCTCATCGAGTACCGGAGTCACTTTCAAACGATACGGCGCCAACCCGACCTTCGACATGAAATCACTGTCAAGGTCGTCGGTTGTGATCGATTCCATGTTGAGACGCCGGGCATATTTCTGCCCTCGCGCATCTTCCACTTCAATTTCAACAATGCCGCGATTCACTGCCTCATCCAGCAGGGCCAGTCGCGCGTCTCCCCACGTCCTGGTCGATCGGTCGCCAACGCGTGTGATTAGTTCAAACTCGGCAAATCCGGCCCGCGCCGCCGCCGAATTAGCGACCGGTGCCGCCACATACGGCTTGGTACCCGGAATTCCGCTAACGAATAGCGCCCAGTACAAAATGGCGGCGAGCAGAAAATTGGCGACCGGCCCGGCAATCACAACGAGAATACGCTGCACGACCGGTTTGTTATTGAACGCACGCGCAAGGTCCTTTGGCTCAACTGTGCCGTCGCGCTCGTCGGCCATTTTTACATAGCCTCCCAAGGGAAGCGCGGCAATGACCCATTCGGTTTGATCGGGACCACGTCGGCGCAACCACAGCGGGCGGCCAAAACCGATCGAGAATCGCAGAATTTTGACGTCGCACCAGCGCGCGACCCAATAGTGCCCGAGTTCGTGGAAGGTCACGAGGATGCCGATGGCAAGAATAAATGCAACGATAGTGATGGTCAGGTTCAATTTTAGGTCCGGGATAATTCTGCGGTTTCGTCTTTGAGTCGCAAATGCGCGATACGTTCGATCGCCGCTATTCGTGCGGCAGTATCCGCGATCAACACGTCGGCTAGCGTCGTTGCGTCGACTATTCGTGCCGCGCCAAGAACATCCTCGATCACGCGCGGAATATCCAGGAACGCAAGTTGCCCATTCAGAAAGGCATCGACTGCCTTTTCGTTTGCCGCATTGAGCACTGCGGGTGCCGTGCCGCCGCGTCTCAGAGCCTCGTAGGCCAGACGAACGCACGGAAATCGATCGAGATTCAACGCCTCAAATTCCAGGCGACCGGCCTTGGCAAGGTCCAGCGGCGAAACGCCTGCCGCAATCCGCTCGGGAAAACCCAGTGCATAGGCAATCGGTGTGCGCATGTCGGGATTGCCCATTTGCGCTAGCACGGAACCGTCCAGATATTCGACCATCGAATGCACGATGCTTTGAGGGTGGATCAGCACTTCAATTTGTTCGGGCGCCGCATCAAACAGCCAGTGCGCCTCGATGACCTCGAGCCCCTTGTTCATCATGGTCGCGGAATCCACCGAAATCTTCCGGCCCATCACCCAGTTTGGGTGCGCGCATGCTTGATCAGGTGTGACGCCGGCCAATTCCGCCATGTTCCGCGTGCGAAACGGGCCACCCGACGCGGTGAGAATTACCTTTCTTACACCAGCCCGCGACAACCCGTCGCTGAAATCACTTGGCAAGGATTGAAAGATGGCATTGTGCTCGCTGTCAATCGGCAGCAACGATGCGCCATTCTCACGGACGGTTTCCATGAAGATATTGCCAGCCATCACCAGCGCTTCCTTGTTTGCCAACAGGACAGTTTTCCCTGCCTTGGCGGCGGCCAGCGATGATGGCAATCCCGCCGCGCCCACAATGGCGGCCATCACCATGTGGGTATCGGCATGCGAAGCAACCATGGGTAACGCGTCTTCGCCAAACACCACTTCAGTGGCAACGTTGAGGAATGCAAGACGCGTGCGCAGGGTTTCTGCCAGCTTTGGATCGGGGACCGCGGCAAAGCGCGGTCGAAACTGCTGGCATTGTTTGGCAAGTTCTTCAACGCGCGACGCCGCGGACAATGCGAACACCTGAAACCGGTCCGGATGCCTCGCGATCACATCGAGCGTATTGACGCCGATGGAGCCGGTCGAGCCGAGTATGGTGATGTTCTTCATCTTGTTGTTACGTTGCACGCGCCATGAACATGACATACAACCCGGCAATCGGCAACGTGGACGTCAACGCGTCGATGCGATCCAGAATCCCGCCGTGACCAGGCAACAGATTGCTGGAATCCTTCATGCCGGCGCCGCGTTTCATCCATGATTCAAACAAGTCGCCCAGCACCGACAATACGGTAAGGAGCATGAACAACGCAAACAGTATCCCGTAGCGAAGAGTGCAGCGCAAGGACCCATTCGTCATTGCGCACTGGAGAATTCGCGGTCAGATATTGCCAGGCGAAAAAAAACAGGATGACGCCAACGATGCCGCCGACGGCACCTTCGACGGTCTTTCCCGGGCTGATGGCAGGCGCGAGTTTATGCTTACCAAACTGGCGGCCCGCAAAATACGCGGCAATATCCGCCACCCAGACGATTGCGGCGAACGACAATAACAGCCACGGGCTGACGTCGCGCAGCGACAGGAACGCGAGCCAAGTCGGGAAAATGACCAGCCATCCCGCGAGAATGCGGAGCGCCGGCGATGCCGGCCGCCAGGAATTGATCAACCATATCGGTGCAAACACGACCCAGAAAATAGCAGAAAGCGTGAAGCCGACCAACTTCAGCGCGCTGAACTCAATCCCGATCACGCTGCCCCATGCATACGCGAGAAAAATCACTGCCATTAATATCGCAGTGACAAACGGATAGATGGCCTTCCACGGCGCCGGCAATGAACAAAGGCGGCCCCATTCCCAAAATGCCGCCGTCACAATGACGAGCGTAAATATTCCCCACGCCCAAGCCGGAAAGGCAAACAGCGCGATCAGCACAATCAGCAGGCTCACCAACGCAGTGATGATGCGGGTTTTCAGCACGTGATGTTCGGGTTTGAATCGTTACGCCGCGTCGACGGCGGGCGGGGCGCTCACGCTCGCCACCTGTTCGCTGGTGCGACCAAAGCGCCGCTCACGCATGCGGTAGGATTCGATCGCCTTCAGCAAACCCGCGCGCCCAAAATCTGGCCACAATTCCGGCGTGAAATAGAGCTCGGCATAAGCGAGTTGCCAAAGCAGAAAATTACTGACGCGGGCTTCGCCGCCGGTGCGAATGAACAGATCGGGTTCAGGCGCGTAATTCATCGACAAGTTGGCTGCCAAGTCGGCCTCGGAAAACACATCGCACGCCGCATCGGGAAAATCGGCAAAGTCAAGCATTGGCGAGCCTTTCCGGGCATTTTCCGCCTGGTGTACCCGTCTTTGCTGGAGTTTCACCTGATACAGCCGATTTGCCGCTTGCAGGATATCCCACCGGCCGCCGTAATTTGCGGCGATCGTGAGCGTCAGTTTCTTGTTGTCTTTGGTGAGTTCTTCGCCGGAAGCAATCAGGTCGCGAATGCGCACATCAAATGCCGCGAGGTCACCAACCACTTTGAAACGGATCTTGTTTTCATGCAGTTTGGCGACTTCACTCTCGAGGGCGCGAATGAAGAGTTGCATCAACACGGAGACTTCCTCAGCCGGGCGCCGCCAGTTTTCACTTGAAAATGCAAACAAGGTGAGAAACTCAACGCCCAGCTCACCGCAAGCCTTGACCGTTTCACGAACGGATTCGACACCGCGCTTGTGGCCCGCCACTCTCGGCAGGAAGCGTTGCTTGGCCCAGCGACCGTTACCATCCATGATGATGGCCACGTGGCGCGGCACATCGCCAGTGTGCGGAATGGTTTGAGTCGAACTGTCGTGCATGTTGCGTACCGGGTCTGAATGTGGCCCTCGCGGCCTCACACCGACATCAGATCCTTTTCTTTCTCGGTGACGGCCTTGTCCATTTCCGCGATATAGCGGTCAGTCAATTTTGTATGTCGTCCTGCGCACGCTTCTCGTCATCTTCGGGAATGGTTTTCGCCTTGAGGGCGTCCTTGAGGGCGCTGTTGGCGTCGCGCCGGATATTGCGAATAGCTACCTTGGCGTGTTCACCTTCGGATTTGACGACTTTCGTCAGCTCCTTGCGACGTTCTTCGGTCAGGGGCGGCATCGGCACGCGGATCACTTCGCCCGCGGAAATGGGGTTCAAGCCTAAATCGGAATCGCGTATCGCCTTTTCGATGACCAGGCTGAGTTTCTTTTCCCACGGCTGCACCGTAATGGTTCTCGCATCGGAAAGCGTGACGTTGGCAATCTGCTTCAGCGGTACCATCGACCCGTAATAGTCGACCTGTATGTGATCGAGAATTCCTGCATGCGCACGACCGGTACGAACTTTGCCGAGATCGCTCTTCAGCGCCTCAAGCGATTTAACCATTTTTTGTTCGGATTGTTTTTTCAGTTCTGCGACGTTCATTTCTTTACTCCACCAATTTCTATGCGTGCACCAAAGTACCTTCGTCTTCACCCAGCACAACCCGCTTGAGCGCGCCCTGCTTGAAGATGGAGAATACCTTGATTGGCAACTTCTGGTCACGGCATAGTGCCAGCGCCGTGGCGTCCATGATTTTCAGATTCTTGACAATCGCTTCGTCAAACGAAAGTTGATGATAACGCGTTGCCGTCTTGTCCGTCGCGGGATCGGCGGTATAAACACCATCGACCTTGGTGGCCTTCAACACGATTTCGGCACCGATCTCAGCGCCGCGAAGTGCGGCAGCGGTGTCGGTGGTAAAAAATGGATTGCCGGTACCGGCCGCGAATACAACGACCTTGCCTTCTTCCAGATACTGCATCGCTTTGGGACGCACGTAGGGCTCCACCACCGATTCAATGTTGATCGCGGACTGCACGCGCGGAATCAGCCCGGCTTTTGACAGGGCATCCTGCAGTGCAAGCGAATTCATCACTGTCGCCAGCATTCCCATGTAATCCGCCGTTGCGCGGTCCATGCCGGCGGCGCTGGTGGAAACGCCGCGGAAAATATTTCCCCCACCAATGACGATTCCGATCGCGACGCCAAGATCCGCGACATCCTTGATTTCAGCGGCAATGCGCTGAATCGTCGGCCGATTGATGCCATACGCGTCATCTCCCATCAGCGCTTCACCGGATAACTTGAGGAGGATTCGTTGATACTTTGGTGTCGCCATCATTCGTCCTTTTTGGGTTCTCAAGTTTGATCGCGGATTGTGTCCACAACCAGGCAGAAAAACGTTACCGCAAAACTATTCGGGGAAGCGTTACGCACGCTTCCCCGAATTGCTGCTTATCGTGCCGCAGCCGCCGCAGCCTCAGCAACTTCCGCCGCGAAATCGCTGACTTTCTTGGCAATGCCTTCACCCACCACATACAGGGTGAACGAATTGATCGCCGCCCCCTTGGACTTCAACAACGCTTCAATGGTCAACTTGTCGTCCTTCACGAATGGCTGGCTCAACAACGCCACCTCTTTCATGAATTTTGCGGCGGAGCCTTCTACCATCTTGGCAACAATTTCCGCGGGCTTGCCGGATTCGGCCGCTTTCTGGCGCGCAATTTCGCGTTCTTTTTCGACGAGTTCCGCGGGAACATCGGCGCTGGACAAAGCCACCGGTTTGGACGCGGCAATATGCATTGACACGTCCTTTGCCAGGGCCGCATCGCCACCAGTGATGTCGACCAGCACGCCAACCTTTGCACCACCGTGAATGTAGCTATTCAAAGTGCCTTTGGCTGGCACGCGCACAAAGCGGCGAATCGACAAGTTCTCGCCGATCTTGCCGACAAGCGCCTTGCGGGTTTCTTCCACGCTGGTGCCGCCAATGGTGAGCGCAGACAGTGCCGCCACGTCAACCGGATTTTCCGTCGCGACCAGTTCCGCCAATTTGGCCGACAGGGCGAGGAAGTCGTCGTTCTTGGCCACGAAATCGGTCTCGCAGTTAACTTCCACTATTGCGCCCAGTTTCTGATCGGCGGAAATGTGGATGGCAACTACACCTTCGGCAGCAACGCGGCTGGCCGCCTTGCTGGCTTTGTTTCCCAGCTTGACTCGAAGAATCTCTTCAGCCCGCTCCATGTCGCCAGCCGCTTCGGTCAGCGCTTTCTTGCATTCCATCATCGGCGCGTCGGTTTTCTCGCGCAATTCTTTCACCATGCCTGCTGTAATTTCCGCCATCATTGTTCCTTAAACTTGGTATTGGTTATTCGCGTTGTTCGTATGCAATCTAAAAAAAAGGGGCCGGAGCCCCTTTTTTCCGATTTCAAAACTATTTCGCTTCGTCTTCGGTGACTTCCACGAGTTCTTCACCGGGCTTCACCATTTCCTGAATCACCTGGCTCCTGCCTTCGAGAATCGCGTCGGCCACACCGCGTGCATACAATCGAATTGCGCGGGTTGAGTCGTCGTTGCCGGGGATGACGTAGTCCACGCCATCCAGCGAGTTATTGGTATCAACCACGCCAATGATGGGCACGCCCAGTTTCTTGGCCTCGGTCACGGCGATCTTGTGGAAACCAACATCGATAATGAAAACTGCATCCGGAACGCCGCCCATGTCCTTGATGCCACCCATTGAGCGCTGCAGTTTTTCCATTTCGCGCGAAAACATCAGCGCTTCTTTTTTCGACAGTTTTTCGAGCGAGCCATCTGCGACCATCGCCTCGAGTTCCTTCAGGCGCTTGATCGAGCCCTTGACCGTCTTGTAATTGGTGAGCATCCCGCCCAGCCAACGGGAATCGACATACGGCATTCCGGCACGCTGCGCTTCTTCCATGACAATTTCGCGGGCCTGACGCTTGGTGCCAACGAACAGTATGGTGCCTTTGTTGGACGCCAACTGGCGCACAAACTTGAGCGCGTCCTGGTACATCGGGAGCGATTTCTCAAGATTGATAATGTGGATTTTGTTGCGGGCACCGAAAATGAAAGGTGCCATCTTGGGATTCCAGAAACGGGTCTGGTGTCCGAAGTGGACGCCCGCCTCCAGCATTTGACGCATGGTTACTGACATGAAAAACTCCAATAGTTAAGGTTAGCCGCCTCTCACGAGACTCCCCGTCACAATGAGAGGGAGACCTTAACGGTGCGAGAGTGTGGATTTACATCGGGCAATTGGCGCAACGCAGATTGCGAGGCGCATCAACAATTACCCAAGCCGCGCATTATAGCGCGGAAAAGTGAAAATAATCAAACGCTTTCCCTGAAACTGACCGACGAAACCAGTTCGGCGCCACATCGTATTCTTTGCTTCCTGCGGAATGATTCTTCGCCAGCGTTCACAGCTACTTCTTCGGGAGCGCGGGTCTGGGTCGAGGTCGGGACGAAGTTGCTCGAGTTTTAGGCGCAGCTTCGGTTTCTCCGTAATGTGTCGCAACGGTGACGCCCAAACTAACCAGCAGTTTGGTGGGCAACTCACCGCCCGCACATACAATCGCGGCGTGATTCTTGATGACCGAGTCACCCGTCGGCGTCGAAAGAACGGCGTCGGTTTCGCCAAGGTGCTTGACTTGGGATGACAGCATGACGGACAAAGAGCGCTCCGCCGTTGCCTGTTCAAGACGCTTGCGATTCTTGGTCTTGATACGGCCAAATGCATCCCCCCGGTAAGACAGCGTGACCGTGATATCAGGAAGCTCCGCCAGTGCCAATCCGGCTTCAACAGCGCTGTCACCGCCTCCGACCACCAGCACATGCTTGTGCCGGTACTGTTCGGGTTCGAGGAGACGGTAAACGACTTTGGGCAGGTCCTCACCTTCAACGCCAAGCTTACGTGGCGTCCCGCGCCGTCCGATTGCGAGCAGCACGGTCGCCGATCGATAGGTGCCGGTTGATGTCACGACCTCAAATCCACCGGCGACGCGTTTGATTTCGGTCATGCGCTCATTGAAGCGAATTTTGAGCGCGTGTGTCTTGACCGTGTTTTCCCAGAACTCGAGTAACTTCTCCTTGGAAACTTCGCTAAAATTTACTTTGCCAACGAGCGGTAGTGTCAGGGGAGGCGTCATGGCTATTTTTGGCTCGTGGATAATGCAGAACGGAGCCGCCCAAATTGGTTTCCTGTTCAAGCGTCACGTAGCGAAGTTTTGCCGCGGTCGCGGTAAGTGAAGCACCGAGACCAGCAGGCCCCGCGCCAACGATGACCACATCAAAATCAACTCCTTCGGGCCGCTTCGACTTAAGCAGCTTTTCAATCGACGTAATCGCCTGATTGCCCTGCTCCGCTGACTTCCTGATCAAGCCCATGCCGCCGAGCTCACCGGCGATGAACATGCCCGGTATATTGGTCTGAAAGTCCGGATTGACGACCGGGATTTCCATGCCGCGCCGCTCGGTACCGAATACCAGTTTAATCGCCGTCATAGGGCAGGCAGCTGCACAAGCGCCATGGCCGATACACGCTGACGGATTCACCAATACCGCCTTGCCATTGACCATTCCCAGCGCGTGCTCGGGACAGACCTTAATACAGCCCCCCGACCCTATGCAGCGAATGTTATCGATGACCGGATGCAACGACGGCGGCTCGGTCAGTCCCGCAGAAATCGATTCGTCACGTACCGCAATGCTTTCGGTGGTAAGTTTTGCGCGACCCCGCAGGTAAAACCACAGGACAGTCGCAATCGGTACGACGTAGACACCGTGAATCAGGTATTCAGACAACATGTAAATCTCCGTTCAAACCATTTCACCACGCGTGATCAAGCCAGTTCGTTCCAACTTTATGACACCAACTGCGGTGAGCATACTAAACTGTGTCATTATTTTACACATCGCGGTTGACCGGCTATGTGAGAAACTGCGATCAATACAACAAGGGTTTGGTATCAATGAAATTTGTAAGCAACTGGGTCATTTGGTTCGCTGTTACCGGGCTGCTGGGCGCAAGTGTGATCGTCATACGGACGCAGAACTGGTACACGCCGGGTTCTGACTTGGGATACAACTTGGGCCTTGTGGGTGGCATTCTCATGCTCGCATTGTTCGCATACCCGCTGAAAAAGCGGATCCGCGCCTTTCAGCGAACCGGGCCAAGCAAGCCCTGGTTCATATTTCACATGGTATGCGGCATAGTCGGGCCGTTGCTTATTATTTTTCATTCGACGTTTCGATTTGGCTCGGAAAACGCAACAATTGCCACGATTTCAATGCTGCTGGTGGTGGGCAGCGGTATTGTGGGACGCTTTATCTACGTACATGTTCACGATGGCCTGTCCGACCATGAGTTTACGCTGGACGAACTCGAAGGGGATGAAGAAAGCGAAGCCCTCAGCTTTAACCGGGATATGCATTGGGCGCCGGATGTGATTGCAATGATGATGAATTTCCGGGACGATGTGAAGCGTCCCGGCAAAAACAAGGTCGATGGGGTCATTCGGTTCGTTACGTTGCCACTGCTTGAACGGCGAGTCCGCAATCAGTGCCACCGCGCGCTTTCCGTGCACCTTGACAAGCGAGGTGTGGCCCGGCAATGGGACACAGCCAAGCGTGGACGGCGTGGTCGTCAATTCGATGCACTAGTCGCCCGCTACACAACGACCGTCAAGCGCGCCGCCCAGCTTGATGCCTACAAACGTCTCTTCTCGTTATGGCACGTCGTGCATGTACCTTTCATTTATCTGCTGGTTGCGAGCGCTATCTATCATGTCGTTGCTGTACACATGTACTAGGGAGATGTTGGTCTCCGCCATGCGTCGCCGGACGATTGATGCCCTTCGGTTCGCCGCCATTCTGCTGGGACTGGCGAGTGCACTATGCACGCCACTCGCAAACGGACAGGCGTTCGAGGGCCTTGTCATGCCCGGAAAAGTGATTGCCGGACATGCCAAGATAGAAATGCAGTGCGATAAATGCCACACCAAGTTCAAGAAGTCCGATCAGCGTCGACTTTGCCTGGATTGTCACAAACCAGTGGCCGAGGACCTGAAGGCCAATCGCGGCTTCCACAGTTTGTCACCGACGGTAAAGGACAAAGAGTGCAATGTGTGCCATACCGACCACAAGGGCCGCGATGCCGACGTCGCCCCAGTCGATTCGAAAGCTTTTGACCACGCACACACTGATTTTGCGCTTAAGGGCGCCCATCAAAAAGCGGAGTGTTCGGCCTGCCATGCCGCGAAAATCAAATATCGCGATGCCCCGTTAACGTGCATAGGCTGCCACAAGAAGGACGACAAACACAAAGGTGATCTGGGCAATAAATGCGTGGATTGCCACAATGAGAACACATGGAAAGAGGTTAAATTCGATCATAGCAAGACTCGCTTTGCGCTCGTCGGCAAACACGATACAGCGAAGTGTGAAGCCTGCCATGCCAATGAACGATATAAGAACACGCCGCGAACCTGCATAGGCTGTCACAAGAAGGACGACAATCACAAGGGTCGATATGGCGAGAAATGCGAGACGTGCCATCACGCAGAGGACTGGAAGAGCCAGTTCAACCACGCCCGTCAAGCGCGCTATCCTCTTTTGGGTAAACATTTGACCGCGAAATGCGATGCCTGCCACCGTGCGCCGTTGTACACGGAGAAGTTGCCGACTCGTTGCGTGGCCTGCCACCTCAAGGATGACTCACACAAGGGCTCGTTGGGCGACAAGTGCGAGACCTGCCACAAGGAAATCGGCTGGACCAAAACCAACTTCGACCATAACAAGGAAACCAAATTTCCACTTTACAACAAGCACAAGTCCACGCCGTGTGGAAGTTGTCACAAGACCGGTCTGAAGGCGAAGCTGCCCACGACCTGCATCGAATGCCACCGCGCCGATGACAGTCATAAGGGCGACTACGGCAAGGCGTGCGACAGTTGTCACAATGACAAAGGCTGGAAGCCCTCGATCTTTGATCACACCAAATCGACAAAATTTCCGTTGAAATTTTCACACGCCAGCGCCAAGTGTGAAGGTTGCCACAAGGGCACGCTATATGTGAAGGACGGCGGGAAAGCCGCCCCGCAAAATTGCAACGCCTGCCATAAGAATGACGATGCGCATCAGGGACAACTGGGCGAACGTTGTGAGACATGTCATGATGAAAGGAAGTGGCCAGGTGTTGTATACGATCACAACAAATCCCGGTTCAAGCTGGTCGGCGCGCATGCCCGCAGTGAGTGCAAATCCTGCCACAAGACGCCGAAATTCAAGGATGCGCCGATGGTCTGCGGAGGATGTCACACTGCCGATGACCTGCACAAAGGCAGGATGGGCGGAAAATGCGACCTTTGCCACAACTCACGCACGTGGAAAGCATGGGATTACGATCATGCCCGGCAAGCCCGGTTTCCGCTCGACGGTGCGCATGCAAAGATCACCTGCGAGGCCTGTCACCGCAAGGCGGCAAGCGGATCGAGCGAACCAATTCCTGCCGTGCCCCGTAATTGCGTAGGTTGCCATGCAGCAGACGACACACACTCCGGCGGATTCGGCCAACAGTGCGAGAGATGCCACGTCACGCGCGATTGGCGGACCCTGAAACCGGGTATCATCCAAAATATCCCACAGCCTTCTAAATTGAAGTAGTTTTTTGTCTCCATTTGGCGACAAAACCCATATTGCAAATCATTTGGAACTGGGCGACACTAAGTGCCAAGTGTGTAAATTGCTTACACAGGCGTTCGAGCTGGCGGCATCTGCCGACAGACTCAAAGCTGCCAAGTCGTGTCTTACCCTTCATTCTCTAGGCCCTGAATAGTGAAACCGCACTTCAGGGTGCAGCGCAATTTTCAGCTCGAACGCGCGACAAGTGAGGGAATTCAATTTGCATGTCGCAGTTCATACCAAGGTAACCGCCATGATAAATAAAATTAAATTCCAATCGGTGTGCCTCAGGATTCGTGCGGTTGCACTGATGCTGATGAGCACGGTCCTGATGCTTGGCATGCCCGCTGCGACGGCCCAGACCAATGCCGGATTTGATCATGCCGCGACTACTTTCCAGCTTTTGGGTGCGCATGAACGCGTACGCTGTGAGTCCTGCCATATCAAGGGAATTTTCAAGTCGACCCCCCGTGATTGCGCCATTTGCCATGCGGTGAACAATCAGCGTGGCGCCGTCGCCATGCCGTACTCGCATATGCGCGTTAGCACCGGTTGCGAATCTTGCCACAACGTCAGCTCCTTTTCAGCGGTGCTTTTCAGTCACGTGAATGTCATGCCGGGCACCTGCGGAACCTGCCACGATGGCACACGGGCAAAAGGACAATCCCAGAATCATATTGAAACCAATTTGTCGTGCGATGTATGTCATTCAACCATCGCATTCACGCCCGCGAAAGGATTCAATCATTCGACGCTGCGCGGTGACACGAGCACCTGTGCCACTTGCCACAATGGCGAAAAAGCATTGGGTACACCTGCGAACCATATTCCCCGCACCAACCCGGCAATGTGTGGTTCGTGCCATGTGGCCTCGACGCTTACCGGCTTCACAAGTTTTGCGGGCGGGAAAATGGACCACGCCGGCATGTCAAGTGGATGCGCGGATTGCCACGGCCCCTCGATCACTGGATCCACGTTTGCAGGAATAAGCAGCATCGTCGTCATGCCACCGACCTCACCCGCCGGGCTGAATTCGCATATACCGTCATCGACCACGTGCGAGAACTGCCACTTGGGATCAATGCCTGCAGGTCCAATTGATGCAAACGCCAGCCGTATGGCACCCGGCAGCGGCTTTGCATCGCCCGCACCGACCAGCGCACAGATCCACGCTGGAGTGTCCAGTGGTTGTTCCAGTTGCCATGACACCAACTTCGTGTGGATGGGAGTTTCGAATTACCCGATATCTCCCAGTACCGTAATTTCCAAAGCTGAGTACAGGGGTTTCCACACACGGCCGCAGGCCGCGGCGGGTCCCTACAACGTTGCAGATGCTGCTCACCCGAGTTCCGGTGACTGCTCGCAATGTCATAGTGGCTTCGGCTATTTTTCCGGTGAAGAGATCAAACCGGCCAACCACATCCCGACGGCGGCGACGGCGCAATGTAACGCTTGCCACACATCAAGCGACTTCAGGGTGATCCCGACACTGGCCAACATTCACGCGAACGCGCCAAGCACCACGAACAATTGTGCGCAGTGTCATGGCGCCAACGTGGTGGCGGGATTTGCGATTCCGGCTGCCAACTTCAGCATCGTCGGTCCTCCCGGCAACCATATGCCCATTTCGACTGGGTGCGAAACATGCCACGTAGGTTCGGGCTCGAGCATCGCAGCCACGCCGGTGGGCAACGGCGCCAGATTCAGCGGCTCCCGGATGAATCACGCGGGAATCACCAGCAATTGCGCCGCCTGTCACGGCCCGAGCATCAGCGGGAGCAGCTTTGCGGGGATCGCCAATATTGTGGTGATGCCACCCACTTCGCCGGTAGGCGCCAGCGCGCACATTCCGTCAAGTACGACGTGCGAAACCTGTCACCTGGGTTCGGCACCGGTTGGATTGATCGCAGCCTCGGCGACAAAGACCGCTCCGGGTACGCTGTTCGCGACACCCGCACCGACATCCGCGCAGATCCACACAGGAATTACTGGCGGCTGCTCGAGTTGTCACGACACGAACTACGTCTGGATGGGGATGAATGCCTACCCGATCGCGCCGACAATCAAGACGGCGGGCGCGCAATACAACGGCTTCCACACCCGGCCCAAGGCGGCGGCGGGGACCTTCAACGTAGCGGATGCATCGCACCCGAGCGCCGGTGACTGCTCGCAATGTCATGGCAACACCAACTACTTTTCGGCTTTGGACAAGCCAGCGAATCACATACCGACCTCGGCTGCAGCACAGTGCTCCGCCTGCCACACATCAAGCGACTACGCAGTGATGCCAACGCTTGCGAACATTCACGCCAACGCGCCGAGCACCACCAGCAATTGTGCGCAGTGTCATGGCGCGAACGTGGTGGCGGGCTTTGCGATTCCTGCAGCTAACTTCAGTATCGTCGGCCCGCCAAGCAACCACATGCCCATCTCAACCGGGTGTGAAGTTTGCCACGTGGGGGCGGGTTCGAGCATCACCGCCACACCTGTGGGCAACGGCGCCAAGTTCAGTAACTCCCGGATGAGCCACACCGGGATCACGAACAAGTGCGACACCTGTCACGGCCCCAGCATCACCGGCAGCAGCTTTGCGGGAATCAGCAATATTGTGGTGATGCCGCCCACTTCGCCTGTCGGTGCCAGCTCGCACATCCCGTCGAGTACGACTTGCGAAACCTGTCACCTCGGCACGACACCTGCGGGCTTGATTGCAGCCTCGGCAACGAAGACGGCCCCGGGCACGCTATTCGCGACGCCTGCGCCCACCTCCGCGCAGATTCACACGGGGGTTACTGGCAGCTGCTCGAGTTGTCACGATACCAACTACGTCTGGATGGGAATGAATGCCTATCCGATTGCGCCGACCGTGAAGACGACTGGTGCACAGTACAAGGGCTTCCACAGCCGGCCAAAAGCGGCAGCGGGAACCTTCAACATTGCGGATGCGGCGCATCCGAGTGCCGGCGACTGCTCACAGTGCCATAGCGGCACCAACTTCTTCTCGGCGCAGGACAAACCAGCCAATCACATCCCGTACGCGGCCACGGCACAATGTTCCGCATGCCACACCTCGAGCGACTATGCGGTGATGCCAACGCTGGCCAGCATTCACGCCAACGCGCCAAGCACCACCAGCAACTGCGCGCAATGCCATGGCGCGAATGTCGTGGCAGGGTTTGCGATACCGGCCGCCAACTTCAGCATCGTCGGCCCGCCAAGCAACCACATGCCGATAACGACGGCCTGCGAGGTTTGCCACGTCGGTCCGGGGTCGAGCGTTACCACCACACCGGTCGGCAATGGCGCCAAGTTCAGCAACTCCCGCATGAGCCACGCGGGAATCACGAACAAGTGCGACACCTGTCATGGACCCAGCATTACCGGCAGCAGCTTTGCCGGGGTGAGCCGGATTGTGGTCATGCCGCCGACCTCGCCGGTTGGCGCCAGTGCGCACATCCCGTCATCGACGACGTGTGAAGCGTGTCACCTGGGCACGACGCCTGCAGGCCTGATCCCGGCCTCGGCGACCAAGACCGCGCCGGGCACGCTGTTCGCGACACCCGCACCGACATCCGCGCAGATTCACGCCGGCATCACTGGCGGCTGTTCGAGTTGTCACGACACGAACTACGTCTGGATGGGCATGAGTGCCTACCCGATCTCGCCGACAACTCTGACCAGCGGCGCGCAATACAAGGGTTTCCACAGCCGGCCCAAGGCAGCGGCAGGTACCTTTAACATTGCCGACGCCTCACATCCAAGCAATGGCGACTGTTCTCAATGCCACGCGGGAACGAGTTTCTTCGCCGGCGAAATAAAACCCAGCAACCACATCCCGACTTCGGCCACAGCACAATGTTCCGCGTGCCACACATCAAGCGACTACAGGGCAATGCCGACGTTATTGAACATTCACGCCAACGCGCCAAGCACCACTAGCAACTGCGCGCAATGCCATGGCGCGAATGTCGTGGCAGGGTTTGCGATACCGGCCGCCAACTTCAGCATCGTCGGCCCGCCAAGCAACCACATGCCGATAACGACAGCCTGCGAGGTCTGCCACGTCGGTCCGGGGTCGAGCGTTACCACCACACCGGTGGGCAATGGCGCCAAGTTCAGCAACTCCCGCATGAGTCACACCGGGATCACGAACAAGTGCGACACCTGTCACGGCCCCAGTATCACCGGCAGCAGCTTTGCCGGGGTGAGCCGGATTGTGGTGATGCCGCCGACCTCGCCGGTTGGCGCCAGTGCGCACATCCCGTCATCGACAACGTGAAGCGTGTCACCTGGGTACGACGCCTGCAGGGTTGATTCCGGCCTCGGCGACGAAGACCGCGCCGGGCACGCTGTTCGCGACACCCGCACCGACATCCGCGCAGATTCACGCCGGCATCACTGGTGGCTGTTCGAGTTGTCATGACACGAACTATGTCTGGATGGGCATGAACGCTTACCCGATTGCGCCGACCGTGAAGACTACCGGCGCACAGTACAAAGGCTTCCACAGCCGGCCAAAAGCGGCGGCGGGAACCTTCAACATTGCGGATGCGGCGCATCCGAGCGCCGGCGATTGCTCACAGTGCCATAGCGGCACCAACTTCTTCTCGGCGCAGGACAAACCAGCCAACCACATCCCGTACGCGGCCACGGCACAATGCTCTTCTTGTCATACGTCGAGCGACTATGCGGTGATGCCAACGCTGCTCAACATACACACGTATGCGCCGAGTACCACGACCAACTGCGCGCAGTGTCATGCCGCAAGCGTCGTAGCGGGCTTTGCAATACCATCCGCCAACTTCAGCATCGTCGGCCCGCCAAGCAACCACATGCCGATAACGACAGCCTGCGAGGTCTGCCACGTCGGTCCGGGGTCGAGCGTTACCACCACACCGGTGGGCAATGGCGCCAAGTTCAGCAACTCCCGCATGAGTCACACCGGGATCACGAACAAGTGCGACACCTGTCACGGCCCCAGTATCACCGGCAGCAGCTTTGCCGGGGTGAGCCGGATTGTGGTGATGCCGCCGACCTCGCCGGTTGGCGCCAGTGCGCACATCCCGTCATCGACAACGTGTGAAGCGTGTCACTTGGGTACGACGCCTGCAGGGTTGATTCCGGCCTCGGCGACGAAGACCGCGCCAGGCACGCTGTTCGCGACACCCGCACCGACATCCGCGCAGATTCACGCCGGCATCACTGGTGGCTGTTCGAGTTGTCACGACACGAACTACGTCTGGATGGGCATGAATGCCTATCCGATTGCGCCGACCGTGAAGACTACCGGCGCACAGTACAAAGGCTTCCACAGCCGGCCAAAAGCGGCGGCGGGAACCTTCAACATTGCGGATGCGGCGCATCCGAGTGCCGGCGACTGCTCACAGTGCCATAGCGGCACCAACTTCTTTTCGGCGCAGGACAAACCAGCCAATCACATCCCGTACGCGGCCACGGCACAATGCTCTTCTTGTCATACGTCGAGCGACTATGCGGTGATGCCAACGCTGCTCAACATACACACGTATGCGCCGAGTACCACGACCAACTGCGCGCAGTGTCATGCCGCAAGCGTCGTAGCGGGCTTTGCAATACCATCGGCCAACTTCAGCATCGTCGGCCCGCCAAGCAACCACATGCCGATAACGACAGCCTGCGAGGTCTGCCACGTCGGTCCGGGGTCGAGCGTTACCACCACACCGGTGGGCAATGGCGCCAAGTTCAGCAACTCCCGCATGAGTCACACCGGGATCACGAACAAGTGCGACACCTGTCACGGCCCCAGTATCACCGGCAGCAGCTTTGCCGGGGTGAGCCGGATTGTGGTGATGCCGCCGACCTCGCCGGTTGGCGCCAGTGCGCACATCCCGTCATCGACAACGTGTGAAGCGTGTCACTTGGGTACGACGCCTGCAGGGTTGATTCCGGCCTCGGCGACGAAGACCGCGCCAGGCACGCTGTTCGCGACACCCGCACCGACATCCGCGCAGATTCACGCCGGCATCACTGGTGGCTGTTCGAGTTGTCATGACACGAACTATGTCTGGATGGGCATGAACGCTTACCCGATTGCGCCGACAACCTTGGTCAGCGGCGCGCAGTACACGGGCTTCCACAGCCGGCCCAAGGCGGCGGCAAGCACCCACAACATCGCTGATGCGGCTCACCCAAGCACCGGTGATTGCTCGCAATGCCACACGGGAACCAACTATTTCTCTGGCGCTGCGAAGCCGGTGGGACATATACCGACAAATGGAACCTGTGCAACCTGTCACATCGTTAACGGTGACTTCTCGATTGCCGGACTTGCCAGCAACACGGCAATGCATGCCGGAATAACAAGCGGCTGTATCACTTGCCATTCCAAGGGGGCAGGCGCAGGACCGTTCGCCGGCTGCACAACGCAAGCTAACTGCCCGTCGCCGCCACCGATGACCTATCAGCCGATGGCAATGCCGTTGGCCGCCGGCGGGTCGCCAACCGCGCCGTCGTCATCAACCCACGTTCCAACGGGAACGATTGCGTGCGAAATCTGCCACAAAGCCAATGTGTTCACCTCCTTTGCGGGCATGAACATGAAGGGAAATACGCCAGCGCACGTCGCCGTGGGCACACCTTGTATTGATTGTCATGAAGGCGGCTATAAATGGTACGGCGTAACAATCGTGACCCGAGGTGTTGGTCACGAGGGCCGTAAAGCGGGTCAGGACTGCATCGCTTGTCATACCAAGGTGTACACCAAGTGGAGTGGCGCTGCAGCGAGAGTTCGTCCCGTAATGCGTGGTGCGCAGAATTCGATGAACCAGCGTTTTCTGCCGGGTGGCAGATTGGGCTCATCAATGCTCCAGGGTGACTTGCCAGCATTCAGTCACGCGGGTGTATTGCCAGGGGAATGCGGAACCTGCCACAACGCACAAACAGCGACGGGAATGCCGGCCAAACATCTGCAAACACGCTTGTCTTGCGACGCGTGTCACCGCACGACGGCATGGAAGCCGGCACAGTTCAGCCACCAGGGTGTCCTGCCGGGTCAGTGCCAGGTCTGTCACAACAATGCTGCGGCGACGGGCAAGACCGGCAGGCATTTTGTGACCGCCAAATCATGTGACTCATGTCACCGAACAGTTGCGTGGGTACCGGTTTCCTACTCGCACTTGTCACCTCTCTACCAGCCTCAGGTGGACAAGAATACGTGCGTGAGCTGCCACATCACCAATGGCGAAATGATTCCGCGGCAAATGCGGGGGAACAACCGGCCCAAGCTTCCATTCCGTCCAGGTCCATGAGCGGCAAAGTCGATCGGCGAAACTTGGGGTTGTGCCGAACCCGATACCAAAGTTAATATCAAAGGAAGATCTGATTTCGTCAAATCTGGATGAGGGTCGGCAGACTCGGAACGCATGGAAACAGGGTGTATTGTTGGTCCCGGGACTGCCGAAAGACTTGATCAGGCGTTCCCTAACGAAGGCCCGGCCGTCGACCGTGGCAATAAGAGGAAGCAGGTAATCATGCAAAGTAGATACGCGATCGGACGCTGGCTGCTCGCCGGCGTTTTCGCTGCGCTGACGCAACAGGTCTTCGCACAAACCCTCGACGATGTAACCGTAACGGTCCAAGGCAATGACGTGGTTGCGCACGTCAGTTTTTCCGGATCCGTGAGACTGGTTCAGCAATCCCCCGCTACCCCCACGCAGTTCGTTCAATTCCAGGTTGAACTACTGACGGCGGACGAGACGAGCCTCAAACAACGGACCGCGGAGTCGCGACGCGTGCCGGCAACCGCGACATCGCCAGAGTTCACGCTGGTCCTGAACGCCGCGCCGAATGTGCGAACACGGCAAATGACGATGCAGATCAGCGAACTCACTCAGGTACGAGCGCGGCAAGGAGCGAACCCGAGAACCATTGACATCTTGCTTGTCGGCAAGGCAAGAACGCAGCCGGTCGCACAAGTGTCCGAACAGCGTTACGCGGTCAAGTTGGCCAGCGGACCATCGAGCGCAATGGATAGAGTCCCGGCAGTGCCCGCCAGGTTTCAGAATTACGAAGTTTTTGACACGCGTTCAGTTGTCGATGGTGTCAGCTCGTTTGAACTCAATCTTGGCTATTTTTCATCGGAAGCCGATGCCGAAACGGCGCGCAAGTCACTTCTGGAGCGATTTCCAAAAGCCGTTGTGGTGGATTTGTCCCGGCGACGTGCAGAAACGTTGAAATCAGCGTCGGTTCAGCTCGACAAGAAACCGGCCGTGGCAACTGCGGCGCCGAGTCAGCCCGTGCAACCTTTGGCATCGCCGGCTGATAAGAAAATCGCAGAAAAGCTGGAAGAAACGGCACGGGATATACCACCGATGTCGGCGGCTTCCGCCGAAATTGAGGCCAAAGCTACCGAGTTGCTGGCGGCAGCCAAGGAGGCTGTCAGCAAGGAGAACACGGAAACGGCTATCAGCAAACTCAATCAGCTATTGCTGCTGCCCCCCAATTCGGCGACGCAAGATGCGCAGGAAATGATCGGCATCGCATGGGAGCGTGCGGGTAATCTTGCCCGCGCGAGGGTCGAATATGAGCTGTACCTGAAGCTCTTTGAGGGTGGCGATGGTGCGCAGCGTGTTGCGCGGCGGCTTGCTTCGATGAACGCCGGCTCAATCAAACCTGGCGCCCCATCAGAAGTTGCCCGAACGGAACAGGCGAAAAAACCCGAAGTCAAATACAACGGCAACATCGCACAGTATTACTTCGGCGGCAAATCCCGCAGCCAGTCGCTGGTGAACCTGGCCGCCGGAATTGATCAATCGACCTTGAGCAAGACTACGGAATCCGCGCTGGTAACCAACGTTGATCTCGGCGCGAGATATACCACGGAAGCGTCAGATATCCGGGCCGTGCTCAGAGGGACCGGGTCGGCAAACCTGACGGCGACCTCACACAATACCAGCGTGCTGAATGCGGCGTACGTGGATTACCGTCAGAAAGCCAGCGGACTTGCAGTCCGATTTGGCCGGCAATCGCCCATCAATGGCGGACTGCTTGGTATTTTCGACGGCGTTTCGTTGACCTATCCGGTGCGTCCGAGTCTTCGCTTGAGCTTGATGGGTGGCGTACCTGCCAACCCGCTGGTCACTGCACCCGCGGAGACCTTGTTCGCCGGAATGATTGAAGCTGACGCCATCACGGAAAATCTAAGTGGCGACATTTACATCATTGAGCAGAGGACGCAAACAATTGCCAATCGCCGCGCAATCGGCGCCGAGGCGCGTTATTCAAATGAGCGTGGGTCCATGTACGCATTGTTGGACTACGATCAACTGTTTCGCGCGGTGAATGCGGTGTCGCTGCAAGGTTCACTTCAAGGCGGTGGACAGACAACCTACACGATCTTGCTGGATTCCCGAAAGGCACCTTCTTTGCAAATGACCAACGCCCTGATCAGCTCTGGAGCGGCCTCGTTGAGAACATTGTTGCAAATGCAAAGCCTGGAAGAAATCAGGACGGCGGCGTTAGGGACCACCGCGAAGGCGCGCCAAGCGCTATTCAGTGTTTCGAGACCCATTAGCGCAAAATGGCAGCTAACGGGGGATCTCCGGGCCAGTGATATCGGTGCGCTACCCGCCGTGGGCAACTTTGATGCAACGCCTGCAACGGGCGCCCAGACCGGGCTATCGATGCAACTTACCGGCTCGAATCTTTATTCCAAGCGCGATATCAATAACTTCAACCTGAGCTATTTGTCGACACCTCTCTTTCGTGGTGTTCAGTTGTCGTACAACAACCTGACTGGTTTTAATGACAACAAGATCACCCTGGAACCATCCCTGCGCTGGTATACGCAGCGAGATGACGAGGGTTCCAAACTGACGCGGATTTCGCCGGGGCTGCGGGGCACGTACAACTTTTCCAAGCGAACTAGTGTTCTGGGGGAAGGTCTATTAGAGCGTTCGACGAATCAGGGCACCACAAACAATGCCACCATTAATTCAGGATTCTTCTATTTTGGCGTGCGTTATGAATTGTTCTAGGTATTCGCACCATTGGCCATCTGGTCCAGCAAGGTTTTCCGCATCGTTGCGCCACCCAACCCAGATCGCAAGGAATGAAGATTGAATTCGCAACCCGAGAACAGTCACCTGGACACAGGTGGCGTCATAGAGAACGCATCAACCCCGGCGAGTGAGTTCGGCCGGTCGAAAAAGACTTCGCAGAGGACTTGGCTCGCATTGGCGGTGCTGTTTGTCGCCTTGGTCGCGGTTGCGTACCTGTTTCTTGTCGAGAAATCCGGATCGCCGATTTCCGTTGCATCCAAAGCCGGCGAAGACTCCGCATCGTCCAAAGTGGCTGGCCCGGCAACGACTCTGAAAGTCCTTTCAGACGAGCAACTGGAGCGCATGGTCGAGCAGGCTACCAGCCAAACACTAAAGGAACCAAAGAATGCGTCGGCATGGGGGATGCTCGCGCACTCGTACGAAATGCTTGGAAAGTTCACTGAATCCTCCAAAGCCTATACCAGGCTCGCGCAAATTTTACCCAAGGATGCACAAGTACTTGCCGATTATGCGGACGTTCTCGCGGTGGTTAATGGACGCTCATTCAAAGGGGAACCCTTCGAGCTGTTGAAACGTGCGCTGGCACTTGATGCGAAGAATGCAAAGGCACTATTGTTGACAGGCATCGCATACATCGAAGCGCAAGACTATGCAAAAGCCATTTCGCATTTGGAAAAGGCTCGTTCAGCGTCGACAGATGCGGCAATTCTTCGTCAAATTGACGACGGCATCGCGCAGGCGAAGTCCCTCTCTGGCGATCCATCATCGGCAACAGCAGCACCCGTCCAGGGAAAAGCCCAAACGGATGTCGTCGGCGGCGCCGCGGCGCAAGTGTCAGGCCGCGTTTGGCTGGCTGCGGATCTGCGCGCCAAGGCGCCTGCGCAGGCAACTCTGTTCCTGTTTGCGCGCCCTGCAGACGGTTCGCGCATGCCGGTTGCATTGTTGCGAAAAAAGGTCAGTGACCTGCCGATGAGCTTCACGCTGGATGATTCCACGGCCATGGTTCCAAATATGGGCCTTTCGAAACTGTCCAAGGTTATCGTTGTTGCGCGTATATCGTTGAAGGGAGATGTCACGCCGGCGCCAGGAGATCTCGAAGGTGTATCGGCGCCGGTTCCCGTCGGCACCAGTAACCTGAAACTGGAGATTACCGAGGTTCTGAAATGAAGTGGTCCATCATGTCGGCTGGCAGATCAATGCGTTGCTCCTGGGTGTTTGCCGGCGCATGCTGCGTCCTGTTTTATTCACACACCGCGCACGCTGTCTTGGGAGCGGCCGCCAATACGATTCACGCAGATCAGATTCGCTACAAGGGTGCACGTAGCGAGAGTGCCAGCGCGAACGGACTGATGACTACGCATGAAATCAGAATGAGTGACGGATCGGGAATCAAGCAGTATGTCAATTCCGCGGGAGTAGTATTTGCCGTTTCCTGGCGGACTCGCCTGAAGCCGGACCTTGAGGCGTTACTCGGCCCGCGGTTCGCCTTGCAGGGCGCAACGGTTGGAGCGGCGGCCGGGGTTGCCGGAATCAAGAGACAGCAATCCATTCGTCAGCCAAACCTTGTTGTTCATCAAGGCGGTCGCATGAACGCATTTGCCGGATTGGCCTATGTCCCGACGCTGGTTCCAGAAGGTATCGATGCAGAATTGCTCCGCTAGGCTTGATCTCTTTACGGCAGCGTTACTGGTCTTGGCGACCTGCGCTGGCTGCGGAGGTGGCAACTCATCGGTCACAACCTTGTCCGGTGGCGGACTGGGGACGGGTACGGCGGGGACAACGGTCACTTTAGACACTCCAACGGGTCCAAACACGACCGAGGTGATTGTGGATTCAGGCCCGGCCGGTTTTTCGCTGGGTGTTGCAAACGTTCCGTTCGTTACCGTCACCATCTGCGCGCCGAACTCAAGCACATGTACCATCATAGACCATGTTTTTCTCGACACGGGTTCCTATGGTTTGCGCGTGTTGAAAAGCAAAGTTTCCAGCCTGTCATTGCCGCCCATCGCGCTGGCCGCGGATCCGCAAAACAATACGCCCGCGGGTACTGCGGTGGAGTGTTACGCGTTTGTTCTCGGTGGGGTTTGGGGTCCGCTGGCCAAAGCCGATGTCCATATTTCGGGGGAAACGGCCACCGCAATTCCCATTCAGGTGATCGATGACACCGCAGGCACAACTCTCACCGTGCCGTCAGACTGCGTCACGGCCTCCGGCGGGAGCGTGTTCAGCTCAGCGGCGTCGCTACAGGCAAATGGAATACTTGGCATCGGCATGATCCCCTATGATTGCGGGCTGAGTTGCCTGTCACCGGCAAATTACGCCGGATTCCATGTCCAGTACTACGTTTGCCCTGACGCAGTCACGGCAAATTGCAAGCCGGCGGGCATCCCAATTGCCCAACAAACGCAGAATCCTGTCATACATTTCGTCCCGGACGATCGCAACCCTCAGCCAGACAACAACGGTACGATTCTCAGCTTGCCCGCACTGCCGGCCTTGGGGGCCGGTGTCGCAAAGGGACGGTTGGTATTCGGCATTGGCACACGCACCAACAATCAGATTTCACCCAGCGCGAAAATGCTGATGGTTGACGTCAACCCGTCCAGTCCCAGCTATCTCTATTTCACGACAAATCTGGGCTCAACAAGCTTTTCAGAAAGCTACATCGACAGCGGATCAAATGCATTTTTCTTCAATGACGCCAGTATTCCGCAAAGCTGCAAGAGTTCCTCAGGATCAACCACGTCTGCCGGCTGGTATTGCCCTCCAGGCACCGCGCCAGTCACGCGAAACGCGATCCTGACCGATTCACTCGGGCGCACCGCACCCGTCGATTTTTCAATCGCCAATGCGGATGTGCTTTTCAGTGGCTCCAGCACCGCCTTCGGCAATCTGGGAGGTTCCATCAATCAAGCGCCCCAGACCTTTGTGTGGGGGCTTTCATTCTTTTATGGGCGTAGTGTCTACACGTCGATCTGGGGGCAGGCACTTTCACCCAACGGTCCCTGGAATGCTTTCTAGACCCAGATATCGCCGCCCCCTTTCGGATTTGAATAGCTTGACGTTGATCCGCAGTTCCCTGCGGTTCGATGGGCCTGGTTATTTCACGTTGGGAGCGCTCCGCGGGGCGTGGAAAATTGGCACAGCCGGGCGATAGCAGGCGCGCGCCTCCGCCGGTGAATTCGCGCGCGAAATCAGACTGGTCGGCGGCGAGATTGCCGGTCAAAGCGCGTCCACGCCGGCGACGCTGGTATTTCCGTCGCATTTATACTCGTTTGCGTTTTGAGCACGCACTGATTATTTCGTGCCTGATTCACCTGATGATCCTGAGCGTCAAATTTGATTTGCCCAGCTTGGGCATGCCGGGTAGCCTTTTTTCAAAGGCCGAACGTCGCACCGGTGATGCTTCGTTAAGGGTGACAATTGCGGCCCGATCGAGCATCGCCACGCAAACAAACGCAAAACCGTCGTCGTCATCCCCTCGAGAGAAGGTCACCCGGCCCGTACAGAATTCGCCCCGTCAGGTCATGACACCTGGCTCCGTATCAAAACCTTCTGACACGGAACGCCAGACGCAATCCAAAACCGACTCACCTCCCGAGGTTTCGCGGAAGCAGGCGAAGAGTGCTCCGCGTCAAGTCAAGCCGGCGCAGGCCAAGGAATCTGTCAAGCCTCCCCCGCCCACGAAGCGGATTGCACCGGAGCCCGCGTTTGTCGCGAAGGTAACGGCGAGCGCGCCCACGCCGGAATCAGCAAGCAAGGCAGAGGAATTGCGTCAAGAAACCGTGCGACAAGAAACAATACGCCGCGAGGAGGCCGCCGCACAAGCGGCAGCGCTGGAAGCGGCACGGATCGAGGTTTTGCAGCAGGAGGCATTGCGGCAAGAAACCCTGCGCCTGGAAGCGGCTGCGCAGGCAGTGGCCTCACAGGAAGCCGTTCAACGTGAGGTCTTGCGGCAGGAAGCCATGCGTCAAGCGACTGCGGCGCAGGCGGCAGCCGCGCAAGAAGCGGCTCGGCGTGAGGCCTTACGTCAGGAGGCGCTGCGGCAGGATGCCATGCGCCAGGAGGCTGCCGTGCAAGCAGCGGCTATACAAGCAGCAGCTACGCAGGAAGCGGCCAGGCGTGAAGCATTGCGTCAGGAGGCCGCGCGCCAAGAGGCCGCGGCGCAAGCAGCCGCCACGGAAGAAGCGGCACAGCGTGAGGCCGCGCGTCTTGAAGCTCTGCGACAGGAAACAATGCGACAGGAGGCAGCCGCCCAGGCTGCGGCTACTCAGGAGGCGGCTCAGCGTGAAGCGGCACGTCAGGACGCATTGCGACAGGAAGCTGCCGCCCAGGCAGCAGCCGCACAGGAAGCAGCGCAGCGCGAGGCTATGCGCCAGGAGGGATTGCGACAGGAAGCGGCTGCACAAGCAGCAGCCGCGCAGGAAGCCGCTCAGCGAGAGGCCATGCGGCAAGAAGCCTTGCGACAGGAAGCTTCCGCACAAGCAGCAAGCGCACAGGAGGCTGCTCAACGTGACACCATGCGTCAGGGACAGGAAGCATTGCGCCGGGAGGCCGCAGGACAGGCCGCAAAATCCGATAGTGTTGCCGCCTCACAACAGCGTACTGCGCCGGCGGCTACTTCAGCAAAAGTCGAGCAGTCCGCGCCCATTAAACTTGCCGAAAAACCACCGGAAGGACGATCGGAAAGCTCAAGGCGTCGAACGCTTTTGGGGCGCCCGGGTCCGGACCAGGATTTGCGCCTGAGAATGCTTGCCGAGGGCTGGCGGCAGAAAGTCGAACAAAACGCCCCGCTTGACGTGCTGCAAGCCGCAAAGAGCGGCCCTTATGAAAATCCCGTGGTCACTGTGGCGCTTCGTCGGGATGGCAGTGTCGAGAGCGTCGTAATCAATCGTTCCAGCGGCGTGGTCGCAATCGACGATGCCGTCAGGCAAGTCGTTTACATGCTATCGCCATTTTCTCCGTTTCCGTCGGATGTGGGAGTGGACTACGACATCATCGAGATTCGCCGCGTGTGGAGCTTTGATGTCGCCGTTCGTCTCCTCTATGGCGGACGCTAGAATTTTTGCCGGGGCAAAAGCGTGAGACTGCCGCTTATGCACCCCTATGATGGCGACATGCAGATCAAATATGCCGAGGCGGAATTTCTCGCGAATGATCGACGATGGGCCGCGAACTCTGCCGCCGCAGTTAGCGCTTGGGAGAAGCTACAGAAGTTTGGGCCTGCCCATTTTGTTCACGTGCATGAACTGGCGAAACGCGACTGCATCGCGAATCCGCCGACCTGCTTTGATTTGAGCGACGCGGATACAACGTCGCCGGAATTCAAGTTATCATCGCTCAGCCGGGTCGCTATCGTAGCGCGCGCATCCCGGACCGGCGACGCGCGTGCCCAGGCTGGAGATTTCGAGGGAGTCAGCGCGGCTATTGCAATCGGCGCGGGCGAAGTTTCCGTGCTCATCAACAAGGTCCAATAGGCTATTCATGGCCGCTCGACGACAAACCAACGCTTCTGCAGCAACCTCCAGTGCGGCGCTGATCCGTTCGATCCGCCACATCATGCGGCCGATCGTTCGATTGATGATGCGTCACGGCATCGTATTGCAAACATTTCACCAGCTCATCAAGTCCGTATATACCGAGGAATCAGAGAAGGAAATCAAAGCCATTGGCGGGACCGCAACCGATTTGCAGATCTCCATGATGACCGGTTTGCATCGCAAGGAGGTGAAGCGTTTTCGCGAAGAGGGATACGATGCCTTTATTCTCTCGCCAACGCTTTCGATGGGTGCGGATGTCGTTACGCGCTGGCTCACCGACAAGCGCTTTCAGTCTGCGCGGCGCGAGCCAAGGGCACTCAGCATCCGCAAAGGCAAAGCGGTTGAGACCTTTTCCACATTGGTCAAGTCCGTTGACGCCGAATTGAGGCCATCAGTCGTTTTGGCCGAAATGGTAAGAATGGGCATCGTTCATGTCGAAAACGAAATGGTGCATTTGGTTGTCGATGCATTCGTCCCCCAAAAAGCATTTGACGATCAAGTGCAATATCTTGCTGAAAACGGTCATGACCATCTCGCGGCGGTGGTCCACAATTTGAGCGCAGCGGAAACGCAAATGCTTGAGCAGAGCATTTCCGCGACCGCCCTTTCCGCCGCTTCCGCGGAGGAGCTTGAACGCACCGCCCGCAGTTTGTGGAAGCAGGTCATGCAACAGCTCATGGAGCGCGCCATTGAACTGGAAGGACGCGACAAGATCGACGAAAAACACGACGCGCGTATCAACTTCGGTGCGTATTTCTACAAAGAATCTGTTCCTACGCTGGATGGATCGCCCACTACCGGAAAACGTGCCGCCAAACGTACGGGAGCAATCCGTAGTTAGCTTTCAAGGAATTCGCCATGCAAAACACAAATAATTTCAACACATCGCAACACGCCTGCCGCACGCGGGAACGCTTGGTAATTTGGCTTACCGCGTTGCTATCCGTGGCCACCCTGTTCGTCGCCGGCGCATTGGGCGCTGCGGTGCGGACAGGCGGGACCGGCCAGCACTATGCCTTCGGCGAAATCGAAGACTTTGGCAGTATCGTCGTGCATGGTGTGCACTACGACGAGTCGCAAGCCAACATCATCGTCGATGGCGTGCCCAATCAGTCACGTGCGGCTCTGAAACTCGGAATGGTGGTCGAAATCGAAGGTGATTTCAATTACACGCTTGGCACCGGTACCGCCGCTATCGTGCGCACGAACCGCGCCATCCTTGGGCAAGTGCAAAGTATCAATTCCGCGAATGGCGAAATGCAGGTGCTTTCGCAACGCGTGGCTGCCGACTTGTCGACGCGACTTGGTGGAATCGCGAACCTTTCACAAATCGCGGCGGGCGATTGGGTCGCCATACATGGCTTGAACGACCCTGCACGTAACCTGTTTGCGGCAACGCTTATTGAAGCCATCGCGCCGCCCATGTCGGCGCTCTCCGAGATTCGGGGGGTTGTGCGCAACACCCGCGATGATCGCTTCCGCATCGGCGTTCTTGACGTGATTTCCAAAACAGCTCGCGTCGAAAATGGCGACTTCGTCGCGGTGAAAGGGATATTCGACGCCAAGTCAGCGTCAGTTCTGGCGACGGAAGTTTCAGTCACACCAGAGATCGAAATCCACGAGGACGCGGGCAATGACATTGAGGGGTTTATCGCTGACTTCCGTTCGTCAAGAAACTTCACCGTTGCCGGTGTCGCCATCGATGCAGGCGCGGCAAGTTATTCCGGCGGCACCGCCAACAACCTGAAGCCGGGCGTGCGAGTCACCGTTGAAGGATTCGTCGTCAATGGCGTTCTGGTCGCGGAGGAAATCAAGTTTCATTCAACCGAAATAGAATCGAGCGATTCCAGTGGATCGTCAATCGAGGTCAGCGGAATCATCAGCGAGTTTCGCTCAATCGGTGATTTCGTCGTCAAGGGCCGGCGAATTGACGCCTCGGATGCATCGATAAGCATTAAGGACGATCACGCGCCGGCTGTTGGACAAAAAGCCAAGGCCAAGGGAAAACGGAAGTCGGATGGAAGCGTCAGAGCAACCAAAGTTGAATTTGAAGCAAACTGAATCGTGACGGCAGGGCCAATTCACGCCGACATGGGGGTGGTCGCCGATTCAAACTTGCCGTCCGCACGTCCATCCGGTTCATTGACCGGGATTCACACTCAGGCAGAAACGCAGAAAATTGTTGAAGATCGCCATTTGACGCGGCGTCCCGGGCGATTTTGCCCGGAAAGCCGCGCCAATGCTGGACTTTTTGTCCTTTATCGGGCATCGCACCGGCCATTGGTCGGCGCATGCGCAACTCAATTGCTATACTCCTGCCTTGCTTTTCCAACCAGAATTGAAATCGTGAACATTGTTATCAAGACCCCGCAGGACATCGAGAAAATGCGCGTCGCCGGCCGACTGGCCTCGGAAGTGCTCGATTTCATTACTCCCTACGTCAAGCCAGGCGTCACCACCGGCAAAATCGACGAGTTGTGTCACGACTTCATGGTCAATGTGCAGGGTACCATCCCGGCACCCCTGAATTACGCGCCACCGGGGCACCGGCCTTATCCGAAGTCAGTATGCACTTCCGTCAATCACCAAGTTTGCCACGGCATTCCTGGCGACAAACTGCTGAAAAATGGGGACATCGTCAATATCGATATCACCGTCATCAAAGAGGGATATCACGGCGATACCAGCCGTATGTTCTGCATGGGCGAACCTTCAATCCAGGCCAAGCGCTTGTGCGAAAGCACGTACGAATCGATGTGGCGCGGCATACGCGAAGTAAAGCCAGGCGCCACCTTTGGAGATATCGGCCACGCGATTCAGGTATTTGCCGAAGGGGCAGGCTACAGCGTGGTGCGCGAATTCTGTGGTCATGGCATCGGCAAAAGATTTCACGAAGAACCGCAAGTGCTGCACTACGGCCGTGCCGGGACAGGGGCGAAATTGCAGCCCGGCATGATTTTCACCGTCGAGCCTATGATCAACGCCGGCCGTCGCGATATCCGCATGCTCGGCGATGGCTGGACGGTGGTAACGGCCGATCACAGCCTCTCCGCCCAATGGGAACATACGGTGCTGGTCACGGAAGACGGCTTTGAAGTTCTGACGGTGTCTGAAGGTACGCCCGCAGCGCCGGCGCACCTCAATTAGCACTGCGCCGCGGACGATGGCTTCCGCCAAGAGATCCGCATCTCTACGACAGGTTCCCGCCAATTCGCCTGCACAGGCCAGCACCCGTGTCGCCTATGCGCGGCATATTCGCGACTGGCTGGCTGAACAGCGCACGGCACTGAAACGCGCCTACCAGCAACGTCCGCAACCCGATCGCAACCTGCGGCAACATGCCGCGATCGTCGATGACGCCATCGTGCGTATCGCGACCGATATCGGCCTGCCGGAATCATTCGCTATTGTTGCCGTTGGCGGTTACGGGCGCAGGTTCCTGTTTCCGGCATCCGATGTAGACGTTCTGGTGCTATTGCCCGACGCCGGGGCCGCATCCGATACGACTTCCGCCATGCCGACTGTCGAGGCGTTCGTGAGTCTGCTGTGGGATGCGGGGCTGGAGCCCGGCATTTCCGTGCGCACCGTGAACGAGTGCGTGGAAGAATCCCGGAAAGACATCACCGTCGATACCGGCCTGCTTGAATCACGCCGCGTGTGGGGCAGTGCAGACTTGGTCGCCGAACTCAATCGCGCGCTAAAGAAGGCCCGTTCGGTCAAAGGTTTCTTCGAGGCCAAGATCGACGAGCAGCACCGCCGCCACGCACGCCACAATGATGTCGCCTTGAATCTGGAACCGAACATCAAGGAAAGTCCCGGCGGCTTGCGCGACTTGCAAACCATCATGTGGCTGGTCAAGGCGGCCGATCTCGGCGACGACTGGAAGATACTTGAAGAACAGGGACTCATTACGCCGTACGAGGCGAAATATATCCGCCATCACCGGCGAGTCCTGATCGATATTCGCATTCGCCTGCATTACCTCGCCGGGCGCCGCGAGGACCGCCTGGTATTCGATCATCAAACCGCGTTAGCCAAAGAACTCAAACTCGCAGGGACCAAAAGTAAATTGCCCTCCGAAGTCCTGATGCGCCGCTACTACCTCACGGCAAAAGCCATTTGGCAGATGAACTCGATCCTGCTGCCGACCTTGCTGGAGAGAATTTCACATCGGCGCAAGGATCAGGTTCAGCCGATCGACGACGAATTCGTGCTGGAGAATGGCAACATTGCCGCGTGTGACGTGGAAATTTTCAAACGTGATCCCCGGTCTATTTTTCGCGCGTTCCTTGCCCTGCAAAGCGTCCAGGAAGCCGAATTCTTCGAGCCCGACACCTTGCGCGCGCTGTGGCGCGCCGTTCATCTGATCGATCAGAAATTCCGCGACGACCCGGTAGCGAACCAGCTATTCCTGAAAATCCTGCAAAGTGAAAAAGTCACGTTCAACCTGCGCCGCATGAGCCGCTACGGCGTACTCGGCCGCTACATTCCCGCGTTCGGCCGCATCGTCGGGCAGATGCAGCACGACCTCTTCCACGTGTACACGGTGGATGAACACATCCTGATGGTGATCCGCAATCTGCGCCGCATGGTGTTGCCGCGCTTCTCACACGAATTCCCGTACTGCCACGAACTGGCCCACGAATTTGCGCGACCGGAGATCCTGTATCTGGCGGCGTTGTTTCACGACATTGCCAAAGGGCGCGGCGGTGATCATTCCGCGCTAGGCAGGCGCGATGCCCGCCAATTCTGCCGAAAACTGCAAGTGTCGAAAGCAGATACCGCGCTGGTGACCTGGCTGGTGGAAATGCACTTGCAGATGTCCGCGGTTGCGCAAAAGCAGGACCTGTCCGACCCGGATGTGATTTCGCAATTCGCGCAGCGCGTCGGCGACGAACGCAAACTCACTGCCCTTTATCTGCTGACGGTCGCGGACATTCGCGGTACCAGCCCACACGTGTGGAACGCCTGGAAAGGCAGGCTGCTCGAACAATTATTCCGCGCCACGCAGCGCTTGTTGCGCGGCGACTCGATGCCGAACGAACACTGGATCGAGGCGCGCAAGCTTGAGGCACTCAAACTTTATCGCGAGTCCGCCAACATTAACGAAGCATCCACGCCAAACCTGTGGGCGCACACCGATGCCCGCTATTTCCAGCGTTTCGATTCGGCCGAAATTTCGTGGCATGCGTTGGTGCTGAATGACAATCCAAGCCCCGCGGAAGCGGTCGTCAAGGTACGCCCCCAGTCTGACGATGACCCGCAGCAAGGCTTCGCGGTGATGGTCATGACCCACGATCAGCCAGGACTGTTCGCGCGCATCACCGGCTTCTTCGAGAAACTCGCCTTCGACATCGCTGCCGCCAAGATTTACACCACCGCTCACGACTACGCCCTCGACGTATTCCAAATCCTGCCCAAAGCCGACAGCGCGGACCGCTACCGGGATGTGATCGGCATGATCGAACACGAACTTGCGCGCGTACTGAACGACCCGTCCGCGCCGCCGCCCTCGCTCTCCGGACGCATCTCCCGCCAGGTAAAACACTTCCCGATGGAGCCGGCCATTGCGCTCAAGCCATCGCGTCAGAAACCGTACTACGAACTCACCGTAAGTTGTGCGGACCGGCCAGGGTTGCTATCCGCCATCTCCAGAGTATTTCTTGAATTCAATATCAGCCTTCACGACGCGCGCATCACTACCCTGGGGCAGCGCGCGGAGGACGTATTTATCCTTGCGCATCCTGAGTTGGGAAATGTGGAATTTGCGAAGGAGTTTCAGGCGAAGTTGACGAAGGAATTGCGGCCGTAGGGCAAGTTTAAAACGCAAACGCTAGCGCGGCTTCCAGGCTATAAATCCCCGGAGATGCCCGGCAAATCGCGATATACGTTGAGGCGTCGGCGTACATTGCAAAACGGAATGAAGAAAGCGATGAAGCTGCACCACTAACAACTTCAAGGAATCGCCAAGTTCGGTTCCAGGTCGGGTGGCACAACGCGACCTACCATTCATTCGTGCCTCAAACACTCCACCGGCTGCAGCTTCGACGCGCGCCTCGCCGGATAAAAGCCGAAGAACACGCCTACCGCGCAACTGAATACTGTCGCAATGACCACAGCCTTCACTCCGATGGCCATGTCAAATTTTCCGGTCGAGGAAATCGCCGCTGCCAGGGCAGAGGACAACGCGACGCCAATCACACCGCTGACCAAACATATCGACACGGCCTCGATCAGAAACTGCCACAGCACATCGGCCGGCCGCGCGCCGATGGCCATGCGTATGCCGATTTCGCGGGTGCGTTCGGTGACGCTGACCAGCATGATATTCATGATGCCGATGCCGCCCACTACCAGCGACACCGCGCCGATGAAGCCGAGCGCCAGCGACAAACCGGTCGCGATCGCCTCGGCGGATTTGGCGAATTCACCGAAATTCACCACCCGAAAATCATCCTGATCGTCAGCGCGGATGCGATGACGATCGCGAATGAGGTCCGAAATGTCGGCCACCATGTCGTTGAGCCCTTCGGCGCTCTTTGATTGCGCGATGATGTACTGCACCGAACGCGGCGTCGGCGTGCGCACCAGCGTCACGCGCGCGGTAGAGATCGGCACCATCACCACTTCGCCGATATCGCCGGCATCGAAGCTTTGACCTTCGTTGTCGAGTACGCCGATCACCTGAAAGCTCTGGTTGTCGATGCGGATACGCTGGTTGATGGGGTCCGCTTTGTAGAACAACTGCTCGGCGACTTTCTTGCCGAGCACCGCGACCCGGGCCGCGCTGGCGATATCCACTTCGCTCAGTGCAATGCCCTTCGCCATGCGCAGATTGCGAATGGCGAAGGCGGCGGGCGTGGTGCCCTGCACCTGGTTGTTGCTGTTGTCGTTGCCAAATGAAATCTGCGAAAACGTCGTCAGCATCGGCGCCGCGCCCTGCACGCTCGGCAGGCGATTGATTGCCTCCGCATCATCGATCGTCATGGTCTGCACGGTACCGGTACGCAGCCGCGCGCCGACGGCCTTGCGCGAATCAGCCTGCACCAGCACCAGATTGCTACCCAGCACCGCAAGCTGCTTGTTGATGAATGCCTTGATGCCGTCACCCACCGCGAGCATCAACACCACGCTGGCGATGCCGATGATGATGCCAAGCATGGTGAGCATGGTGCGCATCGGATTGGCCAGCATCGCTCGCAGGGACTCTGCCCACACCTGGGTGAATTTCATGCGCGCACCTCGCGTATCGCGGTGGCATTGAGATCCTGCCCGCCAGCTTCATGTGGTTCGTTCTGCAATTGATGCAAACCTTCGCGCGCCGGTCCATCGTAGAGCACCAGCCCATCCTTCAGCCTCACCAGTCGCTTTGCATATGCCGCGATATCCGGCTCATGCGTGACCAGGATGATGCTCTGCCCGCGATCGCGGTTGAGCTCGGTGAGCGCGGTCAGGATATCGTTACTGGTGCGAGTGTCCAGGTTTCCCGTGGGCTCGTCGGCCAGAATAAGCGGCGGATCAGCCACCAGCGCGCGGGCGATCGCCACGCGTTGTTGCTGTCCGCCCGAGAGCTGGTTCGGCTGCCGCTGCGCGAACTCGGCGAGGCCCACCTTCGCGAGCTGCGCCTGCGCACGCTTGCGTGCTTCGGATCGCGACACGCTTGCGTAAAGCAACGGCAGCGCCACGTTGTCGAGAACGGTCATGCGTTTCAACAAGTTGAAACTCTGGAACACAAAGCCGATGGTTCGATTGCGAAGTCCCGCCAGTTCGGCGCGCGTGAGGGTATTCACGGTGTGGCCCGCAAGCTGGTGCTGGCCCGAGGTTGGCGTATCGAGGCAGCCAAGGATGTTCATCAACGTGGACTTGCCCGAGCCGGACTGCCCCATGATGGCAACAAAGTCACCGCGCTGCATGCTGAAATTGATGCCGTGCAATACCGGCGTTTCAACGCGATTGGAGAAGTAGCTTTTGCGCACGGCAGTGAGTTTCACCAACGGCACAAGTGCGGTGTTCAATGCGGTGTCGGACATGACGATTGGGGCCGGAATATTCAACCAGGCACTATGGCTGCTTCGTCGGGTCAGCCAGCAGCGAACGCACCACCACCTTGTCGCCCGCCTGCAACGGCCCTTTCACCACTTCGGTGAACTTGCTGTTGGAGACACCGATAACGACATCGACGGGTTCTGCCTGCGCTTGTTGCCCGGGTATTTTCGCCTCCACCAGTTTGTAGATGCGATAGAGTCGCTCACCGGTCTTGGTGCGCAGGCCGAGTTCGTCGGTATTGTCTTCGGCGATCTTTTCATCTTTCTTGCCGTCTGCCGTCTTGTCGTCCTTCGGATCTTTCACGCCCAGTAATTTCTTCTTCAGCGCGTCCATGGCGACTTCAAAATCGCTCGGGCGATAACGCAACGCTGCGGTGGGAACACGCAACGCGTTTGGCTTGTTTGCCGTGATGATGCGGACCTGCGCGGTGAGGCCGGGCTTGAGAAGTTCTTCCGGATTTTCGACATCGATCACCACGTTGTAGGTCACGACGTTCTGCTGAACGTTGGCGGCGAGGCGAAACTGCCGCACCTTGCCATCGAAGTCGCGGTCGGGAAATGCATCGACCACAAACCGAACTGGCTGCCCGTCCTTCAGCAAGCCGACATCCGCTTCCGATACATTCGTATCGATTTGCATGCGCTTCAGGTCGGCAGCGATGATGAACAGATTGGGCGTTTGATAACTTGCGGCAACCGTCTGCCCAAGGTCTACCGTGCGTTTGATGATAACGCCGTCAATCGGGGCACGGATGATGCTGTTGGCCATGTCCGCGCGAGCGCGTTCAAGCAGCGCTTCGTTCACCTGCACTTGCGCGGTAGCGGCGTCGAGCGTCTGCCGTAACTGTTCGAGTGCCGCAGGGGAAATGAAACCCTGGGTGACCAGCTTTGCATTGCGATTGTAATTGCTGTCCGCCAGCGTGAACTGCGCGCGCGCCGCGTTGAGCGATGCGACGTTTTGCTTGATGACCGCCTGCAGCAGCGTCGGCTCTATCTTGAGCAGCACCTGACCGCGCTTCACCCGATCGTTGAAATCCACGTTGATTTCACTGACCGTGCCCGAAACCTGAGTGCCGACATTTACCAGGCCAACCGGATTCAGCGTGCCGGTCGCGGTGACAAACTGCACGATCGAGCCACGATCAACGTCCGATGTTTTGTAGCGCGGCTTGTCGTCAGCCGACATGAATTTCTTCTGCAACACATTGCCGCCCCACACCAGCGCCACGATGGCGAGGATGACAATGGTGCCTATTACACGGCCTTTGGTGATCAGTTTCATGTTGGGTGCGCGGTCAACGTACAAGGGTTATTGGAAGGGGTGCGTCCGGTGGCAAACACGGCAACAACCAAGCGTCCGACTTTCCCGCGTTCCATAGGGACTCCCGTTGGTCGCCGCGGGAATGTCAGAGGCTCGTGAGCTTGTGAATTTGATGGGGCGGCGTCAGAAAACTCAAGCACTGGCGCACCTTCCAGGACACTTTCGCCTGAAAACCCCCGTCAAATGGCAATCTGCGTATTGCGGCGCTACGCGACCGGCTTCAGATCATTCAGTTTCAACCAGCCCTTGATCACGCGATACAAATACCAGATCAACACACCAACTGGCAGCATCCACAGCACCAGCATACCAACACCGAGCGTCAACAAACCGAGCACCCAGAAGACGGTCCACGCGACGATGGCCCACAGGATGCCCCACCAGAAAGTACGCGACAGATACGAATAGTGCGAATCGAGCCACGTGCCGCGAACGTCGTCGCGTCTGATCATGCCGATGATCATGGCCACGATGGCGAGCAGCCACATCGTAAACGGCGCCAGCGCATGCAGGGCATACAGAACGTGAGTAATCGTCATCTGACCGGATACGTCGCGTTCGCCTTCGGGACTGGCATGAGTTACGGGTACGACATCAATTGTTTCGGCCATGGTGACCTCCTTTAAGAAAAATGTGCTGCTTCATTCCTTCATTCCTCATCCACGCCCACCAATTCCGGGAACAGGATGTCGGTATATCCAAACTTTGTCAGGTCCTTCATCCGCATGGGATAGAGCACGCCGTCGAGATGATCGACTTCGTGCTGCACCACGCGCGCGTGAAAGCCGCCGACGGTGCGGTCGATCGGCTTGCCAAACGGGTCAAAACCCGTGTATCGAAGCTCGGGGTAGCGCGGCACCAGCCCGCGCATTCCCGGTACCGACAGGCATCCTTCCCAATCATCCACTTGGGCGGCGGACACCGGCGTGAGCTCCGGGTTGATAAGCACGGTGAACGGAATGCGCTCGCGATTGGGATAGCGCGGATTATCCGTTACTTCAAAAATAACCACGCGCACATTTTCGCCGATCTGCGGCGCCGCGAGGCCCGCACCACTGGCCGCGACCATGCTGTCCTTCATGTCGGCCAGCAACGCATGCAGCGCGGGAGAATCGAATTTATCTCTCGGCCACGGCGCCGATTTTTCGAACAAACTCGGTGTGCCCATTTTCAGGATCGCACGCGCGGCCATCAGCCAAGCCCCCTTTCCGCCGCCATCAGCTCAGTCCTCTTTCCGCCGCCGGCAATGCCGCGTGCATCTTCACCACCTCGGCAATGATCAGCCGCGCTTTTTCCATGCCGGCCGCAAGCACCGCATCGGCGTCGACCAGCTTGATTCCCGCGGACGACGAGCCCAACCCGGCGGCATGATTCATCGATAGCGCCAGCGTCGCATACGAAAGCTGCTTCTCGCGCGCGAGTGCCGCCTCTGGCATGGTGGTCATCCCGACCATAGTGCAGCCATCGCGGTCCATGCGCATGATCTCTGCGCGCGTTTCCAGACGCGGCCCTTGCAACACGCCGAGCACGCCCGCTTCCAGCACCGGCATGGCAACGGCCTTGGCGGCAGCCAGCAGCAACTTTCGGCCACGCTCGCAAAACGGGAACGTGAAATCGATGTGCGTGACGGGCTCATCACCTTCAAAGTACGTATGTTTGCGGCTGTGGGTGTAATCGATTAGCTGGTCGGGAATGGCCAATACACCGGGGCCCATGTTCGCGGCAATGCCGCCCACCGCATTGACCGCGATGATGCGCGTTGCGCCGGCTTTGTGCAGTGCCCAGATATTGGCGCGGTAGTTGACCTCGTGCGGCGCCAGCGTGTGCGCATAGCCATGGCGCGCGAGAAATATCATTTCTGCCGACCCGATGTGGCCGAACGTGAGATGACCCGAGGGCTCGCCATAAGGCGTGCGCACCACTTCGCGGCGCGAGATTTCCAGATTCGCCAGGTTGGTGAGGCCGGTGCCGCCGATAATCGCCAGCATCGCCTAATTCCCTTTTTTCGCATAGATCGCGGGCAGGTTACGCCATGCGCCGGACACATCCATGCCATAGCCGTAGATGAAACGGTTAGGCACGGTGAGGCCGACGTACTTGGCCTTCAACGGCTTTTTGTCATTGATCGCGGCGCCGTAGTCTTTGTAGCAAAACACGGCACACTCAACACTGAGCGCACCTTGGCTCTTCAGTAATTCCACAATCGCCGACAACGTGACACCCTCATCCAGAATGTCGTCCAGTAGCAGCACGTGGCGCCCTTTGACGTTATCGCGCGGCGTGACGCGCCAGGTAAGGTGCGTGCCGACGGTATTTTCACCGTAGCGCGATGCCTGGACGATATCGAAGTCCAGCGGAAAATCGAGCTGCGGAAGCAATTGGCCGGCAAATACCACCGCGCCGCCCATCACACCAAACACCAGCGGATGCTTGTCCGCGTAGTCGCGATTCAATTCCCTGGCGACATGAGTTGTCGCGGCGTTGACCTCGTCAGCGGTGAACAATACTTCGGAATCGGCAAGCAGGGCTTTGGCGTCTTTTGTATTCATGAGTTGGTTCTATTCAGGCAATTCAAAAAAAATGGATTTGCAGAAGATAGCAGCCATTGACACGCACGGCTATCGTTTGGCCAGAAATCGCGCGAACGCCTTGCCGACTTCGGGATGCTTCATGCCCAGCGCGACGGTCGCTTTCAGGTATCCGAGCTTTGAGCCACAATCGTAGCGCGTGCCCTCGAACTCGTAGGCAAACACCGGTTGTTGCGTCATGAGCGCGGCAATGCCATCGGTCAATTGAATTTCCTTGCCGACACCGCGCTGGATTTTTTCAAGGTGTGCGAACACTTCCGGCGTCAGGATATAGCGCCCCACCACGCTGAGTGTCGACGGTGCATTCTCGGGTTTCGGCTTCTCGACGATGCCCGACATTCTCGAGACACGCTCACCCGCTTTGTCGGAAATAGGTTGGGACGCGACGATGCCGTATGACGACGTCTCATGCCGCTCGACATTGACGACACCGAGGATCGACGCGTGGTGCTTCTCGTACTCATCAACCATCTGTTTCATCACCGGCGCGTGATCTCCCGCGTCGATCAAATCGTCGGCGAGTATCACCGCAAACGGCTGATCGCCCACGAGTGGTCGTGCGCAAAGCACTGCATGCCCAAGCCCCAGCGCTTCGGACTGGCGCACGTACACGTACTGCACGCCCGCCGGCAGCATGTCGCGGACCTCCTGCAGCAACTTGTACTTGCCCTTGCCGGCGAGTTCGGCTTCAAGTTCATAGGCCTTGTCAAAGTGATCCTCGATGGTGCGCTTGCCGCGGCCAGTAACAAAAATCATTTCGGTGATGCCCGCCGCCGCCGCTTCTTCCACCGCGTACTGAATGAGCGGCTTGTCCACCACCGGCAGCATTTCCTTGGGGCTCGCTTTGGTCGCGGGCAGGAATCGCGTGCCGAGTCCGGCGACGGGGAATACGGCTTTGGTGATCCTTGCGGCGTTTTTCATTTTCCTGTTTTTCTAGTTTGTGGAGAGCATGGCGTTGAGCTGCGCTTCGTCGATCACGGCAACGCCCAGTTCCTGCGCCTTGTCGAGTTTACTACCGGCTTCCAGGCCCGCGATCACAAAGTCGGTTTTTTTCGACACGCTGCCCGCCACTTTCGCACCGGCCGCCTCCAGTTTTTCCTTGGCTTCGTCGCGGGTCATGCCCGTGAGCGTGCCGGTCAGCACCACCGTTTTTCCGGCAAATGCACCCGCCACGTTCCGCGCGTTTGCGGCGGGTTCGGATTCCGCCCAGCGCACGCCGCAGGCGCGGAGCTGCTCGACGACCTCGCGATTGTGCGGTTCGTCAAAGAAATTGCGGAGGCTCTCCGCGACGATCGGCCCAACGTCATTCACTTCAAGCAATTGTTCGACCGTGGCGTCCATGATCGCATCCAGCGCACCGAAATGTTTGGCGAGATCCTTAGCGGTCGCTTCGCCGACATTGCGGATGCCAAGGCCAAACAGGAATTTCGCCAGCGTGGTGTGTTTACTCTTTTCGATGGCGGCCAGCAGATTGGCGGCGGATTTTTCCGCCATGCGATCCAGGCTCGACAATGCCGCAAGGCCGAGACGATACAAGTCGGCCGGCGTGTGCACGATATCGACATCGACAAGCTGATCCACCAGCTTGTCGCCCAAGCCCTCGATGTCAACGGCACGGCGTTGCGCGTAGTGCAACAGCGCCTGCTTTCGCTGCGCGGGACAAATGAGTCCGCCGGTGCAACGCGCGATCGCTTCGCCTTCCAGCTTGATGATGGCGGATCCACATTCGGGGCACTGAGTCGGCATCACGAAGGGCCTTGCATCCGCCGGGCGCTTGGCGTAAATCACCGCGGCCACTTCCGGGATCACATCTCCCGCGCGCCGCACCACGACCGTGTCACCGATCATCAGGTCCTTGCGCTTCAGTTCATCCTCGTTGTGCAGCGTCGCGTTCGACACGGTGGTGCCACCCACAAACACCGGCTGCAGGCGTGCCACCGGCGTAATCGCACCGGTACGGCCCACCTGCACATCGATGCCCAGCAATACGGTGGTGGCCTCTTCAGCGGGAAACTTGTGGGCGATCGCAAACCGCGGCGCGCGCGACACAAACCCCAGCGCCTGTTGCTGCGCAAAGCGATTCACCTTGTAAACCACGCCATCAATGTCGAACGGCAGTGCGGATCGCTGCGCGCCGATGTCCCGGTAGAAACCGAGCAACCCGGCAACGCCGCGCACTACCCGCCGCTGCGCTGCCACCGGAAAACGCTGCGTGGCTAACCAATCCATCAACGCCGAGTGAGTGTCCGGCAGCGCAATTTCCATTCCGGCACCATCAACCGCGCCGATGCCATAGGCAAAGAACGTCAAAGGCCGTTCGGCCGTCAGGCGCGAATCCAGTTGCCGTAACGAGCCAGCCGAGGCATTGCGCGGATTGACGAACAGCTTCTCGCCCTTCAAGGCCTGACGCGCGTTAAGCACCTCGAAATCCTTGCGCAACATCAGGACCTCGCCACGCACTTCCAGCAACTTGAGCTTGCTGTCGATGGCGAGCGGAATCGCGCGCACCGTCCGAAGATTCTGCGTCACATCCTCGCCCACCGTGCCGTCGCCGCGCGTGGCGCCCTGCACGAAGGCGCCATTTTCGTAGGTGAGGCTGATGGCCAGCCCGTCAAATTTCGGCTCGCAGGAATACTCGATGTCGCCGGCAATATCGAGTCCTTCACGACACCGGCGATCGAAATTCTCGATATCCTCGTCGGCGAATGCATTGCCCAATGAAAGCATGGGAACGCGATGCGTGACCGAGGCAAATGACTCAAGCGGCCGGCTGCCGACACGTTGCGTCGGCGAATCCGGTGTCACCAGTTGCGGATATTGCGTCTCAAGCGCAACCAGTTCGCGGAACAGTTTGTCCCATTCGGCATCGGCGATCGTCGGCTCATCGAGGACGTAGTAATTGTAGTTATGCGTGTCGAGTTCGCGCCGGAGCTCACGGACCCGCGCGATGGTCGATGCATCCACCATGATTGAATCAGGAATACAAACGCAGCGCAGCGGAACTGCCCGGCATCACATTGCGGGCCGCCATGACGCCGGTAATCTGCACAATGGTGTCTGCGATCACCTTGCGACCATTGGCCGTCAGCAGTTTTCGATTGTCATCGACGACTTCACCCTGCAACGTATCGGCAAATCGCAAGGCAAGGCCCATCATTCTTTCGAAGGTAATTTCCGGCTTTGGGGCACGCGGGACATCCAGCGCAAAACTCAGCCCGGTCAGGTAGGCCCCCGCCATCTTGATGCCGGGAGGTTCGTCAGCATTCATGTTCCGCAAGGTAAAGAGCACTTGGCCAAGCTCGTCGCGCAGCACATATTCGCCGGATGGAAGCGGCACCAGCCCGTGCGATTCCGCCAGTCCACGCACTTTGGTGGTGGCGAAAGTCACGCCGCCTTTGCCGATGACATTCACGGCAATTTCGATATCGGTATCCGCACAGAACGCATCGACCATCTGTGCGCGCTGCATGGCGGCAGCGACATCTTCGCGCTGCACCACCGCGCCCACGTCCGGCGCGCCAATGCCCTGCGCGAACGCCGCCATCATTTCATTGAAGGCCTGCAGCGTGTTGCCATCGACAGGGCCGCTGCGGCTCGCCAGTTGCAGGCCGGCGCGCAGTTCACGGAAACCGGCATCATCATCGCTGTTTTCGGAAATCGGCTGCCACAGTCCGGCAACGAGACCTTCCCATAGAATGCGTTTGGACACCTTCCGCGATTGTTCAATGGTCGGCCAGAACTGGTCGGGCAACATCGGCGAATCGGCCAGCACCAGCGCGACGGTATCGATTTCCGCATTGATGGCGGGAAGGCCGGGTTGCTCCATGCTGCGCGGCACGATCGGCTCCGATACTATTGGCGAAAGGAGGCCCTCTTCCACATCATCGTTCACGCGCGGAGCGGGGAAATCGCCCAATTGCGGATCCACTCGTTCATGCGAGCCGCCGAACAGGACGTCTGCATGGTCCGTCGAAAACGCCCGCTCGGCATGCCGCTTGTACTTGGACTCCTGCCAGCGGTTATATGCGATGACCGCCACCACCACCACGGCCGCGATACCTGCCAACGCTATCTGGAAATCACTGATCATTGCCTGGCTTCCGATTCATGTTTTAGACGTTGCAGTACGCAGAGCAAAAGTACAAAATCAAGCACTGGGGCGGCTTATAGAGCATAAATAGCCTGGCAGTTCCGCCAGTGCTAGTGTTTCCTTAAATTTCCCTAAGTCGCACTACCATCGGAATTTCAGCTCAACCATCATTTTCCGTCATTCCCGCGCAGGCGGGAACCCAAGTTTCCCTTAATGTTGCTCAGCTGCAAGAAATTAGATTCCCGCCTGCGCGGGAATGACGCGTTTCATAGGTTTCACGAAATTCCGCTTGAGTTCGCCATTGTGTTCTCCATTACGCCGCAACCGGCACCGGCGCCGCCGCAAAGCGTTTCGCCGCATCAATATCCACTTCGACAATTCTTGATACACCCGGTTCATTCATCGTCACGCCGACCAACTGCTCGCCCATTTCCATCGTCACCTTGTTGTGGGTGATGAACAGGAACTGGGTCGACGCCGACATCTTTTTTACCAACTCGCAGAAGCGCTCGGTATTGGAATCATCGAGTGGCGCATCGACCTCGTCGAGCAGACAGAACGGCGCCGGATTCAGACGGAACAGCGAGAATACCAGCGACAACGCCGTCAGTGCCTTTTCACCACCGGACAATAACTGAATGGACTGATTCTTCTTGCCGGGCGGTTGCGCAAACACCTGCAGGCCGGCGTCGAGAATCTCGTCACCGGTCAATTTCAGGTACGCATTGCCGCCGCCGAACAGGGTCGGGAACAGCTCCATGAAATTGCGATTGACGATGTCGAACGTGGTCTGCAACAGATCGCGGGTCTCGCGGTCGATGCGTTTGATCGCCGACTCCAGCGTCGCAATTGCTTCATTCAGATCGCCGGACTGCGCGTCGAGGAAGGCTTTGCGCTCGGAAGCCTGTTCGAGTTCCGCCAGCGCGGCCAGATTTACCGCGCCCAATTCGGCAATCGCCGCATTCAGCCGATTGATTTCGGCCTGATACGCGGTTGAACGTGCCCGCTTCTCGACCAGATCGGCCAGCTCTTCAATATTGGCGCCCGATTCGGTGAGCTGCTGCGTGTAGTTTTCCTCGTTGATCCGCGCTTCCTGCTCCTTCATTCGCAGCTCGGTAATCTTGTCACGCAGCGGCTGCAGGCTGTGCTCGATCGCCGTCTTCCGCTCCTCAAGCTCACGCAGCTTGCCGGTCGCCGAATCCATCGCTTCGCGCGCGGCGGCCAGGGCCTTTTCCTTTCGCCGCGTAACGCCAACGCGGTCTGCAGCCGCTCGCGGATATTGCCTTCCTGCAAGTTATCCAGTTCAGTCGAGAGCGCGGCGCGACTCATCGCCACCACTTCGCCGCGCTTCACCAATTGCGCGACCATTTCAGACAGCGACTTGATCTTGTCGTGGCACGAGCGCTCGAAGTAATTCGCTTCCTGTGCGGCGCGATCGGCGGCGTTGACGCGTTCACGGGCGTCGGCCAGCGCGCGCTCGGCGGCCTGCTGCGCTTGTTCGAATTCCATCAGCTTGTCGGTCATTTCGCCGATCTTGTTGCCGCCTTCTTCCAGCCGCGCCTGTGCTTCGGCCATTTCCGCGCGTTCTTTTTCGATGTCAGTGTCAATCATCGCCAGCTCTTCGCGGATTGCGCCGCGCCGCGATTCTGCCTGTGAGACCGCCTGCGAAAGTTTCAGCGCCTCCATCTGCAATGCGTGTTCGCGATTCTTTGTTTCCTGGATGCGGGTGCGCAGGTCGCGCAGTGTTTCCTGGGTATCGGTGAGGCGAGATTCACTTTCCTTCTGCTGGGCTTCCAGCGCATGACGCGCTTCGATCTTGCCCGGCAGTTCAACTTTGAGCGATTCGATTTCGCGCTGGCGCTGCAGCACGCCGTGCAACTCGGATTGCGGACCATGAAACACCAGCCCGTGCTGGCTGTAGAGATGGCCGTTGGCCGTAACCAGTACCGCGCCGAACGGCAATGACTTCATGCGCGTGCTGGCTTCTGATTCATTTTCCAGCACGAACACATTGGCCAGACACTCGCGCACGAATGGCATGACGGCGGCGTTGTCGGCGGTGACCCAATCGGCCAATGGGGTGAAGCCAGTCGCCGATGGCGCGGCCGAATTGCCGTTTTCAAAATACAGCGACACGCTGCCGGGCGGGGCATCGTCCGCGACGCGATCAATCACCGCGCGATCGCTGACCTTGATCGCGTTGAGCTTCACGCCCAAGCGCGGACTTCAAGCGCGTCTTCCCAGCCTTGTTTGAATCTTGATCGATTGCCAGAGGCGCGGCGCGTTATCGAGCTGGTATTTCGATAGCCACATGGCCAGGCGATTATTGTTGTCGAGGCGCGCCTGCTGGTTCTGCAGCGCCAGCAACGCTGCCTCGATGCGCGCCAGTTCGCGCGTGGCATCGCCGATGGCATCGACCGACTTCTTGCGCTGCGATTCCAGCTCGGCCAGAAGTTTGTCGGCATCGGAGAGTTTTTCTTCAAGCTGCAACACCATTTCCTGCACTTCGCCACGCTCGGCTTCCACGTGCGCCAGCGCGTCGGGCTCCGGCACCACCAGATTCATGTTTTCAGTGGTGAGGCGATTCTTGCGTTGTTCCAGCTGCGAGAGAATTTTCAGCGCATTCGATTCTCGCGCTTCTTCCAGCGCCTGCCCCTGCTCGGCGGTGCGCACGTCGTTTTCGATGGCGCGCGTCGCGCTGACGGATTCCTTCAGCTTGTCTTCAAACGTCGGTACTTCGTTGCGACGACTTCCGCGCGTTCACGTGCTTCCGCGACGCGATCAATTCCGGTCGCCAATTCGCGATGCCAGCGCTCGAGTTCGTTGGCGGTCGATTCGCGATTGGTCTCGACCTCGCCGATCTGCTGCGCCAGCGCCTCGACCTGCGCGGTCAGGCGGCGGCGATTGTCGCCCAGATAATTGATTTCCTGCTCGAGCTGCACGACGGTGGTGTTGGCCTCGAACATGCCGGCTTGCGCGTTGGTCAACTGGTCGGTTTCGGTGTAGTGATCCTGCCGCAGCTTGTCGAGTTCAGCCTCAACCTCGCGAAGCCTGGCGGTCTCGCCTTCAAAGCCGGTTTCGGTCTTGATGATTTCGTTGGCGTACCGTTCCTTCGACGCCTTCACTTCGCGCTGCTTGGTGTACGCCCACAGGTTTTCGTTGAGCTTCAGCTCGGTATTGGCCTCGTGGTATTTCGCCGCCACCGCCGCCTGCTCGGTGAGCTTTTCAACTTGCTTGTCGAGCTCGGAGAGAATGTCGCTCACGCGATGCAGATTCTCTTTCGAGTCTTCCAGGCGAGCCTCGGTTTCACGGCGGCGCTCGCGGTATTTCGACACGCCCGCGACTTCTTCCAGGAACACGCGCAATTCCTCCGGCCGCGAGGTGATGACGCGCGAGATCATGCCTTGCTCGATGATGGCGTAGGCGCGTGGACCGAGTCCGGTGCCGAGGAAAATATCGGTGATGTCGCGGCGGCGCACGTGCTGGCCGTTGATGTAGTAATCGGAATTGCCGTCGCGCGTCAGCACGCGCTTCACGGAAATCTCGCTGTATTGCCCCCATTGGCCGCCGACCCGACCGAGCGAATTGTCAAACACCAGTTCCACGGCGGCGCGGCCACCGGGTTTGCGATTCGTGGAGCCGTTGAAAATCACATCTTCCATCTTCTCGCCGCGCAGATGCTTGGCCGATGATTCGCCCAGCACCCAGCGCACGGCGTCGATGACGTTGGATTTACCGCAACCGTTGGGGCCGACGACGCCGACCAACTGGCCGGGCACTGCAATGGTGGTGGGATCGACAAATGACTTGAAACCGGCCAACTTGATTTGTGTAAGACGCACTATTAACCCTAATTTGACATTACTTGCGGCTCAAATTGCACAAAACCCGCACCATCGTCGCGGCAATACGACCATTGGGCGGGCTCGTGAAATACAATGACGATAATTTTAACGTAATGGTTTTCGCAATACCAACCCGACGCCAACTTATCGCCATGATGCCTCCCCGCAAAAAAGAATCCACATCAAAAAACACCGCTAAGTCCGTGAAAAGTAAGGCGCCTGGGCCGCTTTACCAAATTGGGCGATAAACCCACGGCACCCGCGACAAAGACGCTGGAAGTCTTTCCGAACCCGCAGCCCAAGCGCGATTTCGTGATCCACATGCAGATTCCGGAATTCACCTGCCTGTGCCCGATGACGGGGCAACCGGATTTCGCCACGCTGTATCTGGACTACATTCCCGACGCGCGATGTGTGGAACTGAAGAGCCTGAAGCTCTACATCTGGTCATTCCGCGATGAAGGCAAATTTCACGAAGCCGTCGCCAATGAAATTCTCGACAACATCGTCGCCGCCATCGCGCCCCGCTTCGCGCGATTGACCGCCAAGTTCTGGGTGCGGGGCGGCATCTTCACCACCGTCGAGGCCGAGCATCGCGCAAAGGGCTGGAAACCGCAGCTTCGGGTTGATCTGGGGACGTTCGCCGATGAAAGCAGCGTGACGGAGCGCGGCTGATTTGACGCGAGAAGGAAAACTCCAGCACCAGAGCGGCTTCTGGAACCTTTTTGACCTGCAAGGCCCGCTGGTACTAGAATTTTTGTACCATGTCGGCGGGCACACAGAAACGCCGACGCACGAGACGCGTTGCCGGCGCGTGTTCTAACGCTGTGCAGGCGCGATACCCTTCATCACCAGCACCTTCGCTTCAATCCGCGCAAAGTCCATGAACGCGCGCGTCGTCGCCGACAATTGCTTGCCGACCGGGTAAGCGAAGTGCCAGTGGTTTTCCAGCGGAAAGCCATCGACGTTCAGGCAAATCAGTCGCGACGACTCCGGCTCCAGTCCAAGCGTGAAACGCGACATGATCGACACACCAAAGCCAGCGAGGATCGCTTCCTTGATAGCTTCGTCGTCGCTCAGCTCCATGCTGATCTTTGGAGCAAGCCCATGCCGCGCGAACAATTTCGTCGCAAGCTGACACGTGCCTGATCCTGGTTCGCGCATGAGGAAAGGCTCCGCCGCGATGCGCTCGAAACTGATATGCCGCGATGCGGCCAGCGGATGATCGTCGCGCGCGAATACCACCAGTGGATTCGGCAAAAGTGCCTGCGTCACCACATCTTCCCGGTCGAGCGGCGAGGCGAAGAGATAAAGGTCATCCTCGTTGTTCGTCAGCCGCTCCATCAAAGTCGCCCGGTTGTGAATCTCCAGCGACACCTTGATTCCCGGATGGCGCTGAAAGAATTCGCCGAGCAGGCGCGGGGCGAAGTGCTTGCCCGTCGAGCAAACCGCCAGTCGCAGGTGCCCGCTCTCCATGCCGCGCAGGCCGTTCAGTGTTTCTTCCACTGTCGCCAACGCGCGAAATACTTCCTGGCAACCCGCGTAGAGGCGCTGGCCCGCGTCGGTGAGATACACGCGGCGGCCAACCTGTTCGAACAACGGCAGGCCAACCGTCTCGGTGAGTTTCTTTACCTGCACCGAGGCCGTCGGCTGGGCCATGTGCAGTTCTTCGGCCGCGCGGGTAAGGCTGCCCAGCCGCGCGCTTGCTTCAAAAACGCGAAGTTGCGGTAGCGTTCCGTGCCGAAGATAACGGCGTATGTTTGGTTGCAGCATGGCGAATCCTCCTCAATCGAATGCGATTACGCCATGCCCTGAATGCACAGCGGCCTTCACCTCAGGATGAAGGCCGCTATCAAATACTCGCCTTTACCCGATGGGCAAAGGTCTCGCTTGCACGTTGCGAACGATGCCGGCACGACCGGGGCCAAGCTGTAAAACGAACCCGTTTTGACGATCGCGCCACAGCGGCCATGTTTGTCCTGGCCGCCGAAGCTACTCCCCTTTGGAGGGGCGCCCGGCTCGCGCCGGGACACACAATGTACTTATATCAGAGTGAATTTTGGATATCAAGGGGTTACTGCAGCTGCGATCCATTACGAATCGTAATGGCAGGCATTACCAATCGAAACCGGGTTTCCGTTTTCGCAATGCGAGCCATCACAAACTTCAAGTAGTCAGCCGCGAATCATCGACCGATACTCGGATGATCAAACGGTGTCCATGCGCCTAATACCTGCATGCCTGCGCGTGGATCCCGGAAAATCCGAGGAGATGGACATGCAAGACAAAGAAGCCCACGGCAAACCGATCGAAGAACTGGTCAGCGGTCTCCAGACACACCTCGAACGTGGCTTGCCCAACGAGGAAGCGCAGGCGCGGTTGGCAAAATTCGGCGCCAATGAATTGACCGAGCGGCCACGCCCGGGATTTTTCGCGCTGCTCTGGGACCAGTTCAACAATTACCTCGTCATCATCCTGATCATCGCGGCGCTGGTATCGCTGGCCCTTGGCGAGTACGTCGATTCCATCGCCATCATGTTCATCGTGGTGCTGAACGCGGTGGTGGGCGTCATTCAGGAATCGAAGGCGGAGCAGGCGCTCGCGGCGCTGAAGAAAATGGCCGCGCCGAATGCCCAGGTCATCCGCGACGGGCAACAACTGACGATTCCCGGCCGGGAGATCGTCGGCGGCGATATCGTCCTGCTGGAAGCGGGAAACTATGTTCCCGCTGACCTGCGGCTGGTCGAGGCCGTCAACCTCAAGATCGAAGAGGCTTCGCTGACCGGCGAATCGGTGCCGGTGGAAAAGAAAGCCAGCGTAGTGCTGGACAAGGACATCCCGCTGGGCGACCGCAAGAACACCGCCTTCATGGGCACGCTGATCACGTATGGGCGCGGCAAAGGGCTGGTGACAGGCACCGGCATGAATACCCAGATCGGTCTCATCGCAGAGATGATCCAGTCCTTCGAGACCGAGGATACGCCGCTGCAGAAAAAACTTGAGCACTTGGGCAAGGTACTCGGCACAGCGTGTCTCGCGATCTGCGCGCTGGTATTCATCTACGGCCTGTTCCGCGACACGCACCTCGCCGACGCCCTCAATGGCGGCTTTCTGGATTATCTGCAGGCGGAGAAGAAGGACATCGTCAATCTGTTCATGACCGCGGTGAGCCTCGCCATTGCCGCCGTTCCCGAAGGCTTGCCGGCCATCGTCACCATCTGCCTTGCCCTCGGGATGCAGCGGATGATCAAGCACCACGCACTGATCCGCAAGCTCCCCGCGGTGGAGACCCTTGGCTGCGCCACGGTGGTGTGTTCGGACAAGACCGGCACGCTGACGCAGAACCAGATGACCGTGGTTCAGGGATGGGCAGCGGGCAAACGGTTTCGCATTACCGGAGAAGGCTACAACCCGAGCGGAGAATTCTTCGTGGGCGCGGAACCGTTCGACCCGCGTACCGATCCCGACGCATCACTCCTGCTCCACGGCGCGCTGGTTTGCAACGACGCGCGGCTGGAAGAGAAAAACGACGAAGCTGGCAAACGCTCGTGGCAGATCATCGGTGATCCCACGGAGGGTGCAATGGTCGTGGCCGCAGCGAAGAGTGGATATCGGCGGGGCGAGCTGGAAAAAGTGTTGCCGCGCGTGCAAGAGATCCCCTTCGATTCCGACAGAAAGCGCATGACCACGATTCACCGCGTGGACAGTGCCCATTCCCTGGCAATCGCCTCCGGCCTAGGCGCCGAGACCATGGTGGCCTTCGTCAAGGGGGCGCCCGATGTCATCCTCGATCTTTGCGGCCACAAGCTGGAGTCGGGCCGGGCCACCGGCCTGACGCCGGACATGCGCGACGCGATACTCTCGCAAAACCGGGACATGGCGAGCAGCGCGCTGCGGGTGCTTGCGGTGGCGTATCGCCCGTTGCAGAAAGTCCCGGACAGCGTGACGCCGGAACACGTCGAAAAAGATCTGGTCTTCGTCGGGCTGCTCGGCATGATCGATCCGCCGCGGCCCGAGGTGGTCGACGCGCTTAAGGTCGCCCGTGGCGCCGGCCTCAAGAGCATCATGGTCACCGGCGATTACAAGGACACGGCAGAGGCTATCGCCCGCGACATCGGCCTGCTGACCCCGGGCGGATTGGTGCTGACCGGCCCGGAAATTGAAAAACTCAGCGATACGGAACTGGCGGCGCGGACCGACAGGCTCGAAGTCTGCTGCCGGGTTTCACCACAACACAAGACGCGGATCGTCGATGCACTTAAGGCGCGCGGCCACGTGGTGGCGATGACCGGTGACGGCGTCAACGACGCACCGGCACTGAAGCGTGCAAATATCGGCGTTGCGATGGGCGTTACTGGCACGGACGTGGCGAAACAGACGGCGGACATGGTGCTGACCGATGACAATTTCGCCAGCATCGTCGCGGCGATCGAACAGGGGCGGATCATCTATTCCAACATCCGCAAGTTTGTCTACTTCCTGCTTGCCTGCAATGTCGGCGAAATTCTCATCATTTTCGGTGCGATGTTGTTTGGCCTCGCGCTGCCACTGCGGCCGGTTCAACTTCTTTGGTTGAACCTGGTCAGCGATGGTGCACCCGCGCTCGCGCTGGGGTTGGAAAGGGCGATCCAGACATCATGAAGCACCCGCCGCGGTCCCCGTCGGAGCCGGTCATCAACCGCGACATGGCCATCGGTATCGGCGTGGTCGGCGTGGTCGATGCAATCGCGATTCTGACTGTCTTCTATCTCGCCCTGCAGCGCTATCCCGAGCAGCTGGTCGCCGCGCAAACCATCGCCTTCGTGACCCTCTGCAGCTCGGAACTCATTCGCGCGTTCACCGCCCGCTCCGAATACCACAGTGTCTTTTCCATCGGCGTGTTCAGCAACCGCTGGATGGTATGGGCGGTCGGAGCGTCGTTCCTGCTGGTCCTGATGGTGGTGTATGTGCCTTTCCTCAGGCCATTCTTCGACACCGTGCCGCTGACAGCGGGGGACTGGCTGTTCATGCTGCCGTTCTTCTTCGCCTCGCCGGTTGCCATGGAACTGCTCAAGGTCTATTTCCGGAAGCGCACGGCAAAAACGACGGCAAAAGCGATGGAAGAGCCGCAAGGCCTCGGCACCGCTGCATCACACACTGGCTTGGGCCAGCAAGGCCTCGCATCGGCTTCGCAACAATTTGCAGGAGGGAACACCATGTTAAAGGTACTTATCCCCGTCAACGATTCCCGCAATTGTCAGTTCGCGGTGAAGCATGTCATCAAGGAATTCATGAACAACACAGCGATGGAGATTCACTTGCTGAATGTTCAGCACCCGTTCAACGGAGACATCGCGCGGTTCGTCAGCAAAAAGACGCTCCACGACTATCATCGCGACGAAGCGGACAAAGTGCTGGCGCCGATCAGGCAGATGCTCGATGGATTCAGCATTCCCTACTCGACTCACGTCGAGGTCGGACATAAGGCGAAGGTTATCACCGCCACCGCGCACCGTTTGCACTGCAACCTGATCGTCATGAGCACGTCACGCAAAAACTCGCTCACCCGGCTGGTCGAAGATTCGGTGACGAACAAGGTGCTTGAATTGACCTCGGTGCCGGTTGAGCTGATCGCAGGCGACGCCATGTCGAAATGGGAGCGCTACGGCATTCCGGCAGGGCTCGGTGGGCTGCTCGCACTGGTTTTTCTTGCGGCAGCGGACTAGCAGCCTGTCGGATCGGGCGGATGGACAAAGCTGCTGATTAAAGTCAAGCACTGGTGCGGCTTTCCGTGGCTTTTTGGCCGGAAATCCGCACCAACGCTTGTGTTTCATGTCTCTAACACCGCCCGGCGCTTGTTGGCTCGCGACTCCGCCACCGTGGCAAATAGTCCACTGGCAACGATCATTCCCCCACCCACCCATTCCTGCGCGTGAGTGACTTCGCCCGCAAGATAATGCGCGGCGATGGCCGCCACGATCAATTCGAACAGCATGATCACGGCAGCGTAGTTGGCGCTGAGGTGCGTCAGGCCATACTGCAGCGCGACGCTGGTCGCGATCAGCATCACGCCGAGAACCGCGAGCAGCACGATATGCGGGGCGGCCAGCGCCATCCACGCCGAGGTCGCGGGGCCGATCAGCATTGCCACGGGCAGCGCGACGATCAGCACGCCGATGCACCCGGCCAGCGATTTTGCTTCGGGCGACGCCTGCCGCGCGGCCTTCACCAATACGTTGCAGACAGCGAACGTGAAGCCTGCCACCAGGCCCAGCCATTCGTAGTAATTGCGCGGCGCCGGCAGGCCCAACTCGGGCCGCCACAACATGACGATGGCGCCGCTCAACGCCACCAGCATCACCGCGTAGCCGGTGCGCGTCAGTCTCTCGCCGAGGATCAGTCGTGCGAGCGGCACCGTCCACAGCGGCGCGAGATAAAAAAGCAGCACGATGCGCACCACCTCCGCCTGCATGATCGCCACCAGATACGACACATTGGTGATGCCCGCTGTCAATCCTATCGCCAGCAGCCAACCGGCATGGCGGGGAAACTCCCGCCACGCCCGGAAAAACACGACGCCGCCCACCACCACCGCGACGACATAGGCGATGATCGTTGCCACCGGCGAGGACAAGCCTTGCGATTCAATCAGCCGGAACGGATACCAGATGATTCCCCACGACGTGGCGCCGAACAGGATTGCCAGGATCGGTAGTGCCGTGGTAGTTCGGGAACTCAAGGAGGGTGAACCTTTATAATCGCGTAAATGCGGCGCGCCAGCCAAAGCGGAAGCAGGTGAGGCGCGCATTCTATCAGCCTGCCAATTTCCCCTCACGCCAACCACACTTCGCATGTTTCTGCCGCTTACATTTACCGGTGAACGCTTCGTCCCCGGCGATCCCAACGCCAAGGGTGAGATGTGGTACGAGCATTGGCATCGCTACCACTATGTGTTGCCTCTGGTGGCCGGCAAAAGCGTTCTGGATGTGGCATGCGGCGAAGGCTACGGCAGCGCGCTGATGAGCCAGCATGCGACTGAAGTATGCGGAGTAGACATTTCCGCGGAAGCAATCTCGCATGGACGCAACGCTTACCCCGGTCGCGCCAATCTTCAATTGATCGAAGCATCGTGTACGCAAATGCCATTCGAGGCGGCGCGTTTTGACATGGTGGTGTCGTTTGAGACCATTGAGCATATCCTCGAGCAGGCGGCGTTTCTCGAGGAAATCAAGCGCGTGCTCAAGCCCGATGGCGTGCTGATACTTTCCTGCCCGAACAAGGCGGAATATTCGGACAAGCGCGGGTTCCAGAACAAGTTTCACGTCAAGGAGTTGTATCGCCCCGAACTCAAGGCGCTTTTGGCAGCCTGCTTCAGCCACAAGCGCTGGTTATCGCAGCGAAACGCGTTTGTTTCCGTGATCCAGCCTGAGAAGCCGGATGACGCGGCGGGCGAATCGCTCACGGTATCGCAGGCCGCGTCGGACCGGCCCGTCACACCGTTACCGGCCCTGTATGAGCTGGTGGTGGCGGGCAACGATGCCGCCACCATCGCCGCACTGCCGCTGCGTGTTTCGGTATTCACCGATGCGGAAGAATGGGCCTACAACGATTACCGCAAGACCTACCAGAAGTACCTGAAGCACGCCAATCGTGAAGTGGAACTGCAGGCTCGCTGTGATTTGCTCACCGCTGAACTGGCCGCCCTGCATGATAGTGCCGTCGTCGCCGCGGCGGCGGCTACTGAGCCGCGCGCGCCGGTAGAATCGTGGCTGGTACGCCTGATCAAACGTCTTTCCAGTTAGCCCTCCCAGGGCACGGAACCCTTTTCCATTTCAACTCATACGGGCAACACATGAATCTCGACCAACTGAAAAACACCATAGACCAGGCGTGGGAAAAGCGCGACAGTCTCAGTCCGCAAGTAAACAATCAGGAAAGCCCGATCGGCGCGGCCGTGGAAGAAGTAATTCTCCGTCTCGATCGCGGCGAATTGCGTGTCGCTGAAAAAATCAATGGCGAGTGGGTCACGCATCAGTGGCTGAAAAAAGCGGTGCTGCTGTCGTTCCGGCTGCGTCCGAACGAACTGATGCAAGAAGGGGAATTGGAAAGCTCCCGGTGTGTTACGCGTTACTTCGACAAAGTACCATCGAAGTTCGCCGCTTACTCCGCGAACGACTTCATCGAAGGCGGCTTCCGCGTGGTGCCACCGGCCATGGCCCGTCGCGGCGCATTTATCGGCAAGGGCGTGGTGCTCATGCCCTCGTACGTCAACATCGGCGCGTATGTCGATGAAGGCACCATGGTCGATACCTGGGCGACCGTCGGCTCCTGCGCGCAGATCGGCAAGAATGTGCACCTCTCCGGTGGCGTCGGCATCGGCGGCGTGCTGGAACCGCTGCAAGCCAACCCGACCATCATCGAAGATGGCTGCTTTGTCGGTGCGCGCTCGGAAGTGGTCGAAGGCGTGATCGTCGGCGAGGGCTCGGTGATTTCGATGGGCGTATTCATCGGTCAATCAACCAAGATCTTTAACCGCGCCACGGGCGAAGTGAGCTACGGGAAAGTGCCGCCCTATTCGGTGGTGGTGTCCGGAAGCTTGCCCTCCGCTGACGGGCGGTATAGTCTCTATTGTGCGGTAATCGTCAAGCAGGTCGATGCGCAGACCAGGGCGAAGACCGGCATCAACGAGCTATTGAGAAGCTGAGTCCGGTTTCACTTGTCGCCGAATTGCTGGAGGAGAAAAGGGCATGTCCGTATTGATCAAATTGTTCGAATTGATGGCGCAAAAGAATGCGTCCGATATTTTCATCTCCGCCGGCTCGCCGATCACCATCAAGATCAATGGCAACTCGATGCCGGTCAATCCGCAAGTACTGAGCGGCGAGGACGCGAAGAAGCTTTTCTACGAGGTCCTGCAACCGCATCAGATCGAGCGCTTCGAAAAAGAACTTGAACTGAACCTTTCCAAGCCGATCGAGGGCGTCGGCAATTTCCGCATCAACATGATGTGGCAGAAGGGCACTGTTGCCGGCGTGGTGCGCTATATCAGCAGCAACATTCCTTCCATCGACAGCCTGCAGGTGCCGAATGTGCTGAAGCAGGTGGTGATGGAAAAACGCGGGCTGATCCTGGTCGTTGGCGCCACCGGCTGCGGAAAATCCACCACGCTTGCGGCGATGCTGGATTTTCGCAACCAGATGCGCGCCGGCCATATCCTGACGTTCGAGGACCCGATCGAATTCATTTTTACGCCGAGAAAATCCGTCATCAACCAGCGTGAAATCGGCAACGATTCGCACAGCTTTCACGAAGCCATGCGCAACGCCATGCGCCAGGCGCCGGACGCGATCCTGGTGGGCGAGATCCGCGATATCGAGACCATGAAAAGCGCCATGATGTATGCGCTATCGGGCCATCTATGCCTCGCCACCCTGCACGCGAACAACAGCTATCACGCGATGAACCGCATCATCAATTTCTTCCCGCTCGACCAGCGCGCCATTCTGCTCGCCGACCTGGGTGTCTCGCTGAAATGCATCATCTCGCAGCGCCTGGTCAAGAACGTTGAAGGCACCCGCACGGCTGCGGTTGAAGTGCTGATGAATACCACCAACATCGCGGAATTGATTTCCGAAGGAAAAGTGGGTGAGATCAAGGAGGCGATGGAGAAATCGCTCACGCCGGGATCGCAGACGTTCGAACAGGATTTGTTCCGGCTGATTCGCACCGAGAAAATCTCTGTCGAGGAAGGCCTCACCAACGCCGATTCGTCCACCAACCTGTCGCTGCTCATCGGCAACTCCGGGATGGTTCCGGTCTACAAGGATGGTGTGGCGCCGCCGCCACGACCGGGTAGCGGGCCCAGCTTTGGAGAGTTCAAGATCAGCTAGGCGTCGGGCGATTACTACGGCGCCGGGGGTCAATCGATCCGTGCCCCCGACGCTTTCACGATCTTCGCCCACTTGTCGATTTCTGCTTTGATGAACGCGGCAAACTGATCCGGCGTATTGCCCATCGGTTCCGCACCCTGCGCGGCGAGCCGCTCGCGCATTTCCGCTGACGCCAACGCTTTGACCGATGCCGCGTTGAGTTTCGCAACAATATCCTTGGGCGTACCGGCGGGCGCAAGCAGGCCGAACCAGGACGTGGCATCGAATCCTTTCAGGCCTTCTTCATCCATCGTCGGCACATCCGGCAGCGCGGCGGAGCGCGTCATGCTGGTCACCGCCAGCGCGCGCAGCTTTCCGGCTTTGACATGCGGCAGCGACACCGGCATATTGTCGAACATCATCTGCACCTGGCCACCGAGCAAATCCGCGACCGCGGGTGCGCTGCCTTTGTACGGCACGTGCAGGATATCGACGCCCGCCATCTGCTTGTAGAGTTCGGCGGACAGATGGATCGACGTGCCATTGCCGCTCGAGGCCACGTTCAGTTTTCCCGGCTGCGATTTGGCCAGCGCCGTCAGTTCGCGCACCGTTTTTGCGTTCACCGATGGGTGGACGACCAGCAGATTGGGTACGCCCGCCACCAGCACGACCGGCTCGAAGTCTTTCACCGCATCGTACGGCATCTTTGCATAGAGGCTCATATTGATGGCGTGGGTGCCGACTGTCGCCATAATCAAGGTGTAGCCGTCGGCGGGCGATTTCGCCACAAGGTCCGCACCGGTGTTGCCGCCCGCGCCGGGTTTGTTTTCAATGACGACGGTTTGGCCCCACGCTTTCTGCAACTCAAAGCCGATGGCGCGCGCCAGGATATCGGTCGCCCCGCCAGGCGGAAATGGCACCACAATCTTGATGGATTTATTGGGATAACTTCCCGCGCCTTGCGCATTGGCCTGCAACGCGGCCGACGCGAAAATGAATGTAGCGGCCATGAATAGCAGACGAGCGACGTGATGTGCCGTGAACTTCATTGACTTCTCCTCGGTGGTTTATTCTGGTCCGGGACTCAGGACTTGTGAGTGCCAAGGATAGTGGCAATCCGGCAGAAGGTAAATCAGGCGTTTCGCGATTGACGTCAGACACCAAGCGCGAAGGTAAACGCAAATGTCAAACCACAAAGTCAAGCACTGGCGCGGTGTTTGGGGCGCTTTTGGCTGGAAAGCCGCCCCAATGCTAGGGTTTGGTACTATCCAATCCTTGCAAACGATTCCCCATTACCACTGCTGCGCGTACGGCCGTCCGCGTACGTACACGAAATAGCTTCGCGGATACCAGACCGGCCCATAGCCTGCCCACGCCGGACCGTACATCCACAGATCATGCCGGGCCTCGCGGCGACCGGCGCGTTCCGCCATCCTGATTTGTCCTTGCTGCATGTAATCGAGCACCGCATCGGGCACGCCGTCCCGCGAAAGTTTGGCGTATTGCGAAGCGGTCACATCGTAGACGGCGTGCGTCAGTTTGATTTCGCCGATGATGGTCGGCGCGTCCTTGCCCTGTTTGGCCATATCGACGATTTGCGCGAGCGTAAGCGGCGCGGGCCCGCTGTCGGGCACCGTTGCGCAGCCGGACAGCAGCAGAAATGTTGCGGCAAAAATGAAAACGGGTACACTACGTTTCATGGCACACCTCCTGAATTCAAGACACGATTCCGACCGCCAATGCGCGTTCCGATCTGAAATTTGGATCGTCGTCAAACGTCGCGGTTCCCCAACGCTGGCCCGTTCTTTTTAACGTCACGCCCAGCTTCATTATGGCGCGGCGGACAGTACGCTTTGCGCCGAATCTGTAACAAATCCTGGCCGGCTGATACCGGACATGACGGGCGCAAAAGCGAACCGATAACCTTTTATACGCTGTTTTCCTGAATTCGGATTGCCGGGAAAAAACAAGCGCGAGGAGATGATCATGGATTTGTTCGAAAACCCGATGGGCACCGACGGTTTCGAGTTCGTCGAGTACACCGCCGTCGATACCGAGGCGCTGGGCCGCCTGTTCGAAAGCATGGGCTTCACCGCCGTCGCGCGGCATCGCAGCAAGCGCGTGACTTTGTACAAACAGGGCGGCATCAATTTCATCGTCAATGCCGAACCGGACAGTTTCGCGCAATCGTTCGCGCGCGTGCATGGCCCTTCCGCCTGTGCGTTCGGCATTCGCGTCAAGGATGCGCCCGCCGCGTTCAAACGCGCGGTGGAACTCGGCGCCAAGCCCTACGACGGCCCGGTGGGGCCGATGGAATTGAACATCCCCGCGATCCAGGGCATCGGCGGTTCGCTTTTGTATCTCATCGATCGCTACGGTCCTCGCACCATTTACGATGTTGACTTTGTTCCGGTACCCGGCACCGATCCTGATCCGAGGGGCGTGGGGTTGCAGTACGTCGATCACCTCACGCACAACGTGTACGTCGGCCGCATGGATACCTGGGCCGAGTTCTATAGCAAGCTGTTCAATTTCCGCGAGATCCGCTACTTCGATATCAAGGGCAAGAAAACCGGCCTCACCTCGCGCGCGCTCACCAGCCCGTGCGGCAAGATCCGCATCCCGATCAACGAGCCTTCCGACCAGAAATCGCAAATCCAGGAATACCTGGACGCATATCACGGCGAAGGCATCCAGCACATTGCGCTGGCGTGTTCGGACATCTATGAAACGGTTGAGGCCCTGCGCGCGAAAGGCGTGCGATTCCTCGATACGCCGGATTCCTACTATGAAGCGATCAACAAGCGGATGCCGGCTCACGGCGAAGACCTGGCGCGCCTGGCGAAAAACCGCATCCTCATCGACGGCGAAGGCCTCGACAAGGAATCAAAGGAAGACAAGCTGCTGCAGATATTCACCGACACGGTCATCGGCCCGATCTTTTTCGAGATCATCCAGCGGAAAGGCAACGAGGGCTTCGGCGAGGGCAATTTCCGCGCGTTGTTTGAAGCCATCGAAGCCGACCAGATTGCGCGGGGCGTGATCTGATCATGTCCACACTGAAATATCTTTCCGGCTTCGGCAACGAGCACGCCACCGAGGCCATCGACGGCGCGTTGCCGCTCGGACAGAATTCGCCGCAAACAGTCGCCTTCGGCTTGTACGCGGAACAGGTTTCCGGCAGCGCATTCACTGCGCCACGCGCGGAAAACCGCCGCTCCTGGCAATACCGGCTTCGGCCCTCGGCGGAGCATTCGGCCTATCGCGCAATGGACGCGGGCCGGATACGCACCGCGCCAAACCGCGAAGTCCCCGCGCCACCGGATCGCCTGCGCTGGGATCCGCTGCCGTTGCCGGTTGAACCCACCGACTTCATCGACGGCCTCGTCACAATCGCCACCAATGGCGACGCCTCGCTGCAACGCGGCATCGGCGTGCATTTGTACGCGGCCAACCGATCCATGACACGCTGCTTTTACAATGCCGACGGGGATTTTCTGATCGTGCCGCAGGAAGGCGTGCTTCGCCTCGTGACCGAGTTCGGCATCATCGAAGCAGAGCCCGGCGAAATCGCCGTCATTCCGCGCGGCGTGAAATTCCGCGTCGAACTGGATGCCGCCGTGCGCGGCTACGTCTGCGAAAACTATGGCCTGCCCTTCCGCCTGCCGGACCTCGGGCCGATCGGCGCCAATGGCCTCGCCAATACACGTGATTTTCTGGCACCGGTTGCGTGGTACGAGGACGCGCCGGGGCCGAGCGAAGTCATCGCCAAGTTCGGTGGCCGGCTATGGTCCTGTTCCGTGCCCGCGTCGCCATTGAATGTCGTCGCGTGGCACGGTAACTATTACCCGTACAAATACAACCTCACCCTTTTCAACGCCATCAACTCAGTGTCCTTCGATCACTGCGACCCATCGATCTTCACGGTCCTCACGTCGCCGTCGGAAACCGCCGGTACGGCCAACGTGGATTTCGTGATCTTCCCGCCGCGCTGGATGGTGGCCGAACACACCTTCCGCCCGCCGTGGTTCCATCGCAACCTCATGAGTGAGTACATGGGACTTATTCACGGCACATATGACGCAAAAGCCGGCGACGCCAAGGCCGGGACTGGTTTCATCCCCGGCGGCGGCTCGCTGCACAATTGCTTCTCCGCGCATGGACCCGATCAGGCGACGTTTGCCAAGGCGTCAAATGAAGCGTTGGCGCCGGTGTATCAGGGCAACACGCTGGCGTTCATGTTTGAAAGTCGGTACGTGTTTGAGCCGACGGCGTTTGCGATGAACTCCCCGACTTTACAAAGGAACTACGATGCGGTGTGGGAGGGGTTTGACACTGCCTCTTCTCCCCGTTCGTCCTGAGCTTGTCGAAGGACAGGAAAATCCCGAAAATGCCATTCTGGGTATACATCCTCAAATGCAGCGACGGCTCCTATTACACTGGGCACACCGACAATCTTGAATACCGGATTGCGCAACATGGTGAGGGGAAAATTGATGGCTACACTGCTCCGCGCCTACCGGTGACATTGGTGTTCGCGGAACAATTCTTCACGCGTCTGGAGGCGCTTGAAATGGAACGGCGAATCAAAGGCTGGAGTCGCAAGAAGAAAGAAGCCATGATGCGTGGCGATTGGAAAGAAGTACAAAGGTTGGCATGGGGAACGCGCAATCCGCTCAGTACTTAAGAGTGCCCTTCAATACACGGCGTACCCTGCCCCCCCCCCCCCGCACCCCCGGCCCCCGCGGGGGGGCCCCCCAATTTGTCCCCGTTCGCGCTGAGGTATCGAAGCGCACGATGCGAATGGAAAAAGAGGAACTCAGGGCGAACGGAAAGTGTGGGCACCCAATCATTCACCGTTCGCGCTGAGGTATCGAAGCGCACAATTCGAAAGGAAGACTAGATGAAACTCGCCTCCCTCAAAGGCCCCAGCAACCCGCGCGACGGCACCTTGCTGCTGGTCGATGAAAATCTCTCCCGCGCCGTCGCCGTGCCGGATATCGCGCCGACCATGCAATACGCGCTCGAAAACTGGAAAGCCGTCGAGCTGCAATTGATCAACGAATTCGAAGCCATCGATTCCGGCACCAACCGCCCGATCATCGATTTCCAGAAGGCGCTCGCCGAAGGCAAGGTCGCCGCGCCGCTGCCGCGCACGCATCAATGGTTGGATGGCTCGGCGTACCTTTCGCATGTCGAGCGTGTACGTCGGGCGCGCGACGTCAAGGTGCCGGAGAGTTTCTACACTGACCCGCTGATGTACCAGGGCGGCGGCGATTCCATGCTCGGCCCGCGCGACAATATCGAAGTGCTTTCCGAGGACTGGGGCGTGGACTTCGAAGGCGAGGTCGGCGTGATCATCGGCGACGTGAAAATGGGCGCGACGCCCGCCGAAGCGGCATTGGCGGTGCGGCTGGTGGTGCTGATCAACGATGTGTCCTACCGCAACCTCATTCCCGCCGAACTCACCAAGGGCTTCGGCTTTGTCACCAGCAAGGGCCTCAACGCACTCTCACCGGTGGCGGTCACGCCCGACGAACTGGGCGGCGCGTGGAGCGATGAGAAAGGCGCGGGCAAGCTCGATTTCCGCCTGGTGTGCCACGTGCGCGGCCACTGGTTCGGCAATCCCAATTGTGCCGACGACATGACGTTCTCGCTCTACGACCTGATTGCCCACGCCGCGAAAACGCGTCCGCTGATGGCGGGCACGCTGATCGGTTCCGGCACCATATCGAATCACGACACGAAGACCGGCTACGCGTGCATCATGGAAAAGCGGCTGGTCGAAAAGGTTGAGCTTGGCGCTGCAAAGGAAGAGTTCCTCAAGTTCGGCGACGAGGTTGAGATCGACATGTTCGACCATCACGGCGAGACGATCTTTGGTTCAATCAAAAATCGAATCGTAAAAGCCGGCGCCAAATAGTGGCCGGACAAACTGATCACGCGCTGCGCGGCGACTATTCGCAGATGCGGCCGGATTACACGGTGGAGCAGGATTACGCGCGCTACACCCCAGCCGAACAGGAATTGTGGAAACGCCTGTACGCGCGCCAGTCGGTGCTGGTGCCCAAGTACGGTTGCGATGAATTTTGCGATGTTCTCGCGACGCTGAATTTCAGCGCGGGCATTCCGCATTTCGATGAAATCAACGTCAAGCTCATTGCGGCCACCGGCTGGACGCTGGTCGCCGTGCCGGGCCTGTTGCCCGACGACGTGTTCTTCACGCATCTCGCCAACCGCCGCTTCCCGGTGTCGGTGTGGCTGCGCAATCCCGAGGAATTCGAGTACATCGTCGAGCCGGATATCTTTCACGATTTCTTCGGCCACGTGCCGCTGCTGTTCAACAAAGTGTTCGCGGATTACCTGGAAGCGTACGGCAAGGGCGGCGTAAAGGCCAAGGGCCTCAATGCGCTCGATTACCTCGCGCGACTTTACTGGTACACGGTGGAATTCGGGCTGATCCGCACGCCCAAGGGTCTGCGCACGTACGGGGCGGGCATCCTTTCCTCGGCGGGTGAATTGCCCTACTGCGTCGAGAGCCCGAAACCAAATCGCATCAAGTTCGAGCTGCTGCGGGTGATGCAATCGAATTACAAGATCGATACGTTTCAGGAAACGTATTTCGTCATCGACAGTTTTCACGAATTGTTCGACGCCACCGCGCCGGATTTCACGCCGTACTACACCGTGCTGAAGCAACGCCCGGACATCGCCGCCAATGCGACAATCCCAGAGGACAAATTGGTCAAACTCTAGCACTGACGCGGTATTCTTGGCATTTTATGTCCGGAATCCGCACCAGTGCTAGTGTTTATGCTTTTCGCGGGTGGGCAAAGCGCAGCGTGCCCACCATCGACAATGACGTGGGCACGCTGCGCTTTGCCCACCCTACCGCGGGCTACCATGCACTCCAACCATGCCGTTTGACCTGTCTCCCGAAACCGGCCTCTGGGGCCTCTTCCTGTCCGCGTTCGTCTCCGCCACCATCCTCCCCGGCAATTCGGAAATCGCGCTGGTCGCGGTACTCGCCAAATTCCCGCAACTGTTCTGGGAAGCAATCGTTGTCGCCACGATCGGCAACACGCTGGGCGGCATGACTTCTTACCTGATCGGCCGCATCGTCCCCAACAAAGCGGAAGGCAAGGCGCTGGCGTGGCTCAGGCGCTATGGCGAATGGACGCTGCTGCTGTCGTGGGTGCCGTTGATCGGCGATGCGCTGTGCGTGGCCGCCGGCTGGCTGCGCATCAATCCCTGGCTTGCGCTGGCGATGCTGGCGATCGGCAAATGCGCGCGCTATCTCGTGCTCGCATTGGGCTGGGCGATGGTTGGGGCCAACGCGTTCACCTGACGGCTTTCAAAGCGAAAGAATCCACTCCGCCAGATTCCTGAGTTCCTTCGGATCCTTGGTGTCGATGATCTTGTGTCTCTCGTTAGTACCGTCCGGCAACTCGATGAGCGGGCCGGTCGTGATGTGTTCGATGATCGTTTCCACGCCGTCCGGCTTGGTCTTGAGCCGCGCCGCAACACGTTTATACGGCGGGCCGACCTTGGTCTTGTCGATGGCGTGACACTTGAAGCAGGCGTTCTTCCGGGCGAGCGCCTCGGCGGCCTCGGCATCGACCGCCGCCTTCGCCGGCGCGATGCCGGTGAAAGCAAGAAACAATGCTGCAATGAAGAGTAGCGCTGGTTTCCGGGACACGATGACCTCTCACACGAACGAAAGCGAGCAACGCCGAATTCGATAGTCGCGATTGCAATGGTCGACGCTGCGGACAAATGTAGCACTACTTTCCATCGATCGCCCGCCTCCCTGTTGATTCGCGCGACTCAAGTGTCACTTCCTCGCTTGTGGATAGCGGCGCCTGGTCTCCGCCACGGAGTTTGCAACCAGTTGCTCCAGCACCGGAAGCTGCACGTCCGACAACCGCTTGATATAGAGGCACGCCTTGCCGATCTTGTATTTTCCAAGTTGCGCAAGCAGCGCCCTGGTTTCCGCTGCCTCGTAACCTGAAACCAGATAGACACTGATGTGCCCCTTGCCCGAGGAGAACCCCACCACGCACGCGTCGCCTTCGTGTCCGCTTTCGTACCGGTAGTGATAGCGGTCGAACCCGACGATGCTGGGGCCCCACATCTTGGGCGCGCATCCGGTGACACGCTTCATGAGCGCTGCAATCTCCTTGCAGTCCTTGCGCCGCGATTCGTCTTCAATGCCGGCGAGGTATGAGGTGACGCTGACTTCGGTGGGTTTGGTCTTTGCTTCGTACACGATAGCCTCCGAGGGGAGTTTATTATGCCGAACGATTGAGGTAAAAGGTGGTGCGCTTTTGCGGCGTCCAGCGACCAAAGGGAGCGACCTTGAGCGAGAGTTAGCGCTCAAAATGGCAATTGAATCAGGGCAAGAAACTTCGTTTTTCATGAGGTGTCCATGATCCAGTTTCGCATTAGTTCACAACAAAACCGTCCGCTGTCGCCAACGGCCGCCCGCGTTGGGGCGCAGATTCGCCAACGGAATCTTAAGCAATACCTGCCCACATTTCCGGATGAAACCATTGTCGAACAACTGTCATTCTTTGAATAACCTCATACTAAGCACTTGCCGTCGTAGGAAAAAGTTGTCTCTAGACCTTCGTCGGTCAGTCGGAATGATATTGCTTCCGGCGCGCTACCACGGCTTTTTCTCATGGACGCGGACTTGGCTTGCGCCGATCACGGACGCGACCAAAAGTGTTATTCCAAGAGGCACAATTGCCTGCGAAAAAGTCGGCGCGGTGGTGGCCCAAGAACAGCCAACAAGCAGATTACAAACATCGCGACAAGAATCGAATAACGACGCGGCGCGGCCCATTCCTCCGCATTTGCGCACTGGGAGCGAGGTGGCATTCCATTTGGCGCGCCAATGTTGATGTAGCCCTCCAAATTGACGGTTTGTAAAGCGTCAATTTCAGAGGTGTGGATAACAAATACTTGCGTGATCAATCACATGAAACAAAATAGTACGTCGTTTTTGAAAAAGCAAACGCGTCATTTCGCGCTTGGTCGCGGAGAGGTGACACCCATCCGGCAACTTGAAAGCGACAGTTGCAAACTCTAGCACCCTGGCGCTGCTTCGCCTGAAAACACTTGGAACGCCGCGCCAGTGCTTGTGTTTGCCTGCCTGAAATTCAAGCGTCCTCAAAAACTCGCCATTCCAGCGATGCATTTGCAGGGTCGCATCTGGCCGAAAGCAGGCATTGCATGTTCAAGACGTCCTCTCAGCTAACCGTATTCACTTGATCGTAATCCAATGCAAGTCCGGCAAATTATTCGGCCGGTGCAACACCGTTACATTCCTCCGCGACGCCCATGGAATCATCTGCCGATGCAACGGAATCACGTGCACTTCATCCTGCATGATCTTGACGGCGCGATTGATCATGGCCTGCCGCTCCACGAGATTCATTTCGCCTTCGAGCTTGTCGATCAATGCATCGAGCTCGGGAATCTTGGCGTCACCATAATTGGAGTCACCCGCGCCTTTGCCATCGCGGCTATGCATGATCGGCTTCAAGGCGAAGATCGCATCGGTGGAGCCGCCGCCCCAGCCGGCCAGGAAGGCGCTGGTGTCGCGCTTTTGCACTTTCGGAAAGAAGTTTGCCTTGGTCATGGGCTCGACGCGGACAGTGAGTCCCACGCGCGCCCACATGCCGGCGATCGCCACGCAGATTTTTTCGTCGTTCACATACCGATCGTTGGGACAATGCAAGGTGAATCCGAAGCCGTTCGGATAGCCCGCCTCGGCCAGCAGCTTCTTGGCTTTCGCCGGATCGTAGGGATGGCGCTTTTCCATCTCCACCGGCACGCCAGCGCCGGGGCCCGCGGGTAGCGGAATGCCGGTCGGGATCGACAGGCCACGCATGACGGAAGTCTTGAGCGCTTCGATGTCGATGGCCTGATACAACGCCAGCCGAACGCGTTTGTCCTTGAACGGATTTTTGCCCTTCACGTCGGAATAGAGCAATTCGTCGCGCGCCTGATCGGTGCCGAGGTAGATCAGCCGCTGCTCCTGGCCTTCCCAGATTTTCACATCGGCGTCATCGCGCAAACGCAGCACGTCCTGCACCGACGGATCGAGGACGAAATCGATCTCGCCCGATTTCAGTGCGGCCATGCGAGTAGCGCCATTGGAAATCGGACGGTAGTCGATGGTCTCGATATTGCCGGTGTATTGCCCGGCCTTGATGCCCCACCAGTCGGGATTCTTCTTGTGCAGGATCTTCACGCCCTGCTCCCACGCCACCAGCTTGTAAGGCCCGGTGCCCATCGCATTGCGGGTCGCGAAGGTTTCTTCCTTGCGGATGTAATCGAGCGGCTTCGCGGCGCCGTTTTTCTCGCACCACGCCTTGCTCATGACCTGGATATTGATGACCGTATCGAGCATCACCGGATTCGGCACCGGCGTCGTGAACTCGACGGTGTAGTCGTCAATCTTCTTCGCGATTCCGGATTGGGTCGAGTACAGGCGGAACGTTACCGTCGACTCACGCGCGCGATTGAAAGAGAACACCACGTCATCCGCAGTGAACGGCGTGCCGTCGTGGAATTTCACGCCCTGACGCAGCTTGAACACCCACGTGAGCGGACCGGTATTGGTCCACGATACGGCCAGCCCCGGCACGTGTTTAGAGAAATTTTCGCGGCCGCGATTTGCCAGCGTCTCGTAAACGAGATTGTTGATGCCGTTGTTGAACGTTTCGTTCTGGCTGTGCGGGTCAAGCGTCGCGGCGTCGCCTTGCGAGGACCAGCGGAAATTCTTCGCGACCGATGCGGTCGATGCGAACATGACAATCAGAAGTACCAGTAGCGCGCGAAATACCATGTTGCCTCCCCGTTTATTGGTCATGCGTACAGTGAACTGCGCGCCCACAAAATGCAAGGGCCGGAAAACCGGCCCTCGGCACTTCATCATCCGCTGGATTTACATCTTGATCCAGGAAACTTCCAGCCAGTTATCCGGCCGATGGACCACGCTGACGCTGGCTTTCGACGCCCACGGGATCACTTGCAGATGCAGCGGAATGTGCAGCACATTGTCGTGGTGCATCTGCATCGCCTTGTTGATCATCTCCTGGCGCTTCTTCATGTCCATCTCGGATTCGGCCTTTTCGATCAGGTCGTCGAATTCAGGCAGCTTGTAATTGCCCCAGTTGTATTCGCCCGCGCCCTTGTCGTTGCGGCTGTGCAGGACCGGCTTCATGGTGAACATCGCGTCCGTGGTGGCGCCGCCCCAGCCGAGCATGTACATGCTGGTATCGAGCTTCTGGACCTTCGGAAAGTAGTTGGCTTTCGGGATCGCGGCAACTTTCACGGTCACACCAATCTTCGACCACATGCCCGCAAGTGCCACGCAGATTTTTTCGTCGTTGAGGTAGCGATCGTTCGGGCAATCCATCGTGACTTCAAAGCCGTTGGGATATCCCGCCTCAGCCAGCAGTTTCTTCGCCGCGGCGATATCGAGCGGATAGCGCTTGTCCATCGAATCGGGGATGCCGGCGCCCTTGGGCGCGGAAACGTTGATGGCTGTCGGCACCGACAAGCCGCGCATCACGGTCTTCTTCAGGGCTTCGACATCCGCCGCCTGATACATGGCGAGGCGAACGCGCCTGTCCTTGAACGGGTTCTTGCCCTTCACGTTTGAATACAGGAGTTCATCGCGGGCCTGATCCATGCCGATGAAGATCACGCGGTTTTCCTGGCCCTCGTACACTTTCAGCGATTTTTCCTGCTTCAGTTTTTCCAGGTCCTGCAGCGGGGGATCGAGGACGAAATCGACTTCACCGGACAACAGCGCGGCGACACGCGTGCCGGCGGCCTTGATCGGTGTGAAGACCACTTCGTCCACATTGCCCTCAAAGCGTTTTTCCTTGATGCCCCACCAGTTCGGGTTTTTCTTGAGCACGGTTTTCACATCCGGCTCGCGCGTGACCAGCATGTAGGGCCCGGTGCCCATGGCGTGGCGAATGGCGTAGGTCTCTTCCTTGTTCTTGAAGTCCTGCGGCTTTTCGACCTTGTTCTTTTCGCACCACGCCTTGCTCATGATGAAAATATTGCCGGCGCTGACCATGTCGATCTGCACCGGGTTCGGCACCGGCGTCGTCAGCTCCACGGTGTAGTCGTCGATCTTTCGCGGCTTGCCAATGGCGTTGCCATAGACCTTCATGTTCGAGGTGTCGGCGGCCGAGCGGTTGACCGAAAACACGACGTCGTCGGCGGTGAATTTTGAACCGTCGTGCCAAGTCACGCCCTGGCGCAATTTGAACACCCATGTGGTCGGCGAGGTCTGCTTCCATTCGGTCGCCAGGCTCGGGATCGGTTTCATGTTCTTGTCACGCACCAGCAATTGCTCGTAGATCTGGCCGTTGAACTGGTTGTTGAATGATTCATTCTGTGCGTGCGGATCGTGCGTGGCGATATCGCCCTGGCTGGCCCAGCGGAGCGTTTTGGCATCAACAGCGGCCGTGCCGATAGCGGCGCCCACGCCCAACGAGGCGGCGAAGACGACTGCGAACAATTGCTTCATGGTGACTCCCGAATGAGAAAATATGACGACCGGGGAATCATAATCTAATCGCGTCCAATCGCGCGAGACGATGTTTTTTTCGGTAACCTTGAAATCATGACAATTTCCCTCCCGCCTCCGATTCACTACCGAATCCATCCCAGCCATCCCGAAGCGCATCTGTTCGAAGTAACGGTTACCGTGACCGACCCGGATCCTGCGGGGCAGCGCTTCACGTTGCCGGCGTGGATTCCGGGCAGTTACATGATCCGCGAGTTCGCGCGCCATATCGTCAGCATGCGCGCTGAATCCGCTGGAAAAGCACTGGCGTGTCACAAGGTTGACAAAGCCACCTGGCAATGCGAGACCTCCATCCAGCCGATTGCGCTGACCTATGAAATCTACGCATGGGATTTGTCGGTGCGCGCCGCGCATCTCGACGACACCCATGGATTCTTCAATGGCACGAGCGTGTTCCTGCTGCCGCTCGGCAAGGAAAACGCTGCTTGTGAAATTGACATCGCGCCACCGGTTGGCGAACAATATGCGGCCTGGCGGGTCGCCACTTCTCTGCATCAAACTCAAGTACCTGGCGCGCCTTGCAGGCAATAATGCCGCTGCAAGCCTTACCAGTGCTAGTGTTTCACCCTTTAAGCCAAAATCCTTCGGCGGTTTTTCCGCTGCCAATTACGATGAGCTGATCGATCATCCCGTGGAGATGGGGTCGTTCACCCACGCTTCGTTCGAGGCCTGCGGCGTGCCCCACCATATCGTCATCACCGGAAAACACCGCGCCGACATGCCCAGGCTGTGCGCGGACCTGAAGAAGATTTGCGAATACGAGATTCGCCTGTTCGAACCGCAAACCGCCGAAGCGCCGATGCCGGAATACTGGTTCCTGATCCTGGCCGTGGGCGATGGCTATGGCGGCCTCGAGCATCGCGCCTCGACCGCATTGATCTGCAATCGCGACGATTTGCCGCTGGCCAATGAAAAGAAAGTCTCCAAGGGTTACCGGCGTTTTCTCGGACTCGCCTCGCATGAGTATTTCCACACGTGGAACGTGAAGCGCATCAAGCCCGAGGTGTTCACGCCTTACGATCTGACGCGCGAAACCTACACGCGGCAACTCTGGTTCTTCGAAGGATTTACCAGTTACTACGACGATCTTGTGCTGGTGCGTACCGGCCTGATCGATACGCTCGCCTATCTGGAACTGATCGCGGAGAACATCGGCCGCGTGATGTCGCAGGCTGGACGCCTGAAGCAAAGCGTGGCTGATTCCAGCTTCGATGCCTGGGTCAAGTATTACCGGCAAGATGAGAATTCACCGAACGCCATCGTCAGCTACTACCAAAAAGGCGCCATGGTCGCGCTGGCGCTGGATCTCACCATCCGCGAGCGTACGCAAGGCGCCAAATGTCTCGACGATGTGATGCGCACGTTGTGGAAAGCATATGGCAAGGCTTGCCAGGGCGTGCCCGAGGGCGGCGTGCAGGCAATTGCCGAGCAAACCGCCGGCATTCCGCTGGCCGATTTTTTTGCGCACGCGGTCGAAGGCACCAACGACCTTGATCTATCGCCGCTCTTTGCAAAGGTCGCCATTGATCTGATGTGGAAGATCCCCGGCCACGCACATCGTGACGGTGCCGCTCCCGCGACCCTGGGCGCCAAGATCGGCGGGGAACCCAATGGCGACGCAAAGCTGCTGCATGTATTCGACGGCGGTGCCGCGCAACTTGCCGGACTTTCGGCGGGCGATTCGGTGATCGCGATCGACGGCCTGCGGGTATCGGCGGCCACGCTGGAACGTCGATTGCGCACCTATGCGCCGGACACGCGCATTGAACTGACCGCGTTTCGCCGCGATGAACTCAAGACTTTTCCCGTGACGCTACAGGCGCAAGCCGCACAAACTTGTTCGCTGACAATGAACGACACGCCGATCGATGCCAAGGCCCGCCGCAACGCGTGGCTACTGGGGTGAGTGGCGGGTTTCGTCGGATGTGCCTGTGCACATCCGACGCGCCACGGACCGGCGACCCTGCGTGGTCGCCGTGGGCCAAAACATTTTCCGCGCACTGCTATACTTTTCTTCCTGCCTTCCACACTCCCGTTCCCCGTTCATAAACCGCCGGATAGTCGATGCCTTCCACTGATGTCGTTCGCGTGCGCAATCTCACGTACGAATACCCAGGCGTTCGTGCGCTGGACGATGTGAGTTTTTCCGTCGCGCGCGGTAGCGTCACGGCACTGGTCGGCCCGAATGGCGCCGGCAAAACCACGTTGCTGCGGTGCATGGCCGCGCTGGACCAGCCGCTGGAAGGCGACATTGAAGTCGACGGCATCGATGTGCTCGAACATCCGCGCGAATGCCACCGTCGCATCGGCTACCTTTCGGATTTTTTCGGGCTCTACGCTTCACTCACCGTCCGTCAGTGCCTCGCGTATGCGGCCAGCTCGCAGGGTCTCGCCGACCGGGATGTTGACCAGGCGGTGAGCTTGACCGCGACGCGCCTCAATCTCACCGCGAAACTCGATGCGGCCAGCGACAATCTCTCGCGCGGGCAGCGGCAGCGGGTGGCGATTGGCCAGGCGCTGATTCACTCGCCCGGCTTGCTGATCCTCGACGAACCGGCCTCAGGCCTTGACCCCGAGGCGCGGCATGAACTCGCCGGCCTGTTCCAGCAACTGCGTGCGTCCGGGATGACGCTGATTGTGTCCTCGCACATACTCGCCGAACTGGATGAGTACTCGACGCACATGCTGGTGATGCGCGGCGGCCGCATCGTCGAGAGCCGCTCGCTTGCCGAGGCAAACGCGGCCGACGGCCTGATTCGCGTGCGCGCCTTGTTCGCTGATGGCGGTAACACGCTGGCGGTACGCGTCGGTGCCGTGGCGGGCACCCTGCCGAATGTTCAACTGCTGAGTTGCGATGATGTCAGCGGCCAGGCAATTCTGACGCTTCCCGCCGATGCGTTGGCGCGTGCCGCATTGTTGCGCGCACTGGTCGACGCCCAATTGCCCGTCATCAGCTTTGCCGACGAGCGCGAGAATCTTCACGAGTCCTATTTGCGCACCATGAAATCCACTCCGCCCGTCGCCACACTGGAGCGGGCGTCCTCATGATGAATCCGGAACTGCGCCGTAATCTCTGGCTGGAAATTACCACCCACCGCCTGCTGGCCATGCCGGCGGTTCTCGGGCTGGCGTTCCTGGCGCTCGCCGCCATCGATAAACCGAAAGCCGTCGAACATGTGAGCTGGCTGGGATTGGCCGGCTTCAGCCTGATTACGCTGCTTTGGGGATCGCGGCTGGCGGGCAATTCGATTGTCGACGAAATGCTCGACAAGACGTGGGACTGGCAGCGCCTTTCCACCCTGAGCCCGTGGACGATGGCGTGGGGAAAGTTGTTCGGCTCGACGGCGTTCGCCTGGTATGGCGGCCTGATTTGCCTTGGCGTTTTCATGGTCACTGCATCGGCCACCAACATCCGCTCCCCGTTGCAGCTGGGTTTTTCCCTGATATTTCTCGCGGTTACGCTTCACGCATCCGCCATCGCGGCTGCACTGCACACGTCGCGTACCACCGCTTCCACGCATCGGCGCTCGATCGGCATACTGCCGCTGTTTCTGTTGCTGTATATCGTGCCGTTCGCGGTGGCGAGAGCGTCCGGATCGAAGGGGGCGGTGATTTGGTACGGGATCGATGTCGATGGCATGAGCTTTCTGCTGGCGTCATCCATCGCGTTTGCAGCGTGGGCCGTGACAGGCGCGTATCGGGCAATGTGCCAAAGCCTGGCGGTGCGCACCACGCCGTGGGTGTGGGTGGCGTTCCTGATGTTTGTGACAGCCTACAGTGCCGGGTTTGCCACAGGCGAAACCCGGCAAGACAGTCGCGTCTCAATGGTGGCGGCATTGTCGTTCGCTGGCCTGCTGACGGGCCTGCTGTTCACTTACGTGATGTTGTTCACCGAGCAAACCGGGCCGGTGGTATTGCGCCGCGTTGCGCAAAAAATCAGGCTGCAACAATGGACGCGCGCCTGGCAGGAAGTACCTTGCTGGCCGGTGACGTGGCTGTTCGCGGCGCTGTGCGCCACCCTCCTCGCGGTCAGTGGCGCCCAAAGCGCAAATCCGGCGTGGAAGGAGCTGGCGATGACACCCGTGCCGTCGGTGCTGCTCGCCCTTCGCGATGCCGCGATATTTCTTTTTCGCCGCCGCCGCGCAGCCCAGGCGCGTTGCGGGTACAACGATCGTTTACATGTTGCTACTGGACTGGATTCTGCCGGGGCTGCTTTTCGCGGTCGGACTGACCCAGGCTGCGGAGTTGCTGTTTCCTTTCGGGCACGCGAACTCCTGGATGCAAAGCCTGAGTGCGCTGGCCCAGGCAGCGCTTGCCGGCTGGCTCGCGTACCGGCGGGTACAAGTCAATTTCTCATCCTATCGCCGTGCCGACGGCGCGTAGCATCCACAAACTTTCACATCCGACACGGAGCCAAACGATGAATGCCCCCAACGAACTGACTATTCCCCCGCTGAAAGACCCCTCCCTGTTTCGCACCCAAAGCTACATCGACGGCGAATGGGTCGAGGCCGATTCGGGGATGCGTTTTGATGTGGATAATCCCGCCGATGGCCGCGTGGTTGGCAGCGTGCCGGATTGTGGGGGCGTGGAAACGCGGCGCGCGATAGACGCTGCCAATGTCGCACTGCCCGCCTGGCGCGCCATGACCGCGAAGCAGCGCTCCGGTCTGCTGCGTCGCTGGTTTGATTTGATGCTGCTGAACGCCGATGACCTTGCGCTCATCCTGACCACTGAACAGGGCAAACCGCTGACGGAGGCCAAGGGCGAGGTCCTGTACGGCGCATCTTTCGTCGAATGGTTCGCCGAGGAAGGCAAACGCATCTACGGCGATGTGATCCCTCCGCACATGGCCGACAAGCGCCTGATCGTCATCAAGCAGCCGATCGGCGTCACCGCCGCGATCACGCCATGGAATTTCCCCAATGCGATGATCACGCGCAAGGCTGGCCCCGCGCTCGCAGCCGGCTGCACGATGGTGCTGAAACCCGCCGAGCAGACACCTTTCTCCGCTCTCGCCATGGCGGAGCTCGCCCACCGCGCAGGAATTCCCAAAGGCGTGCTGAACGTGGTCACCGGTTCCGCGCAATCCGCGTCCGTCATCGGCAAGGAGTTGTGCGCAAACCCCATCGTGCGCAAGATTTCGTTTACCGGTTCAACGGAAGTCGGTCGCATCCTGATGCGCCAGAGTGCGGACACCATCAAAAAGCTCTCGCTCGAACTCGGCGGCAATGCGCCGTTTCTCGTGTTCGACGATGCCGATCTCGATGCCGCGGCGGATGCGCTCATGCTGTGCAAATTCCGCAACGCGGGGCAGACCTGCGTGACCGCCAATCGCATCTACGTGCAGGCCGGCGTGTACGACGCATTCGCGCAAAAAATTGGCGCCCGCCTGTCGGGCCTGAAGGTCGGGCGGGGTACTGACACCGGCGTGAACGTCGGCCCGCTGATCGACGAGCAGGGACTATTCAAGGTCGAATCGCATGTGAGTGATGCCATCGCGAAAGGCGCGAAGGTTTTGTTCGGCGGCAAGCGTCACATGCTGGGTGGCCGCTTTTTCGAGCCGACCTTGTTGACCGATGTGCCGATGACCGCGATGGTATCGAAGGAGGAAACCTTTGGACCCATCGCGCCGCTCATCAAGTTCAACACCGAGGCGGAAGCAATCGCGCTGGCAAACGATAGTGAGTTTGGCCTGGCCTCCTATTTCTTCGCGCGCGATGTCGGGCGCGTGTTCCGCGTCGCCGAGGCGCTCGAATCCGGCATGGTCGGCATCAACACCGGCATACTTTCCAATGAAGTCGCGCCGTTTGGCGGCGTCAAACAATCGGGGCTGGGGCGCGAGGGATCGAAGTACGGCATCGAAGACTATCTTGAGATCAAATACCTCTGCCTGAACGTATGAATGCAGGGGTTCTTCGCCGGGCCCCTGCCTGCGCGGGCGCTTTGCTTGCGCTCGGCGCCCAGGCGCAGGCCCCGCGACCTGCACCTGAATTGCCTTCGGGCTATCAGGAAAAAAAGCTCGCGCATGCGACGAAGTACATGGTGGTCGCTGCGCATCCGCTGGCAGTGGACGCAGGCCTGAAAATGCTCGAACGTGGCGGCAGCGCAACCGATGCCGCCATCGCCGTGCAAATGGTGTTGAATCTGGTGGAACCGCAGGCGTCCGGCATTGGTGGGGGCGCATTCATCTTGCATTACAACGCTTTGAAAAAAATCACCAGTGCCTACGATGGCCGGGAGACCGCGCCACAAGCCGCCACGCCGGAACTATTTATCGGTGCTGATGGCAAGCCCATGCGCTATCAGGACGCCGTGATCGGTGGACGGTCGGTCGGCGTTCCGGGATTGCTGCGGGTGGTGGAAATGGCCCACGCACGGCATGGCAAGCTGCCATGGGCGACACTGTTCGAGCCCGCCATTGCACTCGCGGAAAATGGTTTCGCGCTGTCCGCGCGCGTGCAAACCCATATTGCGAACGAAAAAATATTATCGAAGGACTTGAAGGCGCGGGAAGACTTTCATCTTGCGGACGGCACACCGAAACCCACCGGCGCAATTCTGAAAAATCCGGAATTCGCCGCCGTCCTTCGCCGAATTGCCAAGGAAGTGCCGGACGCGTTTTACACCGGCACCTTGGCAAAAGAAATGGTTGCCGCCGTGCGCGGACATGCGACCAACCCGGGAACACTCAGCGAAGAGGATCTCATCTCGTACCGCGCCCGTACGGTTGATCCGCTTTGCGCGCCATACCGCCGTTACCGTGTATGCGGCGAGCCGCCTCCAGGCGGCGGCCTGACGGTGCTGCAAATGCTGAAAACGCTGGAGCGATTCGACATGAAAGCGGTGCGCCCGGATTCCACGGAAGCCGTGCATCTGTTTGCTGAAGCTGGTCGTCTCGCGTATGCGGACCGGGAGCGATACCTGGCCGATGTTCGTTTCGCGCAGGTGCCCGTCGAGGAACTCGCCGATGCAGCTTACAATCGCCGGCGCAGCGAGCTGATACGGCCCGAAAAATCGATGGGCCGCGCGGAAGCCGGCGTACCAAAAAGCGCAACAGTCACAATGGCGGACGGCGACACGCCCGAGTTCCCGTCCACCAGCCACATTTCAATCGTTGACCGGGATGGCAATGCAGTCAGCATGACGACCTCCATCGAATCGCGATTCGGCAGCCGAATCTTCGTACGGGGTTTCCTGCTCAATAATCAGCTGACCGATTTTTCAATGACCCCGATGAGCAATGGACGCCAGGTCGCCAACGCTGTCTATCCCGGCAAACGACCGCGCAGCGCCATGTCGCCGACACTCGTATTTGATGCGAACGACCGGTTACACATGGTCATCGGGAGCCCGGGCGGCTCGTTCATCATCAATTTTGTCGCCAAGACGCTGGTCGCCACGCTGGATTGGGGCATGGATATCCAATCCGCCATTTCGTTGCCCAACTTCGGCAGCCGCAACGGCGCGACCGAAATCGAAAAAGGCACGGCGGTCGAGAACTTGATAGGCCCGTTGAAGTCTATCGGTCACGAGGTGCGCGCAATTGATCTGACCAGCGGTTTACATGGCATCATGCGCACTTCAGATGGCTGGCAAGGCGGCGCCGATCCGCGGCGCGAAGGCATTGCACAAGGCCGCTAAACTGCCGAACGCCTGTCGGCAATCTGCTGTTCATTTCGTTATTGATCCACTCTCTTTTTCAGGAATATTCATGAATCCAGTTCGCTCGCTGACACTTTTGACGGCTGCCGTGACCACTGCTGCGTCTGGGTCGGCAACGTTCGCGACTGGACCCGCCTAAACCCGAGGATGCAACAAAGGCCATGCGCCCACGGACCGGGCGCCATCACGAAACTGACCTCCAAGCAGGCACTGCCCAAAACAGTTGCAAGCAACTTACCATCATCGACATTGAGCATGGCGACAAGAAGGCCAAAGCAGCGGAGAAAGACAATGCGATCCTGGTTCAATACACCGGCTGGCTATATGACCCTGCTAAACCGCAAGGCAAGGGTGAAAAATTTGATTCCTCTGTCGGACGTATAGCGCCGTACGGGTTTTTCCTGGGCGCCGGCAAGGTCATCAAGGGCTGGGAGCTAGGCATCGTCGGCATGAAGCCCAAAGGCAAGCGCACACTGATCATCCCGCCACCTTTGGCCTATGGCGAAAGGGACGGCAAAATCCCCGCCAATTCCACGCTGATTTTTGATGTCGAATTGCTTGACATCGTCGGTACACGGGACATGAAGGGAAGCGCCGTGACCACGGCTGCGGCGGCACCCGTAACGGCAACGACCGCACCGACACCGGCAGCAGCACCGCCAGCGCCCGCCGTGCCGATTGCCCGCCTCAAGCCGCAAGATGCATTGCCCTCCGCTCCCACCGCGATTACGGCAATCGATGAAATGGTCGGCGATGGTCCCGCAGCAGACACCGGCAACGATGTCCTGGTGCATTACACCGGTTGGCTTTACGACGCCAGCCTGCCTGGCGGAAAAGGCAAACAGTTCGATAGTTCCCGCACGCGCAATCAGCTGTTCCGCTTCAAACTTGGCGCTGGCCGCGTGATTAAGGGCTGGGATCAAGGTGTAGTCGGCATGCAGGTGAAAGGCAAGCGTACGCTGATCATTCCCGCCGAATATGGTTACGGCGCACGCGGCGCGGGTGGCGTGATACCGCCAAACAGCACGCTTATTTTTGATGTTGAATTGGTTGAACTCCCACCGGGCTGACCGTCGAAAGTGAACGCCATGAAAATCTCCAGCGCCAGTTTTCAGGACAAGACACCCATCCCCGCCGAATATGCATTCTGCGCGATGGACGCCAAGACCCATGCGACGCTGTCGGCGAATCGCAATCCGCAGTTGTCGTGGAGCGATGCGCCCGCGGGCACAAAATCGTTTGTATTGATCTGTCATGACCCGGACGTGCCGTCAAAGGGCGATGACGTCAACAAGGAAGATCGCACGGTACCGGCATCATTGCCGCGCGTCGATTTTTTCCACTGGGTGCTGATCGACCTTCCACCATCGGTCAGCCGTATCGCCCCGGGTGAGTTTTCATCGAGCGTGGTCGCCAGGGGAAAACCGGGACCGGCTGCGGCGCATGACGCGCGCCAGGGTGTCAACGACTACACCAGCTGGTTTGCGGGTGACGGCGATATGGGTGGCGATTATTACGGCTACGATGGACCATGCCCGCCATGGAATGACGAGATCCCGCACCGATATGTTTTCACGCTGTTTGCGCTTGATGTGGCCAAACTTGCCGTGGAGGGACGCTTTACCGGCCCGGATGTGCGTGCCGCCATGAAAGGACACGTGCTGGCGGAATCGGCCGTTACCGGGATCTATACGCTGAATCCACAGGTAAAGTCCTGATATATCCAGCACTGGCGGGCGTTTCCGGGCAAAAACGGCTGGAGACGCCCGTGAAATGGCGATTTACGTTTTTTCAGCTTTCTTCGATATCTGACGGGCCCGCCCTCTGGCGCGTTACGTTGATCCTTCGCAAATTCCTGTAGCCCCGGAGAATGCCCCGCATGAAAACCTTTGGCGCGATCATCATCGGTGACGAAATCCTCGCGGGCAAGCGTCAGGACAAACACTTGTCGAAAACTATCGAGGCGCTGAAAACGCGCGGGCTCGATCTGGCTTATGCACACTACATCGGCGACGAACCGGCACGCATTGTTGATACGCTGAAACAGTCTTTTGCGACGGATCACATCGTTTTCAGCTTCGGTGGCATCGGCGCGACACCCGATGACTACACGCGCCAATGTGCCGCGGCCGCGCTGGGCGTCGCACTGCACCAGCACCCGGATGCCGTCGCGGCAATGCAAGCCAAGCCCAATTTCGAGATCACCGCCAATCGCCTGAAAATGGCCGAATTCCCGGTCGGCTCCACCATCATTCCCAATCCCTACAATCAGATCGCGGCATTCTCCTGTGGCGATCACCATTTCCTGCCGGGATTTCCGGAAATGGCCTGGCCGATGCTGGATTGGGTGTTGGACACCCGCTACGTGCACCTGTTTAACCAAGTGCCGTTCGCCGAGGAAATCATTGTCATTCATGATGCCGGCGAGAGTCACCTGATCGATGCAATGAACCGCATCGTGAGCGGCTTTCCAACGACCAAACTTTCCAGCCTTCCGCAGCATCGGCCGACGGGACGCATCATTGAGCTGTCAATCCGCGGCGACCCGCAGGCGGTGCCGGTTGCAATGCAACAAATGAAGACAGAAGTTCACAGTCTGGGTTTTCGTTTTGACGTAAAGTGACCGGGATTTCAATCACCTTTTACAGGAGCAAAGCATGGGATTACTGGACGGATTACTCGGCGGCCTGATGGGCGGCCAACAGCAGGGTGGCAATAACCCGTTGCTGCAAATTGCGCTGCAAATGCTGGCCAACAAGAACGATGCGGGTGGCGGCGGATTGGGCGGCCTCATCAATTCATTTCAGAATGCCGGCATGGGCGATCAGTTGAAGTCATGGATAGGCACTGGCGCAAACATGCCCATCTCCGCCGATCAGCTTGCGTCCGCGCTGGGATCAGACAAGATCCGCGATATCGCCTCGCAGCTTGGCATGTCGCACGGCGAAGTTTCCGGCGGACTCGCCGACATGCTGCCGCAGATGATCGACAAGCTTTCACCCAACGGGCAGCTGCCCGACAATCACAACATGCTGCAGGATGCACTATCGGCGTTCCTGAAGCGCTGACAGAAACCGGCAACCCGCCGGCCAACGTGGCTATTCATCGTCGCCATGTGACGCAGCGCGTTGCCAGTTTTCAAGCGTACGGCGGTCGCGCTTGGTCGGCCGGCCTTTGAAAATGGGTGTCGGCATTTCACGCAGTTCCGCAAGCAGTTTTTCGCGGGCCGCGATGCTCTCGGCGGTTTCTGAATACAGTTCGCGGGCGATAGTTGCAGAGCCCCTTTTTTCGGATACCGCGGTTACCACCAGAATATATTCATAGGGCGGCTTGCGCACCGTCACTTCATCGCCCGGCTTGACGGATTTTGCCGGCTTGGCGCGATCACCGTTGAGCTCGATGTGGCCGGCGTTGATGGCTTCAATCGACAGTTGACGGGTCTTGAAAAAGCGCGCACTCCACAACCACTTGTCGAGCCGCACCGACTGCGGCGCATCACTCATTTACCGTGCTTTCGCACTTAGTTTCACCGTGGCCACGTTCATTGGCAATCCCGTTCCGGTATCGTACTCGGCACCGGCCAGCACGCCGATCCGGGCGATGTCCTCGGCGCTCTTGCGCCCCTTGTACACCGCGAACATGGCGCCCAGCGCAAAATCGCGTCCCGACCCAATGGACCAGAATTTGTCGAACTCGAAGACTTCACGCATCGAATAGACCCCGAAAATGCCGCTGGAATTCACCACCAGCGCGGTAAGTTGCGAGGACTCGTAAGGATCGTCCTCCTCTTCCTTGGGATTCAGGAAAGCTTCATCTTTCAAAATCGGATGGATCTTGCGAAAACTCTCGTAGATTTCCTCGCGCCCGTGGAATTTGAACTCCGGGTGCTTCTTCAACAGGCTTTCAAGCACCAGCTGGTGGGCAGCACTGCCGGCGATGCCGAAATAGGTGTCACCGTGTTTCAGGAGTTTTTCAGGCGCCGCGTCGTGGACACTCGCGAGCCGGGTTGATCCAAATGTGGTCAGCGTATCCCCGGCGATCACCACCAGACCATCCTTTTTTACGACAACGATAGTGGTCATGTCAGCCCTTTCCCGTCCCGCAGGCAATCCCGCCTGCCCGTCATTATTACCCAAATTACCGAAACTCAAGCGCTGGCGCGGTTTTCAGGGCATTTATTCCCCGGAGGCCGCGCCCGTGCTAGAGTTCGCAAACTGCCGCCATTTGGCAGGAAGTTTGCATTCTCCAAGCATAACCCGCCCGCCTATACTTACGCTCCGGCAACCCGTCCGGTTTGGATATCCAGCCAAGAAATGGCCAAATGTTCGTGAAATTTATCGACATCAAACGTGAAGAATGGCCTGCCTTCCTGTGGTCGTTCGCGTACTTCTTTCTTTTTGCTCTGCGCGTATTACGTCTTGCGGCCTGTACGCGACGAAATGGCCATTCAGGGCGGCATCAAGAATTTGCCGTGGCTGTTCACCGGCACGTTCATCGGCATGCTGGTGGTCACACCGCTATTCGGCTGGATTTCCTCGCGCTGGCCGCGGCGCCAGTTCCTGCCGGCGGTTTACCTGTTTTTCATCGCGAACATCGGGCTGTTCTACTTCGCGATGCAAAGCAAGGCGCTTGATACCACGGCGGTTGCGGCGGCATTCTTTATCTGGCTGTCGGTATTCAACTATTTTGTCGTGAGCGTGTTCTGGAGTTTCATGACCGATGTATTCGACAACGCCAGCGCCAAGCGGCTGTTCGGCGCCATCGCGGCGGGCGGCAGCCTCGGCGCCATGACGGGGCCGGTGATCACGGCGTCGCTGGTGAAGGTGGTCGGCATACCCAACCTGTTGCTGATTTCCGCCTCGCTGATGTGCTGCGCGGTGGCATGCATTATCGGCCTGGGACGCTGGGCCACGCAGCAGGCGGCGACCGATCACAAAGACGAGGCCGCGCTTGGCGGCGGCGTACTTGATGGCATCAGGTTGGCATTCGCGTCGCCCTACCTGCTCACCATCTGCGGCTACGTCGCGCTTCTGCAATTGCTGGGCAACTATTTCTATCTGGAACAGTTGCGGGTGGTCTCCGAATCGCTCGCCTCACCGGCCGAGCGCACGCAACTGTTCGCGCAGCTCGATCTGGGTGTCAACACCATCACCCTGCTGGGCCAGGTATTCATTACCAGTGCTTTGCTGCGCCGCATGGGACTGATCTTCTGCCTGATTCTTTTACCGATCCTCGGCGTGTTCACGCTGGGCATCACCGGTCTCGTGCCGACGCTGGCGGTAATCTCCGTCTCCACGGTTATCCGCCGCGCCTGCGAATTCGCCATCGGCAAGCCGGCGCGGGAAATCCTGTTCACGGTGGTATCGCGACAGGAACGCTACAAAGCCAAGAACGTCATCGACACGGTCGTCTCACGAGGCAGCGATGTTGTCTCGACCTGGAGCCACGCCGGGCTGCGTGGCATTGGCATGACCACCGCGCAGATGGCGTTCGCCGGAATCCCGTTGTGCCTGGTGTTAATCGGCGCGGGAATCTATTTGGGGCGTGAGCAGGAAAAGCGTCGTGGCCTGCAAAGTCCGATCGGCAGCAAGGACACGAAGTTGGCGGCATCAGCCTGAACGGCAGGGTGATGCGCGTGGTGCGTTGACTTGAATGAGTGAGTTCGTCACACTCGCCAACTTGCATCCATCTTCATTATTCCCCAAATAAACATGGAGGTTTCCTTGAGATTATCCAATCAACTCAACGCCAGCGCGCGCGCATTTGCATTCGCCGGCCTGGCGAGTTTTGCGCTCATTGCCACCATTGTGGATGCCAAGACCTTCCGCTGGGCCAGTGCCGGCGACATCCTGACCATGGATCCGCATTCACAAAACGAGGGCTTCAACAACCCGATGAACGACCATGTGTACGAATCGCTGCTGACGCGCGACAAAGCAATGGGCCTGGAGCCGTGTCTGGCAGTTTCCTGGAGGCAGGTCGACGCCAACACCATGCGCTTCAAACTGCGCGACAAGGTGACCTTTCACAATGGCGAAGTGTTCACCGCCGACGACGTCGTGTTCTCGCTCAACCGGGCCATGGAAAAAACATCCGATTACAAGGCCTACATCGAGGGTATCAAGGAAGTTAAAGTCGACAACCTGACCGTCGATGTCATTTCTGCGGGCCCGAACCCGACGCTGCTGGATCAACTGACTCAAGTGCGCGTACTGAACAAGGCGTGGGCGATCAAGTTCAATGTGCAGCGTCCGACCGATTTCAAGGCCAAGGAAGAGTCCTACGCGGTGCGCAACGCCAACGGCACCGGTGCCTATGTCCTGAAATCGCGTGAGCCGGATGTAAAGACGGTATTCGTCGCCAATTCGAACTGGTGGGGCAAACGCGAAGGCGACGCTGATGAAGTGATTTACACGCCGATCAAATCGGATTCCACGCGGGTGGCGGCGCTGGTGTCGGGCGAAGTTGATCTGATCCTCGATCCGCCCGTGCAGGACATCGCCAAGCTCAAGGAAAACAAGGATCTCAAAATTGTCGAAGGCAATGAGAATCGCACCATTTTCGTCAACTTCGACCAGGGCCGTGACGAGCTGCTCTATGGCAGCAAAGGCAAGAACCCCTTCAAGGACTTGCGTGTGCGTCAGGCCATGCTGCTGACCATCGACGTTCCCGCCATTCACAAGACGGTGATGCGCGGCCTGGCACTACCCACCATGTCCATGATCGCGCCACAGGTGCGCGGCTACTCGAAGGATCTGGAGAAACGCCCGACCGTGGACGTCGAGAAGGCGAAAAAGCTGATGGCCGATGCGGGCTTCACGAATGGTTTTGACGTCACGTTCGATTGCCCCAATGACCGCTACAAGAATGACGAGAAAATTTGCACGGCGATTGCCGGCATGTTGTCCAAGATCGGCATCCGCATCAAGCTGAACGCAATGCCCAAAGCCGCGTTCTTCCCGAAAGTGCAGAACAGCGACACCAGCATGTATTTGTACGGCTGGGGTGTGCCGACCTTTGACTCGCTCTACACTTTGCAGGAAATCATCCGCACCAAAGGCAAGGGCGGTGACGGCGCGAACAACTATTGTGGGTATTCCAACGTCAAAGCGGACGCACTGATCGACAAGCTCAAGACCGAAACCGACTTCACCCGGCGCACCGAACTGACGCGTGAAGCGCTGCTGCTGGCGCAGGCCGATGTCGGGCATATTCCGCTGCACCACCAGGTGATTCCGTGGGCGATGCGCAAAAACATTAGCGTGGTGCATACCGCGAACAATGCACTCTACGCAAAGTGGGTGGTGATCAAATAATCGCGACGGCTGCCGGGAAGCGAATGGTGATGGCGCTTAGGCATGTATTGCCGCCCCCGTTTCAAAAATGTCAAAAAAGCTATAATGCGCCGCTGCCCATCAAGGCGACTCGATGGGCAGTTTGTTTGTGTCCATGCAATTCCGCGGCTCCTCCTGTTCATGCCCGCCGGCGACCAAAAATTGCCGTGTGAGCGCTTCCGAGAATAGTAAAACACCATGAATCATGCCGCACCAATCCGATCAGCGTTCGTCATTGCCATTTGCGCGCTGTTCATTGCCGCCGCCGATGCAAAAACGTTGCGCTATGCCAGCCAGGATGACCCGCAGACACTGGATCCGCATTCGGCCAATCTGCAACCCACCACCCGCGTCCTGGCCCAAGTCTACGAAGGCCTGGTCGGGCGCGACAGGAATTTCAAGCTGGTACCGGCCTTGGCGGTTTCGTGGAGCCAGCCCGATGCAAAAACGTGGCGCTTCAAGCTGCGTTCCAACGTCAAGTTCCACGACGGCCAATCCTTCAGCGCCGACGATGTAGTGTTCTCCGTCGAGCGCGCTCTGCATCCCCTGTCGCAATTGAAATCTTCGCTGCAAGGTGTCGCCGGCGCCAGGAAAGTCGACAACTTCACTGTCGACCTGGCGATGAAGGAACCCAATCCCGTCCTCTTGAATCACCTTTTCCAGTTCCGCATCTTGTCCAGGGAATGGGCGGTCAAGAACAGGGCGGAAGCGCCGCAGAATTACAAGGATCGCGAAGATACCTACGCCTCGCGCAACACCAATGGCACGGGTCCGTTCAAAGTCACGTTACGCCAGCCCGATGTCAAAACCGTGCTCGTTGCTAATGGTGACTGGTGGAACAAAAACAGTCCGGAGAAAGGCAACCTGACGCAGGTGGATTTGTTGCCGGTTAAATCCAACGCGACTCGCGCGGCAGCGCTGTTGTCGGGCGAAGTCGATTTCGTGATCGACCCGCCGCCGCAGGACACCGCGCGCCTGAAAGCCAATGCCAACGTGAAGGTCGTCGAAGGTGCGGAAGCGCGGGTGCAATATCTGGCATTTGACACGAATCGCAGTGAACTCATGTATAGCGATGTGAAAGGCAAGAACCCGCTGAAAGACGTGCGGGTGCGTCAAGCGATTGCCCATGCCATCGATGTCGAGGCCATCAAGGAGAAAGTGATGCGCGGCCTGTCGGTCCCGACCGGCTCCATGATCGGCCCGGGCGTGCAGGGATACAGCAAGGAAGCCGAGAAGCGCTACGCCTTCGACAAGGAAAAAGCCAAGAGCCTGCTGGCTGAAGCGGGATATCCAAACGGCTTCGCCATTACGCTCGATTGCGGCAATGTGCAGCCGGCCGCCGACATTTGCCAGGCGATCCCGCCGATGCTCTCGCAGGTGGGCATTCGCGCGTCACCGAATATTGTCCCTCAAGCGACTTACTATCCGAAGCTCCAGAAGTTCGACACCAGCATGTACATTCTTTCCTGGGGCAGTGTCACGTCCGATGCGCTGTACACGCTGCAACTGTTGCTGCATACCAGCACCGGCGAAAATACCGGCTTGGGCGATTCGAATTACGGTCGCTATTCGAACCCGAAAATGGATGAGTTGATTTCAAGGATCAAGGTCGAAAGCGACATGAAAAAGCGTGATGCCCTCATTCGCGAAGCCTTGCTTCTGAACAACCGCGACGTCGCCGTGCTGCCGTTGCATCAGGCGCTGGTGCCGTGGGCGATGCGCAAGAATGTAGATGCGGTATTCTCGCCCAACAACATTCCATACTTTTTCCGATTCAAGCTGAACTAATCGAAAGCGCATCCATGTTGGCCTTTGTCATCCGGCGGTTGTTGCAGAGCATCATGGTCATGCTGGCGGTGGGGTTCATCGCCTTTTCGTTGTTCAATTTTGTTGGCGATCCGGTCTCGCTGATGTTGCCGCCGGAAGCGACCGCCGCCGATCGCGAGGAAGTGCGCAAGAGCCTCGGGCTCGACGCGCCGTTCTACATACAATTCGCCACCTTCGTCGGCAATGCCCTACAGGGCAATTTCGGCATTTCGCTGCGATTGGGCAGGCCGGTCTCGCAACTGCTGATCGAGCGTTTGCCCGCGACGCTGGAATTGGCGACGACTGCAGCGGTAATTGGCCTTCTGATCGGTATTCCGCTTGGCGTTTACACCGCGCTGAAGCGCGATAGCTGGACCTCCAAGTTACTGCTCACGCTGTCGCTGACGGGTGTCTCGCTACCCAACTTCCTGATCGGTATTTTCCTGATCCTGATCTTCGCGGTGTGGCTGGGCCTGCTACCGTCGTTCGGGCGGGGGGACGTGACTCGAATCGGCATGTGGACCACCGGCTTGTTGACCACCAGCGGGCTGAAGGCGCTGATTCTGCCGGCGACCACATTGGGCCTCTATCCCGTCACGCTGATCATGCGTCTGGTGCGCTCCGAAATGCTGGAAGTCTTGCGCACCGATTACATCAAGTTCGCGCGGGCACGTGGCCTGACTAACAACGCCGTGCATTTTGGGCATGCCCTCAAGAACACGCTGGTGCCGGTTATCACCATCACCGGCCTCACATTGGGTGAATTGATCGCCTTCGCCATCATTACCGAAACCGTTTTTCAGTGGCCGGGGATGGGCCTGCTTTTTATCCAGGCGGTGCAGTTTGCGGATATCCCGGTGATGGCGGCATACCTTTGCCTGATCGGCTTGATTTTCGTGCTGGTCAACCTGAGCGTGGATATTCTTTACTACGTGGTGGATCCGCGCCTGCGAATCGATCGCGCCGTGGCGGGAGGCCACTGAAATGCAGGACGCCCTCAAACGTTTCCTCGACGGCGATGTCTGGTACAGCTTCAAGCAGAACCGGCTGGTCATGATCGCCGCCGTGGTTGCGCTGATTTGCCTCATCGGTTCCGCCTTCGCGCCGTTTTTAGCGCCGCACAATCCGTTCGATCTGAAAACCCTCAACCTTCTCGATGCCTTCACGCCCCCATCATGGACGGCTGCAGGTAAATCGCAGTTCCTGCTCGGCACCGACGACCAGGGCCGCGATGTGCTGTCGACCATCATGCACGGCTCGCGCGTATCACTCGTGGTCGGCATCTGCGCGGTGATGCTGTCGATGCTTGTCGGCGTATCGCTGGGGCTGATCAGCGGCTACGTTGGCGGGCCACTTGACGCATTTATCATGCGTGTGGCCGATATTCAGTTGTCCTTTCCCGCGATCCTGATCGCACTGCTGATCGACGGCGGCGCGCGCGCGGCGTTGCCGAAAGGCATGCACGATCAGGTGGCCGTCTATGTGCTGATCTTCGCCATCGCGGCGTCCGGCTGGGTGCGCTATGCCCGCACCGTGCGCGGCTCCACACTCGTGGAACGCAACAAGGAATACGTGCAGGCCGCACGTGTCATCGGCCGCAAACCGCTTGCCATCATGTTCACCCACGTACTGCCCAACGTCACCGGCCCGGTGCTGGTGCTTGCGACCTTGCACGTCGGCACGGCCATCATCACCGAGGCCACGCTGTCGTTCCTCGGCGTCGGCGTGCCACCGACCCAACCTTCATTGGGAACGCTGATTCGCATCGGCAACGACTTCCTGTTTTCCGGAGAATGGTGGATCACCGTCTTCCCCGGTGCGGCGTTGGTGATTCTGGTGCTGTCAATCAATGTGCTGGGTGATTGGTTGCGCGATGCGCTCAATCCGAAGTTGAGGTGATCGCAATGGTTACGAACGCAACGCCTCTCCTGCAGGTCAGAAACCTGCGCATCGAATTTCCGACGCGTCGCGGCACGCTGGTCGCGGTCGATGACATCAGTTTCGATATTGCGCCCGGCGAAGTGCTGGGGGTGGTCGGTGAATCGGGTGCGGGCAAATCACTGACCGGCGCGGCCGTGATCGGATTGCTCGAGCCGCCCGGGCGCATTGCCGGCGGCGAAATCCTGCTGAACGGACGTCGAATCGACAATCTGCCGTTCGAAGAAATACGCAAAATTCGCGGTCGCGAAATCGGCGCGATTTTTCAGGACCCGTTGACGTCGTTGAACCCGCTGTACACCATCGGCCGCCAGCTCATCGAGACCATTCGCACGCACATCGATGTCTCCGAGTCTGAAGCCCGTGACCGTGCCATCGCGCTGTTGCAGGAAGTCGGCATTCCCGCGGCCGAGAAACGCATCGATGCCTACCCGCACCAGTTTTCCGGCGGCATGCGCCAGCGGGTGGTCATTTCACTGGCGCTCGCCGCGCAACCCAAACTTATCATCGCCGATGAGCCGACGACCGCGCTCGATGTGTCCATCCAGGCGCAAATCATCACCTTGCTCAAGAAACTCGGTCGCGAGCACGGCACTGCGGTACTGCTGGTGACCCACGATATGGGCGTGATCGCCGAAACCGCCGATCGCGTCGCGGTGATGTACGCCGGGCGCATCGCCGAAATCGGCCCGGTCGCGGAAGTGATTCATCATCCGCAGCACCCTTACACCATCGGCCTGATGGGCGCGATTCCCAACGTTGGTGACAATAACGAGCGCCTGGCGCAAATCGACGGCTCCATGCCGCGATTGACAGCGATTCCATCCGGCTGTGCATTCAATCCGCGTTGTACCCGCAAATCCGAGGTCCCCGGCAATCGGTGCGAAATGGAGCGCCCTGCACTCATGCCGGCCGGCAAAACCCAGGCCGCCTGCTGGCTGCACGCGCCCGAGCTGAAAAAGTCAAACGCATGAGCACGCCCATGAAACCCACCAGCGAAATCCTCCTCGACGTTCGCGATATCGCCAAGGAATTCGATGTCTCCAAGCCGTGGCTGAATCGCGTCATCGAGGGCCAGCCCCGGCAGATTCTCAAGGCTGTGGACGGCGTGTCGTTCACCATTAATCGCGGCGAGACGCTGGCGCTGGTCGGCGAGTCCGGCTGTGGCAAATCCACCGTTGCGCGCCTCATTTGCGGTCTGTACGAACCCTCTCGCGGCTCGATCATTTTCGAGGGCGCGGACATGGCCATCGCCGAAAACCGCGAAAAACACCGCAAACGCTTCCAGATGATTTTCCAGGATCCCTATGCGAGCCTGAACCCGCGCTGGCGCGTCGGCAAGATCATTGCCGAGCCGATCCTCTCGCACGACCTGATGCGCCATCCGGAAGAATTAAAAAAACGCGTTGATGCCCTGCTCACGCAGGTTGGCCTTTCGCCGCTGGACGCGGAAAAATTCCCGCACGAGTTTTCCGGTGGCCAGCGCCAGCGCATTTCGATTGCGCGCGCGCTGTCATCGAATCCGGAATTTCTGGTCTGCGATGAACCCACGTCCGCACTCGACGTGTCCGTGCAAGCGCAGATTCTCAATCTGATGAAAGACCTGCAACGCGAGTTCGGCCTCACCTATCTTTTCATCTCGCACAATCTGGCGGTGGTCTCGCACATCTCGAATCGCGTGGGCGTGATGTATCTGGGCCGCGTAGTCGAGATCGCCGACACCAAGAAGATCTTCCAGCGCCCGCTGCATCCGTACACGCAGATGCTGCAGTCGGCCATTCCCGACCTGCAGATGACCGGCAAGCAGCGCACGCCGGTCGCCGGTGAAGTGCCCAATCCGCTCAATCCCCCGTCAGGCTGCACCTTCCATCCGCGCTGCCCGTATGCGTACGAACGCTGCAAGGTCGAGCGCCCGGAATTGATGGACGCGCCCGACGGCGGGCAGGTGGCGTGTCATGCGGTGCAGGACAAGCGAATTCCCATTCGGTTGGCGGCGTAGGCTGCGCAAAAAATCGTCAGGTAAACCCCGTTCGTGCTGGGATTTTTTTCGAAGCGTAGTGGCTGGCTCATTGAATTACGGTGGCCCGTTCAACCCGTCGACGCGCTCAGGGCGAACGGGAATTGAGTTTCCATATATCGGGATGCAAGCAAACACAAGCGCTGGCGCGGCTTTTCAAGCAATTGTGGCCTGTGGGGCTCGTGGATGCTAGAGTTTGTCAATCACGCCACTAAGTCAGCCGACGTAGACCGTGTCACCGCGATGCAACAAGAGGAAACGCGTTGTAGCGCGCCCTTTGCGAGAACCACCAGAAAGTTGAACGCAGAAATCAAATGATCACCTACTCCACTTCGCTGGAAGGTCTATCCGACGCCGACCTCGATGGCTTTCTGGCACATTGGGATTTCACTCCGCCGCCGGGAACGCTTCTTGCCATGCTTAAGGGAAGCGCTGCCGTCATCCTGGCGCGCGACGAACAGTCGTCAATCATCTGCGGATACGTCGCAGCTTTGAGCGATGGCATAGTTTGCGGCTATATTTCCGCAGTCGAGGTCAGGGCAGCCTATCGCAAGCAAGGTATCGGAACGGCGCTGCTGACACAAATGACAGAGCAACTTGGCGTTTACGGCACCTACCTGTCTTGCGCACCAGCGATGGTCCCATTTTATGAGTCCATCGGTTTCAAACGCGTTGCCGGGATGACAAAACGCAAACCCGCCGTGGCCAAGTGAGACCCGACCAGATAAGGCATCGTTGACATCATGTGGAAACGACGCCTCATTTACGCAAGCCTGTCGATTATCGCCATTGCGGTCGCCGCATGGTGGGCGCTCATCACCTTCGGCCCGGATATTTCTTTCGACCTTACGCAATCAGAATTGCAATCGAAACTCGATGCACGCTTTCCCGCGCAGAAGTGCCTGCTAAAACTGACTTGCTTCGAGCTAAGGGAGCCCGTTGTCACCTTGCAGGAAGGCTCGGATCGCCTGGGTTTCTCCGCGAAGTTCGTCGCGACACTCGGGCAACGTCAAATGCCGGGCTCCGTGGAATTCACCGCGAAGCCCCGATATGTTCAGTACGACGGAACATTTTTTCTGGACGATATCAAGGTTACGGAATTCAAGATGACCGGGAACGCGCCGGATTTCGACGAAATGGTCAAGGCGCGTTGGCCCCTGGCCTTGCGATTGATACTTCAACTGACACCGATTTACCGGCTAAAGAGCGACTCGAATTACGGCGCCTTCGCGAAACTGGCACTGCGCGAGGTCAAGGTGGTCAATGGCAAATTACGGATTTCGTTCCTCAGTCCGACTATCAGGAAGCAATAAGAATTCGAATTCCCTGAAGATTTGCCGCGTCAATACCCGGTCAGTCTCAAATTGATATCATCCGCAAACAAGCCACCTCAATACTTGAGGTTCCTTCAACCACCCCAGTCAAAGGAGATACCACATGGCTCACTACGTTGACGGATTTGTTGTACCGGTTCCCAGGACGAAGCTCGATGCCTACCGCCGCATGGCGCGCAAGGCCGGCAAGGTGTGGCGCGAGCACGGCGCGCTGGAATACCGCGAATGTGTTGCCGATGACGTGAAGCCCGGCAAGGTCACTTCGTTCCCGCAGAACGTGAAACTCAAGGCCGATGAGGTGGTGGTGTTTTCGTGGATCGTCTACAAAACGCGCAAGCAGCGCGACAGCATCAACGCCAAGGTCATGAAAGACCCGCGGCTGGCGGCAATGATGGACCCGAAGAGCATGCCGTTTGACGGCAAGCGCATGTTTTGGGGAGGCTTCAAGACGATGGTCGAGCTTTGACGACCTGAAATTCACGGGGTCAGATTCAAGTCGAAAACAAATTGAATCAAACCCCGTGATCGGGCGCCCGCAAAAATTCCGCGCGCGCGTGAAACGTCAGAGCCGCTCAAATACCGCCGCGATGCCCTGCCCGCCACCGATGCACATTGTTACCAGCGCATAACGACCACCTACGCGGTGCAGTTCATATATTGCCTTCGTTGCAAGGAACGCACCGGAACAGCCGATCGGGTGACCCAGCGCGATCGCGCCGCCGTTCGGATTGGTCTTCTTCATGTCAAGTTCGAGGGCGCGCGCCACCGCGATGGCCTGCGCTGCAAAGGCTTCATTGCTCTCGATCACGTCCATCTGGTCGAGCGTCAGGCCGCCCTTTTTCAACGCCATCCTGCTGGCGGGGATCGGGCCTTCACCCATGACCTCATTCGGCACGCCGGCGACGGCGTACGACACCAGCCGCGCCATCGGCTTGTGGCCGGCGGCTGCCGCCACTGCCGCGTCCGCCAGCACAAAGAAGGCGGCACCATCGTTGACGCCCGAGGCGTTGCCGGCGGTCACCGAGCCATCCTTCTTGAACGCCGGTTTCATCTTCGCCAGCGTTTCCATCGTGGTCGTGGGCCGCACGTGCTCGTCAGTATCAAAGATCACTTCACCTTTCTTCGTTTGCTTGACGATCGGCACAATCTGCGATTTGAAACGTCCGTCGGCGATCGCCGCCGCCGCGCGACGGTGCGATTCCACCGCGAGGGCGTCCTGATCCTCGCGCGTGATCGCCCACTTTGTGACCAGATTTTCAGCCGTAATGCCCATGTGGCCTACGCCGAACGGATCGGTCAAGGTGGCAACCATCATGTCGATCAACTTGGTGTCGCCCATGCGCGCGCCGCTGCGCATGGCGGTCGAGAGATAGCCGCCGCGGCTCATCACCTCCACGCCGCCGCCGACGCCGTAATCGCAATCGCCCAGCAGGATGTTCTGCGCTGTCGTCACGATAGCCTGCAGCCCCGATGAGCAGAGGCGATTCACCGACATCGCCACCGAATCCATGGGCAGTCCTGCCTGGATCGACGCCACCCGCGCCACGTAGGCGAAGCGGCTCTCGGTGGGAATGGTGTTACCGACGGTCACGTAATTGATGGCGTTCGGATCGACGCCCGAGCGCTTGACCGCTTCCTTCATCACCGTTCCGGCCAATTCGGCAGGCTCGATGTCGGCCAGCGCACCACCAAAGGTGCCAATCGCCGATCGCGCCGCGCCCAGAACCACCACATCACGTTTGCTCATGTTCTATCTCCTTGGGGTTTAACTTGCCAACGCGTGAAATTTGACGCCATCGGCCCAACCGCCACTTTACGCCAGGTCAATGCGGGGCGTCGCGCACCGCATGCAGAACAGTCCAGCGTTACCGCGAAACTACCGGGGACGTGACCGCCCAATAAAAACACAAACTCCAGCGTTGGTGCGGCTTTTCACGGCATTTCGACCCGAAAGCCGCGCCAATGCAGGAGTTTGTTTCTGTGCCAGGCGAAAGCGTCATGCAAGCAAATCGCAGCCACATGAGCGGAATTGCGCTCGGTAGATTGGCAATGTTCTGCGGACCCCTGCGGATTGCTGGCAGTATTTCCGACCGTCGCGAAGTATTGACGGCTACGGAAACCCTTTCGACTACTCCAGCCGATACGAATTCTCAGCCATGGCTGGCGCGCTTGGGAATAGCCCCGCCTGGAATTGCAATCGCAGATTTTCCAGCTCCGGCACCGTCATGCCAATGTGCGCCGCACGAAACATGGCCGGATCGGAGGTATGCATCAGGAACGCTTGCATCTCATTGGCCAGCAGCTCGCGGTTGTTGGGGTCATAGCCGCGTTCAAGCAGGAACTGGGTGAATTTCTTCCGGACAGCGGGCGGCATGACCTGAGACCAAAACCACAAAACGTAGGATTGATATGCCGTATCGGTAACGAACCGTGCGTGTGACAGTTCGTGCTTCAACGCAACCTCGCGCTGCGCGAAGGAAATACTGCACTCGGCGCAATTTTCGGCGGTGAATACCTGCGGCACGCTGATTAGAATAACCTCTGGTGACGAGATCGAAACACCGTTGCTTTCCTCGTAGAACAATTTCACCTGCAAGAGCCAGTCATAAAGGCGCTTTTCGTCGACCGTCAAGGGCTCATTCTGCAGGCGTGCCGTATTGAAAAAACGCGCCAGTTCACCCGATCGAATGTTATTGCCCATCGTGATGGCTTCCAGACGCAGTGTGTTTTGTGCCAGCCATTTCTTGACCTCTGGGACCGTCATGATTCTTGTCTTGGGTGTTCCGTTGCGCTCAACAAAAAGGATCACGCGGCCAAGCATTTGCGCTTGCGCGAGCGGAGACGGAAAGTCGATCACAATCGTTCGCTCATCGCCCTGCAGGACATAGGCGGTGAAAGTCCCGGTTACGGCCGTAAGAATTTCATTCTTGCGGAGGCGTTTGAGTGTTGGAAATAAACGGCCGTCATCCTTGATGTCAGCGTGAGGCGATCTGTCAGATTGAGTCTCTTTTTCCGCTTGAGTGGATGCCTCGCCAGGCGCCCGGTCGTCTTTGCTCGATGGCTCAATTATTGGTGCGATCGACCGTTTGAGCGATTCCATTGCCTGTCCCGCGACGCCCAACGGCGCATCAAACATGGAGCGCGATGGTTTATCCGCCGGCTTTTCGACCGGCGCCGATTGCGGCGTGACGCCAACATGAGGGAGGATCGGTGTCGGCGGTACGATTTGACCAATAGCCGCGTTACCGCAAAGCAAGCCGCACACGATTGCGGGCAGCGATACCTGGCGCAGTACAAAACTCATCATTTGCACATCGCTCCTCGATGCCACGCAGTTCGCCGGAAAGCGATACTGCCTTCGGGGGCGCGCCTTGCTCCGCAACGGTGAAAGTTACGCCCCCGACTGACCTGCCTAGCTGTTGACGATTACCCGAACGCGGCGATTGATGGGATCTTCAGGATTTTTCGGATCAACCGGCTCGCTGGAGCCCTTGCCCGAAGCCCGAAGCTTCTTGGCGGGGATCTGCTGTTTTGCAGCGAGATAGTTCTTGACCGAATGCGCGCGGCGCACAGAGAGCAGCTGGTTATATGCCGGATTTCCGCTCTTGTCTGCGTGCCCTTCGAGCATGATGGACTTGGCGTCGGCCAGCGCATCGGATTTGAGCGCCGCACCCAATTGATCCAGAACTTCCTTGCCATCTTCGGTCAGTTGATCGGAGTTCACCTCGAATCGCACTTCCAGATCCAATGCGCGCGCTTCCGGCTTCGCATTGGCGACCGGAGCGTCTGCCGCGACTGGCTGCGCGGAACTGCTGCCAAGGGAAAGGCCGCGGGTCTTGAATCCAGAACTGCCTGCCGACGCTTTTGGACTCAATGCCTCCAGAATTTGTTCTTTGCTGGGTTTGCCACGCAGGGATTTTGTTTCCTGGGCGTGGGAACTGGCGACAAAAGCAAACGTACCGACAGCAAAGAGCGATGGCCAAAGTCACATTACGGGGAAATACGGTGGCGCGCATGAAATTCTCCTCTGGATTAGATAAAAGTTATCTGTCTTTTAGTTGCATAAGTCGCGCGAATCGTTCATTCCGTTGATTCGCCAGCCATCGCATGGCGCCCCCTGGCCCGTTATGTGCATTTGAAGCCCCGTCTGCCACAAGTCAACCGCCGCCGCTGGGAGTACGTTTGGTATCTTGCAAGTGCAACATTTCGTGATTGGCCAAATACTCTGGATTTCGAGGGTTTAGTGTAATATACCGTTGCCAATTAGGTATGAAGCTGTTACTAAGTGCCAAATGCTGTGCGTGCCTGCGTCTGTGGTGTCTTTTTTGAAACGCCTTTGGTCGCGGTGCAGTTTGATTCCCAGTCCGCTCACCAATATGCTTACCAACAATAATAAAGGGAAACTCAAAAAAAGTTTGAACGATTTTACCTTAAGCCGCAACCTAGAGGCAGTTGGGACACGGTGAAACGTGGATGCTGTGGGTATAACCTCTTTTTTCTCATTGCTAAAATAAAGGAAATGATCATGAATCTGAAAACCAAACTTATCGTAGTTGCCATCTCTGCAGTGTTTTCAAGCGCCGCATTTGCACAAAGCGGTGCAACCTCGAAAGTCAACGCATCGGACCTTAACCAAAACCAGAGCGGCCTGCTGAATACGCAGCAAATGGATTTGGGCAATGCCTCGAGCGGCGGCAAATCAAACGTGACCGTGAAGGGCGCGAGCCAGAGTCAATCCGGCCTGCTGAACACGCAAAAGATGGAAATCGGCAACGCCTCCGGTAAGGGTGAGTCGAAAGTGAACGCGACGAATATCCGTCAAAGCCAGTCTGGCCTCCTGAATACGCAGTCGGCGAAAATTGGCAATGCATCGAGCGGCGGCAAGTCCAACGTTACGGCTAAAAACATCAACCAGAACCAATCCGGCCTTCTGAACACGCAGAAACTGGAAATTGGCAATGCGTCCAACAAGGGCCAGTCGAAAGTGAATGCCACAAACATCAACCAAAGCCAATCCGGCCTGCTGAATACGCAAGAAGCGAAAATCGGTAACGCATCAAACAGCAGCAAGTCTGACGTGACGGTTAAAGGTATGAGCCAGAGCCAGTCCGGCCTGTTGAACACCCAGAAGGCTAACGTCGGCAACGCCAACTAAGCAGAAAGTTTCAGTTTTGATCCGCAACCGAGGCACCGAGGACCATCCTCCGTGCCTCGTTGCACATGTAGTTCTGAGTTAATGGAGGTGTGGAATGAAAACGACTGACATCCGAATTGCCGGAATCGTCACGGCATTGTTTCTTGCGGCGGCCAACTCCTTCGCGGCCCCTCCCCCGGCTGTTAACGCCGAACCCATGGATCTGGACGCTGATCTGGTGGCAAAGATTGGAAAAGAAAAAACCAAGCAAGCGGTTGCGCAAAACGCGGCTTTGGCGCAGGGCAAGGCTCCCCCAGGCGCAAAAGGTGATTGCGGTAGCGTTAACATAAACAGCAACGACAAGAAATCCAATAGCGGCATCAAGGATATGTTCGGCAAACAATCCACCACGATTGTGACTGGCCCTGTTATCAATATGGCGAACTGCAAGTAATCGACATATCCGGAATTTGAAGTTTTCCTAATTTTCGAAATCTACCGAAGAGTCCAACTATGGTTCGCAAAGCGAAAATGCTGGTTTGGGGAATGGCGCTTGTATTGTCCGCATGCGTCACGACAGAAAACTCCGTGCGCAAAGAGGCTACCGAAGCGACTGCGGGGTTGCGTAAAGGGCCGGAGGCCGCGCCTATCCGAACGATTACCAATTTCTCGTCGGGGCTTCGCTGCATGGACAACATGTTCCTGATGTATGGCGTGCGTGATTTGGTGATCATTACCGAGGACTTGTCGGATCAGACCAAGAAAGTCAGCGCCGGCACCAAGGATATGTTGATCTCGTCAGTATCCGAAATGACCCGCCGCAGCAAGGCGGTTCGACTCATCGCCTATGGTTCGGATTCGAGTAACCTTATTGGCTTCATGAAGGAAGCTGAAAAGAAGAATATGTTCAAGCTGGTTCCACAATACGGAATCCGCGGTTCAGTCACTCAGTTGGATGAAAACGTCGCCAAGAAAACTGAGGGCGGCGGGATCGCGCTGGCAGGAGTGGGATTTGGTCGCGCGGCAACAGCAGCGACCACTATCCTCGGCCTCGACCTGACAATGATGCGCACAGAGGATTTGTCGATCGTTTCGGGTGTAACGTCAAGCAATTCGGTCGCTATTATCCGGGCCGGCAGTGGCCTCGAAGCTGAAGCCGAATACAAGAAATTTGGCATCAATTATCAGTCCAACCTGTCAAGATCGGAAGGCACCTCGCAGGCATTGCGGAATCTCGTTGAGCTCGCCTCGGTGGAGTTGTTTGGAAAGCTGACCAAGACTCCCTATTGGATTTGCCTGGGTGGCACGAGTCAGGCGGAATCGGTCAAGAATGAAATCAGCGACTGGTATTCCGGCATGTACAGTGACGGCGAGATCGTTTCATTCTGGCAACAACAGATGCGCATTCGCGGCCTCTATGCCGGCGAGATCAACGGCCAGAACGACGCAGCGTTGATTGCCGCGATTACTGCCTATCGTGACGCGCTTGGACTTGGAAAAACAGCCGTCGTCGATCTCGCCTTCTTTACCGCCTATCTTGATGCCAATCACTACGACATCGCGCCCAAAGCCAGGGAAAAACTTGCTTCTTACCAGTCTCCAGCCGCACCCATCCCAATTCCCGACGAATCGGCCGGACCCATTTCCGTTTCCGTTACGTCCACCAAAGGTGGTAACCAGTTCCGCAAGGGTGAGCGATTGACCGTCAAGGTAACGCCCAGCCGGGATGCCTACGTCTACTGCTTCATGCAGGACGAAAACCAGAAGATTGCCCGGTTTTTTCCGAATCGCTTCACAAAGGATGCTCTGGTCAGCGCGAAAAAGGCGTGCAACTCCCGAATGGAAAACAGTTCAACATTGACGTGAATACCAAAGGTGTACCAGAGCACATTGTGTGTTTCGGTGCCGGCAAGGATGTCTACGAAAGTGTATTACCGGCAATTGGCGGCGGCGATATTGATGTCCCAACGCCGGTGCAATCCCTGGCAGAGTTGAAGTCCGTATTTCAGAAGGCGGGTGGCCCTTCACTCGGTGTAGGCAACTTTACTATCAACGTTCGGTGAGGATATTCATGGGCACAAAAATCCCGATGATCGTGGCCTTGGCAGTGGGCGGTTTGTTTCCCGCATTGAGTAGCGCCGAGATGAAGATTGAGAGCGGCGTGAAAATGGTTCCGCCCGCGGCAAATGTCGGCGCCGTTGCGACTTCCGAGCAGGCAACGACCATCCGCGAGACGCGCAAGAATGGTGGCGACACGCTCCGGTGCTGGCAACAAGGGCGTCTGCTTTATGAAGGCAGTGGATTTCGCGCGCCGTCGGATCGTGGCCCGGCAATGATTAATGTGCCGCGCACTTCCGACGGGGACGCCGTAACCGTGTTTGACCTGAAGGATGGGTTATGTATTCTTTCAAAGCAGTGAAGTTAAGTACCGCAGGAGTACTTTTCATGTGCCTTGCCGCCTCTGCCGGTATCACAAGCGCGCAGGAAGTAATGACTCGACCTGCGGCAGGAGTGACGCGGATCGTCTTCAAGACGCCCGGCGAGCTCCAGATACGTCAAGGGACAGAAGAAAAACTGACTGTGCAAGCGGAAGCAAAGGTCCTGGCACAACTCGACATCAGCACGAAAAATGACATCCTCACACTGGGAAGTAAAGGCAACTTTAAAACCGACAAGGGGTTGAAGTACACACTGACGTTAAAGTCGTTTCGCAGCCTCAAAACTGAGGGGAGCGGCAGCAGTTCCGTGGAAGGATTTGCCGGTCCGGAAATGGATTTTGAAGGCGCGGGTAGCGGTGATATTTCCATCAAGAATATCAAGCCTGGACGAATGAATATCGTCATCAAGGGCTCCAGCAATATCGATGTTTCTGGAAGTGGAAAGCAATTGATTGCCCGAATTGATGGATCAGGAACAATCGACGCCGTGAAATTCCAGGCGCAAGCCGCCGAGGCTCGTATTGATGGATCCGGAAATATTAGCGTTAACGCTGAAGAAACACTGAAAGCGACAATTGGCGGCGCAGGCAATATTGAGTACAAAGGCAAGGCGAAAGTGACCCAGTCAATTACCGGCGCCGGCAATATCAATCGACTCTAATCGTGCGGAGATGGCCATGGATAAGAAATACATGATGAAAAGCAGTTTGATCGCAGCACTGGTGATTGGTGCGCTCGCTGCGTCGACAAATTCCCGTGCGCAGGTACAGGCCCAGGATATTTCCCAGGGGCAGTCAGGGCTGCTGAACAGTCAAACGCTCGATTTGGGAAACAGCAAAGATGGCAAGGCCAAGGTCACCGCAAAAAATGTGAGCCAAGGGCAAGCAGGCTTGTTGAATGATCAGAAGATGAGCATTGGCAACGCCGGCAAGGGCGGATCGTCCAACGTGAAAGTAGACAATGTAAAGCAGGGCCAGGTCGGCCTGCTAAATTCGCAAAAAATGGCGATTGGTGATGCGGGTCGTGGCAAGTCGGATGTGAAGACGGGAACTGTCATGCAGGGTCAGGCCGGGCTGCTGAATAGCCAGGAAATGAACTTGGGATCAGTTTCAGGCACCGGCTCATCGAAAGTTCGCACCGGTATGGTGTTGCAAGGCCAGGCAGGACTGCTGCAGCGGCAGGAAATGAATATCGGTGGTTCGACGGGCAGTGGCAAGTCCGACGTAAAGCTTGGCACGGCGATTCAAGGCCAAGCGGGATTACTGAACAATCAGGAAATGAAGATCGGTACCGCATCCGGGCAAGGCAAGTCAAATGTTGTCATGGGCGCGGCGATTCAAGGTCAAGCAGGCTTGCTGAATAACCAGCAAATGCAGGTCGGCAATGCTTCCGGGAGCGGCAAATCCAATGTTGCGGTTGGGGCAGTTATTCAAGGGCAGGCTGGGATGCTTAACAACCAGCAGGCAAAGATCGGAAATGCCTCCGGCGGCACATCAAATGTTGCTGTCGGTGCGGTCGTCCAGGGGCAGGCAGGGATGCTCAATGACCAGCAGGTCAACATTGGCAATTCAAGCTCAGGTTCGACATCGGTCAAAACCGGTGCCGTGATTCAGGGGCAGGCCGGAATGCTGAATACACAGAAGGTCAACATCGGTAACAATTGACGCCTTGGGCTCCATTTCCTGCCGACTGGTGGGCGACGGATGATTGCAGGCGCTGGATTGTTTTGACCTGCGGGGTCGTGTTCAAGCATTTCTGCTGGACGATGCACAGGTTCGGTCGTACTCAATGTTCTTTGGGGCATAGTCCCGGGATACCTGTCGGTGCCTCGCACGCTCGCATCAGGGAAAACCTCACATATTCAAGATTGCTGCCAGAGGCAAGCTCGGGCCGTGTGGTGCATTCACCAATCATGTGCGCGGCGCTCTTACCTGAGTTCCCGGCAAGACCGAATACACTTACCAAGCAAATGTGGTGCGATAACGGCGCATCCGGCTGCGATTAAGGCATCAAGACCGTCAAAATAGTTTCGGGCCACCGCAATCGCGTTATTGCCTCCATTTTCCCGCCAGCCTAAAATACAATTCTGGTTGCTGGAAAATTGGTCACCGATCGAATGGGCTGCGCCCGAACTTGAACAGAATGCCAGCGCCGCCAACTCATTCTTAATGAACGAACTTAACGCGATGCGCAACTAATGGCTAAAGGGTCCTCGACAGCTGTCAATGCAGATGAACATGAGCGTGCGTTGCTGGAACTGGTTGCCGGCGGGAGTCAAGCTGCCTACAAAGAGCTTTACCTCTTGCTATCGAGGCGTGTTTATGCGTTTGCCAGACAAATGGCTGAAAACGCAGAGTTGGCGGAAGAGATCATGGTGGACACAATGTATGAAGTCTGGCGCACGGCGAGCAGATTTCGTGGGGACTCCAAAGTGTCCACATGGATTCTGGGCATTGCACGATTCAAAGCGTTAATGGCAATGCGGAGCGGCCGCCGGCACGACCATCATGATGATATCGAAGACTACTCCGAGGTCTTTGAAGATGGCGCGCCTGACATGTCCGTACAACTTGAGACTCGCGAGAGAAATGCGCTAATTCATCGTTGCCTGGAGCGTTTGTCCGAGGATCATCGCGAGTGCATCCATTTAGTTCATTTCGAGGATCTCACCATGCCCGAGGTGGCGGAGATCCTGATGATTCCTGAGGGCACCGTCAAAAGCCGGTTATCGATTGCACGCAAGAAGCTCGCGGCGTGCGTGGAAACAAAACAGCGCAGTTCGGCGGCTACTTTATCGAGATCTGAATGGACACCAAGACAAGTCAATTGATAGCCTGGTATGCGAACGGTACGCTGACGGATGCCGATCGCAAACAATTCGAGGCTGATCTGGCCGCGGATCCGCGGATTCAATCAATGCTCTCCTGGGAAACTGACATCCGGTCTGCCGTGCGGGATAACCCTGCGCTTACGGTTGCCGCAGACCATGGGCTGGAGCGTGTCATGCAACGCATCCAGGCGGAGACCCTGGCCAAACGCCCTGCATCGAAACAGGTACAGGGCAACTGGTTTTCCAGGCTAAGCCAATATTTGACGGCGTCTCCCGGGCTTTCGTTCGCCTGCGCCATCGTGCTCATTCAGTTTGGCGTCATTGCCCACACACAATCCGGCAAGCAGGACGAAAAAATATATTCTGATGTGCGGTCGGCCACGGTCGAAGCAGCGCAAAACGATACATTTCTCAAAGTCTCGTTTCGGCAAGGGGCTCAGGAGCGTGATATGAGGCTGCTGACCCGGATGATTAACGCCAATATCGTCGCCGGCCCTTCGCAACTTGGGGACTATTATCTTTTGGTATCCAGGGATGAGGCGGCGGCGTCATTGAACGTCCTGCGCGCGAGTAGCCATGTTGAGTCGGCGGATATTGTCAATGCGTTGCCCGTCAGGCAATAGTCGCATCCACGTAATTTCAGCGCAATGCCACGTCAGAATGGCGATAGCTGGTTTTGTGACGCTTGCGGCATTGCTTGCATTCAAACTGGCTGGCGCCGCCGAGCCCCTTTACACCGAGAAAGTCGCGCTGGTCATTGGCAACGGAGCATATCAGAATGCACCGCTCAGAAATCCCGTCAATGACGCGAACGCGGTAGCGCTGGCGTTCAAGGCGCTTGGTTTTCAGGTTTATCATCATGACAACGCCACGCACCAGGAAATGCTCGATGCGCTCAGGAAGTTCTCGCAATCCGCGCCCAAGAGTGGCGTGCGGCTACTCTACTTTGCGGGCCACGGCATTCAGATCAAGGGCCGCAACTACCTTCTTCCCGTTGATGCGGACGTAAAGTCGGAACAGGAAATGGTGCAGCGCAGTATCGATATCACCGAATTGCTGGAGCAGCTCGCCGCCATCAAAGGGGGAATAAACCTCGTAATCCTGGATGCGTGCCGCGTCAACCCCTTCAACCAGACGCCAACACAACTCGTCGATGCTCGCGGATACAAGACACGCAGTCTCGGCGCAAAAACGCTTGGGCTGGCAGCCGTTCAGGCCCCATCTGGTACGATTGTGGCATTCTCGACCTCCCCAGGATCCGTTGCGACCGACAGCGCCCTGCGCAACAATAGCGTTTACACAAGGCACTTGCTTTCGCACATTAATGTTCCCGGCCTGCCGGTCGAAAAACTGTTCAAGCTGGTCCGGACAGCCGTTGCGGCGGAAACGCAGCAAATGCAAGTTCCGTGGGAATCAAGCAGTTTGTTGGGGGAATATTGCTTCAGAACCGATGCATCGGGCAGGTGTAACGGGTAGGATAGCGGAACTGTAAATATCGTCCAAGCCGCAATCGAGAATGCCGGCATACGGCTCATATGACCGAAGAGTCATGCGGAAAATGGAATTGAAGGATTTTCTGGTCACTTTTTTGGTGGCGCAGCGGGGAACGGAATTCTAGGGGGTTACATGAAACAGTTAAAAGCAAATCCACGTCGCATCCAGCGAACCGTCGCAAGCGTAGCCATGGCCACATACTTGGTGAGTTGCACGCATATGCCGAGCGGAGAGAAAGCATTTGACAGTTTCGACTCCTGTTTCGCCTCCAACCTGGCGCTCGCCGCAGTCGGTGGCGCGGCGGTCGGCGCGCTAAGCAACAAATTATTGAAGCAATGGACCGGCGGCAGCGCCAGTAGCGCCGTCGGCGTCGCGGCGGGCATCGCTGCGGGAGCGGCGATCGCGATGGCCGCTTGGCGAAAATGCGCGGTCGTCTATAACAAATCTGAACCCGTTGGAAAGCCCGCCACGGCGCAAGCAAGTCCGCCCGCGACAGCCGAGCGACGCCGCGCTGGCATGAATCTGGAGCGCCTGGAGGTCAAATTGAATGGCACCGAGAATGAGCCGCCCGTGCCTGAGTTCGACTTCACGTACTACGCAGAAAACCCGGCCGCCAAGGATATCAAGGCCAAGTTCAGGCACAAGGTCGAAATTGTCCGGTTCATGACGACCGACGATAACAAACTGGTCCTGGCTGATGCCCAGGGCAAACCGCTGCTCGACAGTTCGGGAAGACCCATTCCATTGGAAGCCGCAAATAGAATGGGCCGCGATCGCCTGAATTGGGTCACGATTGCCGAAGAAGGAAAAGATGATTACGTCGAAGATGTGATCATCCAGCAAGGACAGCGCATGAGTTACCGTCATAAACTGCAAATACCGCCGCGTGCCGAGCTGCCATTGCCACTCCCGGTCCCGATGCGTTACGCGCTCACCATTGACGCGGATGGCATGAAGTCGACCCGCAACGTCGATTTTGCCGTCCTGGGTACTGGCGAACGCCCGCGCAAGTATTCGGCCTCGGCGGCTTCCACTTCAAGTGCAAGCGATGCAGGCGGTGTTGATTCGACTGTTGCCACGCGCGCGCTCAAATCATCATCCACGGAAGCCGCCAAATTGATTGCGACTCATATTACGGCGCGCGGCGTCTCGCTCTATTCCGATAGCGGAACAAAACGCAAGGTCGTCGGCAACCTGAAAAAGGGCGCTCCTGTGCGCGTCGACGATCGGACCGAAATCAAGGTAAACAACAATACGGTGTTGTGGTTCAAAGTAACCGCCGAACCGGCAATTACCGGTTGGCTTCCCGCTCGTGACCTTACCCCGGTAAAGTGATGCCAACGACTCGAAATTCGCTGTTCGAACATTGCGCAAGACTGGCTGCAGCACTGGCGTGGCTGTTTGTTCCCCTGCTTTCCAGCGGTCAGCCATCATCAGAGATTGACCCGGTCACCGACGCCGAAATCGCTGAGGTCCGTCGGGCATTCCAGACGATTGGCCTGCGTAAAGCCGATGTGACCAGGGGCTTTTCGGATGGCAGGGTTGTACTGGTCGGAGAGTATGAAAACCGGGACGAGGTGGAGACCGCCTTTGCCGCGACACGTGCCATCATCGGCCTGCAACGCGTGGCCCCGACGACACCGGGAAACATCAAGTACCGGCTCAAGGGTTTCAATACGGCTTTTGCCTCGACGGTCGGCAAAATGATGAAGCGACTCGAACCCGGCGCAAAACAGGCGGCATCGCCATCGGAACCCACCGCGCAACCCGCGGCGCCCACACCCCGGCCTTCATCAAACGCGCAAAGTCAGCGTGGACCGAGAACATTTGGCCTCATTGTTGGGGTTGGCGAGTTTAAATATTTGCCGAAAGAAAATGGACTCGAGTATTCGGAAAAAGACGCGAAGGACTTTTACAACGTGATGGTTTCACCCAGCGGCGGTTCCGTGCCGCGGGAGTCGATTCAACTGATGACTCAGGGAAAAGCAACCTCCGCCGCCGTGAAGGCCGCCATGCGAAGCATCATTGACCAATCGCACTCCGGCGATACGGTGGTACTTTTTGTTGCCAGCCACGGCCTGCCCAATGCGATGGGCAAATTCGATATCGTCCTGAATGACACCGAATTTCCCAAGCAAAAGGTGGGCGGCAAATCCGACTCCTTTGAATTTGTCGTCACGAATCGTAAAACGGCATTGAGCGACGATGACTTGCAAGGTTTTATTGCCCAACTGACATTAAGCGATGTGCGCACCGTCCTTGTGCTTGATACCTGCTATAGCGGCAAGACCTTCATTGCCGTCCCGGGATTTCTGCCTTCGCGCACCCGCTCGCTGTCACGACAGACCAAGGAAGCCAATTATTCCGCAAGTCTCTCTCAAGAGGGCATTCAGGATCTCGCCCAGAAAGCAAAGGACTTGAAGGCCGCGCGTATCGTCATCGTATCGGCGTCCGAGAACGAAGAGTCGATGGAGTCGCCCAAGTTGGGGGGCGGCGCCTTTACGCAGGCGTATATCTCGGCCTTGAATAAGGCACACGACTTTGCCGACGCGTTCGATCAGACCAAACCGTCCGTCATACGCACCGCGCGCACCATGGGACATTCGCAGACGCCGCGTATGCTGGTTGTACCCGAGGAAGCCAATACCAAGATGTAGGGGCAGCGGCGTTTCACCCGCACAAATCGCGGTCCCGAATGGGCACGACCGCGAATTGCCTTGATTTGCTTCCCGCAATTCTGCTCAATTCCACATGCACGCCATTCTCCGCCAGGCCATTCGCCAAGACATTCCCGCGATGCATCGGGTTCGCCTTGCCGTGCGCGAGAACCGGCTCACTTCATCGGTCATCACCGAAGCGCACTACGTCCCTGCCATCGAGAAGACCGGCCGCGGCTGGGTGATCGAGGCCGATGGCAAGGTTGTCGCGTTCGCGGTTGGCAACGCAGAAACCGGCAATATCTGGGCGCTGTTCGTCGATCCGGATTACGAAGGTCGCGGTTATGGCCGGCGCTTACATGAAGCAATGGTCAACTGGCTCTTCTCCGGAAAACTCAAACGGCTGTACCTCAGCACCGGATCCAATACCCGCGCCCAACGGTTCTATGAAACGGCAGGATGGTTAGGCAAAGGTCTGCAACCCGATGGTGACATGCACTATGAACTTTTCAATCGGCCCAAAGCGTAAACACTCAAAGCGGCACCACCGGGTGACGCGACATGCATTGGCTTTCTGAAGCCTTCATCACCTTGCCTTAAACTCACTCGTGAAGAACATGTTGCGAGTTCGCCATGGCAATCCGGCGGAACCCGATATCCGATCATTGGCATTTACAGGAAAAATGAACATGCGACTGCTGCGTGCCTATGTGGTTTTTTTCGTTACGCTGGCCATCAGCGCATCGGTCGATGCAGGTGAAATATTCACCGAAATTTTTCGCTCGGAAACGCTTGGGCGCGACTACAAGTACACGGTTTACCTCCCGGACAGTTACAAGAAAGACGACAAACGCTATCCAGTCCTGTATCTGCTGCACGGGTCAGGCGGTGACGAGAACGACTGGCTTTCGAAAGGTGGCGCGCGCGAAACAATGGATGCGCTGATCGGCAGGCGGCAGATTCAGCCGATGATTGTCGTGATGCCGGGGCATGCGACGGCATGGTGGGTCGATGGCGCCAATGAGAAAGGCGAGACGGCACTGATCAAGGATGTCATTCCACACGCGGAAGGCAAATACCGCGTCGACTCGCGGCGCGGCAACCGGATTGTCGCGGGACTGTCGGCGGGTGGCTACGGGTCATTGAATCTCGTCTTCAAATTTCCAGGGATGTTCGCCGCCGCAGCCATTCTGAGCCCGGCGATTTACGACCCTGTTCCACCAAGTCATTCATCGGGCGAAAGCAATCCACAGTTCCAGAAAGACGGCAAATTCGACTCAGCGCTGTGGAAGTCTCTCAACTACGTTTCGCACATTGGAGCCTACAAGCAGTCCGGGGTCATTGTCCCGCTGTATATTCATTCCGGTGACCACGATCCCCTTGGCATCGCGTTACAAGCGGCGATGTTGTACGAGAAATTGCGCTTGCATCAGCCGGACGCGGTTGAATTGCGCATCGTCAACGGCGGCCACGAATGGATGCTTTGGCGCGATACGCTGTCCGATGCGTTGCAGTTCATGAGCGCGCGCATCGTGGGCGCGCGGTGAAAACCGGAAAGAAATAAACACATCCGGACGCTGCAATTGCCCAGCATAAAATATCGAAACACCAGCATTGGCGCGGATTTCCGGCCTTTTTGTGCCAGAGAGCCGCACCAGCGCTTGCGTTTGAATTCCAATGGATGAGTTGGCTGAGTGACGTTGCGAGCGGTCTTTCGACGCTATACGGAACCTGCTAACCTCGCAGGATTGGCAATTCCGCGCCGACAACATTCTGCTTTTTGCGTCCAATCATGACGCGCGACTTGCCGGCGTTGCGGTCAGCTTTCGTGCCCTCTCCACCAGGCCATTCCAATCGTTTGACTTCAAAATGAAATCCGTGGCGCCCGCGTCCATTGCGTGTGAGGGCCATTCCGCGCCGTCGAGGCCCGAAAGAATTACAAGCGGCACGTCACGATATTCCGGCACTGCGCGCAAGTTGCGTACCATCTGAAATCCATCCATGCGCGGCAGCATGCCGTCGATGAGGCAAAGGTCAAATCGCTGCCGGCTGCAAAGCTTAAGGCCAGACTCGGCGGAGTCGGCTTCGAACACGCGGAAACCCGCATGTTCGAGAAACAATTTGACAAGCAGACGGCCGGTTTCGTCGTCATCAACCAGCAAGATCGTTGCGGGCTCAGGGGTCTTCATACTGCGTCTCCTCCTTTCACGTTTTCGTGCCTTTATCCAGGCGTCTGCGCAGGCGATCGCAGACCGGCCCATAGCCTGCTTCGGCTCCCGGCAGCATGGCCGTGATGCGCGCCAGATCACCGGTGCGCGCGGCGCGTTCCATCGCCGCGAAGATATCGGCCAATCCGGTTGCACCAACGTATCCGCTACTCGACTTGAGATCGTGGGTGCACTGTGTCACGGTCTCGCGATCGCCGCGCGCCAGCGACACGCGCAGCGTGGATAGCGCGCGGCTCGAATTGCTCAGATAGAGCCGCACCACCTGCTCGACGATTCCCGGCTTCGGCAACGCCGCAAGGCGATCAAGCACCTCGTCATCGACACCCTCGGGACGCACCGTGGTGTCATCGACGCCTTTGCTTTCAACTGCTGTCACCGCCACAACGCCATCGGGCACGCCTTTCGCCGCGTCTGACCGCAACCAGCGCACCAGCACGGCATGAAGTTCGGCCTGCCGGAAAGGCTTCGACAGGTAGTCGTCCATCCCGGCGGCGATGCATTTCTCGCGATCACCATCAATGGCATTCGCGGTAACAGCGATGACGCGCAGGCGAAGTTCCGCATCCACGTTCCCATCTGTCTCGCGCAAGCGCAGGCGGCGGGTTGCCTCGTAGCCGTCGAGCTCGGGCATCTGGCAGTCCATGAGCACGATATCGAAACTCTCAGCGGCGATCGCGTCCAGCGCCTGTAGCCCATTTTCGGCGATGCTGACGCGCAGGCCGAAGGACTCCAGCATCGCGCGCGAAACCACCTGGTTCACTTCGTGATCTTCCACCAGCAGCGCATGCCCGGCCAAGGGCCGCAGCGTGCGATTATTCGATGATGCTGATCGCTCGACCGGCATCCGGGTAGCCGGCGCGAAGGAAACTTCAAACCAGAACGTTGACCCGACACCGGGCGTACTGTCAAGTCCGAGGTGGCCGCCCATGAGCTCGATCAGTTGCTTCGAGATCGACAGGCCGAGTCCGGTGCCGCCATAGCGCCGTGTATGGGAAACGTCGGCCTGGGCAAAGGCATCAAAAATCAATGCGCGGCTTTCCGCCGAGATGCCAATGCCGCTGTCCCTGACCGAGAACCGAAGGCGCATGGCCGTGCCCGGCACGTTCGTCACGAGGACCGAAATGCGGCCCTTCTCCGTAAACTTGACGGCGTTGCCAATCAGGTTGTTGAGGATCTGCCTCAGCCGCACCACGTCGCCATCCAGCGCGTCGGGCACATCCTCTGCAATCTTGCAGGTAAGCACCAGCCCTTTGCGGCTGGCGCGTTCGGCGAACGCATCCGACAGTTCGTTCAGCGTCGCGCGCAGGCTGAACGCCGACATCGAGAGCTCCAGCTTACCCGCCTCGATTTTTGAAAAATCGAGGATGTCGTTGATGATGTCGAGCAGGCTTACGCCCGAGCGGTGCAGCGTTTCCAGGTAACGCCGCTGCCGCTCGGACAGCGGCGTATCGAGCAAAAGTTCGGCCATGCCGAGGATGCCGTTCATGGGCGTGCGAATTTCGTGGCTCATGTTGGCGAGGAACTGCGACTTCGCGCGGCTGGCCGCTTCGGCCCCCACGCGCGCCTGTTCAATCTCCAATCGCAGGCGAATCGAATCCCTGTTCAGGCGTTCATAGCGGCGCGCGTTCGAAAGCGCGATGTAAAGAAACAGGAAAGACGCACCCCCCGAGAACTGCTGGTCGGGAATGCCGGAGGCAAGCAGCCAAACGCACATCGGCGCGATCGACAAGACCGCCAGCGGCACGTAGGCGCGAAAATACTGGGCCAGCGAGAACATGCCCGATGCCGCGACGCCAATCAGATAGATGCCGACAAAGAACTGGGTCGCGTGCCCCGGCGGCGGAAACAGGACGGTTCCGGCAATTGCCCAGATCACACCAGCGCAGGTCGTGCCGATAACGAAACGCTTGGCCCAGAAGCCGGCATCAACCGGTGACGGCGTTGCTCGCCGGTATGCGCGAATTTCCAGGTAGCGGCAAAGCGTGACGATGTGGTGGCAGACATACCAGCCGATCAGCAATGACCGCGGTGCGCTTCCCCACACCGCGAACAGCACCAGCGTCGAGCCAATCATCGACATGAACAGCGTGAACGGCGTCAGGCCATGCACAAGCGCGATTTGCTCGGCAAATATCTGTTGTTCAATATCTGTCTTCGGTGCGGCGTTCGTCACGGAACTCTCTATCTTGTCCGTTTGATTATCGACGCATAGCGCGGGAGTCAACATGACGGGCATTCGTAACAACTGTTATCGGCGGATTCCGCCACAACTTGAGAGCCAATTGCCGATGAAGGGCGATTGCTTGCGTTCAGGCTTGGCAAGCCAAGTCCAATCCTCTTCAACGCGCATTCGAGCAACCAGAAAATGATAAAACTCAAGCACTGGCGCGCCTTCCGGACTATAAACGCCTGAAATTCCGCGCCAGCGCTTGAGTTTAATGCAGGCGCATCGGATTCCGAAAATTCGTGCGACGCAACTTTTCGCGTCATTGGATGAAGAGTTTGCAATTTCAAATGGGCCGCACTACATTTCATCTGGCACTTGAATTCAATTGTCCCGATTTGTCCCGGCCATTGCGACCGCCAGCGGTGACAGCGCATGAATCGTCATTCGGGAGGCGTCCGTCAGTTTTGGAGTTTGTGCAAAATGTGGGCATCTTCAATTTCGCTACGCGGCAACCGCATCGTCCTCCGGCCACTCGAGGCGGCCGACGCGCCCGCACTCGCCACGGCGGCTGCCGACGGCGCGCTATGGAACTTGAACGTCACGGTTGTTCCCGACACCAACTCGGTATCCGCCTACATTGCCGCCGCCCTGGAAGGCCCAAGCAGCGACACGACGCGTCCCTTTGCGATCACACTAATTGATAGCGGGAAAGTAGTCGGCTCGACGCGCTTTTGGCGGATGGATCAGAAAAATCGCAGCCTCGAAATCGGCCATACCTGGATTTCAGCATCCTGGCAGCGAAGCTATGTGAACACCGAGGCCAAGTACCTCATGCTGCGGTATGCCTTTGAAGTTCTCGGCTGCATCCGTGTGCAATTCACGACGGATGAATTGAACGAGCGCTCGCGCGCGGCGATCCTTCGGCTTGGCGCCATGGAAGAGGGCATTATTCGTCACGAGCGAATCATGCCGAATGGCCGGAAGCGGAATTCCGCGCGCTTCAGCATCATTGATCCGGAGTGGCCGCATGTGCGTCAATTGCTGGAAGGAAAACTTGAGTCGATGAAGATCGCACCTGCCTTTTCGTTCGACCTGTGGCCGGACAATGAGCAAGCGCCTGATGCCGACTTGGCAGCCGGCTCAGGTAATCATTGACGCCATGCAAATCCGCGACCTTCACAAACCGGAAGTCGAGTCAGTCCGCCAGTTCCTCTGCGCATGTGGCTGGACACATCGGGTCGGCAACCCAACGCAGTTCGCTTTACTCATCTCCAACACGCCACGCACCGCGGTGGCGTTCGAAGGCCAGGGAAATCATCGGTTTTGCGCGAGGCATTACCGATGGCCTTTCAAACGGCTACCTGTCCATGGTTGTTGTCTCTCCGGAACACCAGCGGCAAGGCGTCGGTCGCGCACTGGTGCAGCATGTGATGGGCAACAACAAGCGCATTACCTGGTTGGTGCGCACCGGCCACGACGGCGCGTCCGGTTTCTTTACAAAGCTCGGGTTCAGCACCTCATCCGTGGCGATGGAACGATTGCGAGTGTCGCCGCTGGTTGACGGGGCCGCCTGATCGGAAGTGAAAAGGCAGGATCCACGGACACGAGGTTAAAGAATTCCCAGCCACGACGCAACTGCGCCCATGAGGCTCGACAGTACCATCATGCAGAACATCACCACGCCGATGAACATCGCGGAGTCCGCCGGGCGAATGCCGATCAATCGTTCCGCGCCCAGGTAATAAAGGTAGAACGAATACAGCATCGCCATCATCGTGAACATCACACCAAATGGAATCACCAGCATTACACCGGAGAGCAGCACGGGAATCGAACCGAACACCGCAACCTGCAATGTCACCAGAAATCCGGGCGAACGGCCCTCCGTGCGCGCGAGCAGAAAGAGCATACCCGCCAGAAGATACACGCTGGCGATCTGGAAAAAGTAAGTAGCCAGCGCGATGACGGGTGCACGTTCACGCAACAGCGAATAGCCGTATTCGGGATTCCACCGCGTATCAAACGAGAGCATGCCGGCAACCGTTGCCAACGGTGCCAGCAAACTCAGCGGTATCAGATAATTCCGCAGCAGCACGCGAAACCCGGGCTCATCGCGTGCGACGGCATCCCACTCGGCCTGGGGGTTCAACATCATTCCTCTGATACGGTTCAAAATGCCCATGGTCATCCCGCTCAAATGAGTCCATTATGCCGCGCCTGTTCTTTGCCCTGTGGCCGAACCCTGAAGTGCGCGCCCAGCTTGTTGTGCAACGCGATCTGGCGATGCGCGAATATCGCGGACGGCCGATGCGCGTTGATACGCTGCACATGACATTGGTTTTCCTGGGCCAGACACCAGACTTGCGCGTGCCGATGGCGCTTGAATGCGGCGATCGAGTCAAGGCAAAATCGTTCGCATTGAATATTGATACACGCGCACATTTTCCGGCTGCCAAGGTGGCTTGGCTGGGCTGCACCGGCACGCCTGCCGCGCTGCACGAATTGCGGAACTCACTCTTGCCGGAACTCGATCTTGGGCAATTCATTCATCGTGACAGCAACACCGACTACCAGCCACACATCACGATCGCCAGAGACTGCCAGACGTGGCCCTCACCAAAAGAAATACCAGCCATCGAATGGCGCGTGGAGGACTTCGTGCTTGTCGATTCCACGCGCACACCTGGCGGACCGGTCTACCGCGTGCTCAGGCATTGGCAGCTTGACGGTTGATCCGCGTTACTTCTTCTCGACCACACCCGGCGCCGATTTGGGACGCAGCATATCCAGCCAATTCTTCCAGTCGACGGGTCCGCTGTCAAAGCGCTTTTGCAGGTTCTTGAGTACATTTGGCCAGGCCTTGGAAAGGTAATCGTATGCCTTGTCCCACTCGCCTCCGTCACCCCAGCCAACATGATGCAGCGTGACATCGGTCAGCGCGTCGCCACGCGAAATCAGCCGCACGATCACGACCGTGCGCTGCTTGCGGGCTTCAGGCAATGAGGGCGGCGCATTCCAGGTGAAAGACAGCATTTTCTTTTCCTGAAAGCCGATGATCTTCATGTCATCGGCACCCTTCATACCGGGCTCGGCAAAAGGATTGATGTAAACCTGGAACGGACCATCCACTTTCAATTCTACCTTCGCGTCCGGCGCAAAAAACGACTTGATACCCTCCGTCGTCGTCCACGCTTTCCAGACGTCATCGACATTCGCTTTCACCGTGATCTTCTCGGTGATGGCACGCTCCTGCGCACTAGCGATACCAGCCAGCAAAACCGTCGCGGCGAGTAAAAACAAATTCGACATCTTCATCACGTCCTCCTGTTAATTCAATCAATTGCCAGTCACCCCAATCCGATTCCCCGCGCCATCAGGACAGCCGCCAGCGGCAACACGGACGCTATGTGAAGCTCAATCATGACCAGGCGGCGCACCAGTCGCCGCTCCGATTCGGATGGCAGGAAATTTGCGTCGGCCTTGAGCTGCCTTGCCCAACTGATATATCGCAGCGTTGGCGGAAATGAAAGCATGCCGATGGCGATAAATAGACCCGCCTTGACATGAAATACCGGATTGGGCGAATAGAAACCGACCCCCTTCGCGCCCCAGAACAGACGCATCAAACCTGAGACGAGTGTCAAAAGTGCTGCGCCAAAAAACCAGAGATCAACCCGCGCGATCAAGCGAACCGTATTCGCGTCCAGCGGATTTCGCAGCAGCATTGCCTCGACGGTTAAAAACGCGAACAGCACAAATATTGCCGAGTAGTGGAAAAACGCCAGCAGCGCGTCGGTCATCATGCGTGTATTACTCCTCTCATGCGGCTGATCGCTTCAGCCAGGCGCGGTACCGTCTGGGTGTATGCGATGCGAATATGACGTTCCGGCGCGGCATGACCGAAATCCTTGCCGGGCGTCAACGCGACGAGCGCTTCCTGCAGTATTCTGCGCGAAAGTTCGAAGCTGTCAGTGGCAATTTGTGACGAATCCGCATAAATGTAGAACGCACCCTCGGGAACAACGGCGATTTTGAAGCCCAGTTCGCGCAGCGCGGGAATCAGGAAGTCCCTTCGCACCTGGAATTCGGCACGGCGCCGTTCGAGTATCGCCAGGGTATCTGGACGAAATGCGGCCAGCGCCGCATGCTGTGCAGGCGTGGACGCTGAGATGAACAGATTCTGCGCAAGCTTCTCCACGTCACGCACATAGGCGGCGGGCACCACCAGCCAACCGAGCCGCCAACCGGTCATCTGGAAATACTTGGAAAAACTGTTGACCACAAACAAGTCATCACTGATCGACAGTGCGGTGGCTGGCGCCACGTCATACGTGAGCCCCTGATAGATTTCATCGACAATCAGCATGCCGCCACGAGTGGCGACTTCGCCGTGAATGCGCTGCAGTTCGTCATGGGCGATCAATGTGCCGGTCGGATTGGAGGGCGATGCCACCAGCGCTGCCGCGCCGCGTTCGTTCCAATGCGCGCGGATATGCCCGGCCGTCAACTGGTAATTGTGCTCCGGCCCCACCGGAATCGTGCAAGGCACACCTTCCATGGCGCGCACAAAGTGGCGATTGCACGGATAACCCGGGTCGGCCATCAGCACTTCGTCACCCGCGTTCAGCAACACACCACACGCCAGCAACAGCGCCGCGCTCGAGCCCGCCGTGACGATGATGCGCTCCGGCGAAACGCTCACACCATACTTGCTTGCGTAGAACGCGGCAATGGCTTCGCGCAGCGGCTGGATACCCAACGCTGACGTGTAGAACATCGGCTTGGTTTGGAGTGCGGCGATGGCAGCATTCACAATCGGCTGCGGCGTGGTGAAATCGGGCTCACCGATTTCCATGTGGATCACGTCCTTGCCCTGCCGCTCCAGCTCACGCGCGGCCGTCTGAATTTCCATTACCTCGAATGGCGCGATGTGGGACATGCGGGACGCGAGGCGACGGAAGGATTCAGGCTTCATGTTCTACTTCTTCTCCAGTTCTTCCCACGCCCGAGTCACGCGCTTTACGCTAACCGGAAACGGCGTCCGCAGCTCTTGCGCAAACAGCGACACGCGCAGCTCCTCGATCATCCAGCGGTACTCAGCGGCTTTCGGTTCCAGCCAGTCTTTCAGCTTCAATGCATTCTGCCATAGCGGTCGAATCGAGCGCGCCTGTTCGAGGTCGCGTTCCATCGAGCCTGCCCGCGCCTTGTTGAGCCTGAGCACGATTGCTTTCAAATAGCGCGGGAAATGCAGCAACTGCGCCATTGAAACATTGCGCAGGAATTCCGGCTCGAACAGATGCCGCAACTGATCCTCGATTTCCGGGCCGATGTGTTCCCAGGTCTTCACGTAGCGTTCATCCAGCAGCTTGCGTATTTCAGCGGACGCCGCGAACGATTCCTCCATCGCTTTCACCAGCGCCTGCAAGGTGCCGGCGAGTTTCGGTTTGCCCGCCGCACGCGTCTCAGCGAATTGGTCTTCGCTACGGATCTCTTCGGATGCCGTGTCCACCATCGTGCCGGCGAATGCCGCGAACACCAGCTCCTTGCGCATTGCGTCCTGGGTATGGTTCTTTGACTCGGGGAAGAAATGTACATACTGGAACGCCGCCATGGGCGATAGCTTGATGCCGCGCTCCAGAAATTTAACCTGCTCCGCCAGCTCCAGCATGAACAAGCGCGTCAGTCCGCGTCGATGACTATGTCTGGCGGCCTGTCGCTCATCGAAAATCTTGATCGATACAGACGTATCGCGATCCACCAGCGCCGGGTAACCGTCGTAACGGATCTGGTTGCGTTCAAAGTTGATGGTTTCCGGCAACGCCTCAAAGTCCCACTTGGTGATGTCGTCGCGTTCGAGGCGATTGCGATGCAGCGTGGAGAATACCGTGCGCGACGCATCGGCAAACTGCGCCTTCAGCGCGGCAAAGTCGCGCGACATAGCCAACTCTTTGCCGTCTGCATCGACGATGCGGAAGTTCATCAGCAAGTGCGGCTGAAGGCGCGAGACATCCCACGCATCCGCCACCACGTCCATCCGTTTCACGTCACGCAGAAAAGCCGTCATCGCGTCAATCAGCGGCATCTCGGCGGCGGACAGATCATTCATACCTGCGCGACGCGTCACATGGCCGATGAACTCACTCACGGTTTCGGGCACCGGCACGATCTGGCTGCGAACCTTCTGCGGCAGCGCTTTAAACAGCGCCGTTACTTTGTCCCGCAGCATGCCCATGGTCAGCCATTCGAAGCGCGCGGCATTCACCTGGTTGAGTACCGCCACGGGCAGTGTAATGGTGACGCCATCCATCATATGTGCGGGCTCAAAACGGTATGCCAGGGGAAACACCGCGCCACGGTGCTTGAGGGATTTTGGAAACAGCTCGAACGTGATTTCATTCGCGCCGCGCCGCATCAATTGCTCGCGGGTGAATTCCAGCACACCTGGCGTTTTCTTCTCCGCCTCGCGCCGCCATTTTTCAAAGCCGGCCATGTTCACCACATCGGCCGGAATCGCCGCATCGTATAGCGCGAACATATCGTCGTCGTCGATCAGTACGTCCTGGCGCCGTGCCTTGGCCTCGATGTCCTCGATATCCTCGATCAGCTTCTGGTTCAGCCGCAGGAATTTAGCCGTCGTATCGACTTCACCCGCGACCAGGCCTTGCCGAATGAAAATCTCGCGCGCTTCAACCGGATTGATCGCGCCGTAATGCACGCGTCTTCGCGGATTGATGACCAGCCCGTAAATGGACACCTGTTCAAACGCCACCACCTGCCCGCTCTTGCGCTCCCAGTGCGGTTCGAAATGTGTGCGTGTGACGAGATGCGCCGCCAGTTGCTCGATCCATTCAGGCTCTATCGAGGCGACAGTGCGCGCATAGACGCGAGTCGTTTCGGTCAGCTCGGCCGCCATCACCCATTTCATCCTCGCCGCCTTCTGCGCCGCGTGTTGCTGGTTACGGCGTGGCAATTGGAACTTGATGCCGCGGGTGCCGAGATAGTGGTCGCCTTCAATTCCCTTGGTGCCGACGTTGCTGATCAGACCGGTAAGGAGTGCACGGTGAATGTTGTCGTAATGGGCGGGAGCCAACTTGGCAGGAGAGGCAGTTTCTTTTTTTTCACCACCGGAATTCCTCCGCTCGCTTCGTTCGCCTGCGGGCGGTGGCGGATTTGCGGTGGCGGCGACACGGCCCTGTTTCGGCGAAGCGTCCACATGCATCCCCGCTGACGCGCACACCTCCACCAACTGCGCATGCACGTCCCGCCACTCCCGCATGCGCATCGGCGAGAGAAAATTTTCGTGGAGCATTTGATCGAACTTGCGGTGAGATTTCTTGTGCTTCCAGGCTTCTTCGTAAAACGTCCACAAATTCACGAATGCCAGAAACTCTGATTGAGGATGCGCGAACTTCTCGTGCGCTATCGCCGCCTCCTGCTGCTTGTCGTGCGGACGCACGCGCGGGTCCTGCACCGACAATGCGGATGCGATTACCAGTACCTCGCGCACGCACGCCTCGCGCTCGGCAGCCAGCAGCATGCGCGCGATCGCGGGATCGACCGGAAATTTCGCCAGTTTCCAGCCGAGCGCCGTCAGTCCTTTGCTTTCGTCAACCGCTCCCAATTCAAACAACTGGCGGTAGCCGTCCTCGATCATGCGCGGGCTGGGCGGCTCGATAAACGGAAAATCCTGCACGTCGCCCAGTCCCAACGATTTCATGCGCAGGATCACGTCCGCCAGCGAGGTGCGCAGGATTTCCGGCGTAGTAAACGGTGGGCGACCGTTGAAATCTTCTTCGCTATACAAGCGCACGGCGATGCCGCTGGCGACACGTCCACAGCGGCCCGACCGTTGCTGCGCGGAGGCTTGCGAAATAGCTTCAATCTGTAGCTGGTTGATCTTGCTTCGCGTGCTGTAACGATTGATTCGGGCGACGCCCGCGTCGATGACAAAGCGAATTCCCGGTACCGTCAGCGAAGTCTCGGCGACGTTGGTGGCAAGCACGATGCGTCGCCTGCCAGACAATTGAAATACACGGTCCTGTTCCGCGTTGGACAAGCGCGAATAGAGCGGCAGCACTTCTGTTTGTGCCGGATGATGTTTTCGCAGCGCTTCGTCGCAATCGCGAATCTCGCGCTCCCCCGGCAAAAACACCAGGACGTCGCCTTCGTGCGTTTCGTGGAAAATCTCGTCGACGGCCTTGACCACCGCGTCTTCGATCGGCACCGCGTCCTCGGCATCGTCGAGGAAATGCTCAGGCCGATAGCGAACTTCAACAGGATAGGTTCGGCCCGACACTTCGATGATGGGTGCGCCATCAAAATGTTTCGAGAAGCGTTGCGGGTCAATGGTGGCCGACGTGATGATGATTTTCAGATCGGGCCGCTTGGCCATCAACTGCTTCACGTAGCCCAGCAGGAAATCGATATTCAGGCTGCGCTCGTGCGCCTCATCAATGATCAGCGTGTCGTAGGCCCACAGGCTGTGATCGCTGTGCGTTTCCGCGAGCAGAATGCCATCGGTCATGATCTTGACGAAAGTATTTTCGTCGGTGTGGTCGTTGAAGCGAATTTTGTAGCCCACCGCGTGCGAGCCAGCCGCGCCCAACTCCTTGGCGAGCCGCGTGGCGAGGCTACGTGCAGCGATGCGCCGAGGTTGCGTGCAGCCGATCATGCCATTGATGCCGCGACCCAGTTCCAGGCAAATTTTCGGCAACTGCGTGGTCTTGCCCGATCCGGTTTCGCCGCAGACGATTACCACCTGATGCGCGCGGATCAGCTCGGCAATTTCGGCGCGACGCTCGGCAATCGGCAGCGCATCGTCGAACGTGGGCGTTGCAACCAATGCATGACGCGATCGCTTGGCCGCGAACCGCGCGCGCGCGGAACTGAGCTGGGTATCAAATTGCTGATCAAGTTGATCATGCGCCTTCCCCGCGCGTACGAAGTCCCGCCGCTTCTTGTCGAGTGCAATCAGTTTCCCGCGGTCGGCGGAAAGGACTTCTTCAAACGAAAAACGCGGGGTTGCGGTCGGTGGCATAGACCGCGCATTTTACGCGGCTGGACCGGCGATAGCGGTTTCATAGCAACGAAAGCTCAAACACAAGCACTGGAGCGGCGTTTGATGGCTTTTTGGCTTGAAAGCCTCGCCAGTGCTTGTGTTTATTGCAATGATCAGGTGCACTCACACCCTGTCCACGCGACAGGCGTAACAGCCGCGTCGTGCATAGTGGATATGCAGGTACGCGACATCCTCGCGCTCGAAATAACGATCAATGAGCGATTCGACTTCCACGCCATCCACCACGTCTGCCTCAACGATCATGTCAGTCGTGTCGTAGGCGCGCACTGAGAGCAAACGGATGCGAACCGGTTCCGGTACTTTGTTCACCGCCTCGCAAGCTACCGTGGCGGCCTTTCGGACGAATATTGGACCGGCCGCCTGATAAGGGGATCGCGCTGTCTGGTGCGCATAGGATATGAGTATCAACTCTTCGCCCGGCGCGGCGTGCGTCAGGCTGACGCGGCACGGAAATCCTGCTGAGTCATCGGCAAACACGCGTTGCGCGCCAAGCGTGGCAAGCTCAGCATCATTCAGACTGAAAATGGCCCTGAATGATTCAGGGGAAAGCCCTGTGATTCGAAAATTCATGTCGCACTCCGTCAATCAAAGTGCGTAAATTTTCGCCTGTCGAGCGCTGCGGCGCGACCGGAATTCAGGCAACAAATTCTGGCGCTTGCAACATCAACCTTCGATCTGTATCCCTTCGACCTCAAGGACACGTTTGACTGTCGGCCGCGAGGCCACGCGGAGTGCATGCTTGGTCCACACCGGATATTTTTCCTTCATGGGGATGCCGATACGATTGCCCCAGCGAAAGAACACCAGCAGATACGGATCGCAGACGGTGTATTGACCACCCATTGCGAAGGTCTTGCCCGTGAGCATTTTGTCGATTTCCGCAAAGTACTTCTCAAGTGTGGCGCGGCTGGTCGCGATAATGCTGGCATGCGCCGATTCATCGGTGCTGTAACGCTCGGTGCGGAATATACCGGCAACGGCCGCTTGCACGCTGGATGCAAGCCAAGACATGAGCGACAGTGCTTCCGCCTGCCGCCAGGTATCCTTCGGCCACAGACCACGTTCGGCATAGCCGCCACCCAGATACGTCAGGATGGCGACGGTTTCGGTGAGGACCTTGCCGTCGACATTCAGCGCCGGTACCCGCGCACGTGGGTTCACCCTTAGAAAATCCGACTTTTTGTGGTCGCCGTCCTTTAGCGATACCAGAACCGGTTCAAAGGCAATGCCGAGCTCTTCGAGGACGATGTGCGGTGCGAGGGAGCAGGCGCCAGGTGAATAAAAGAGCTTTATCATTTTTGATTTTTTCTTTCCAGAACGAGAACAGCAGAGCACGCGCGAAAGCGGTCCGGGTCATAGCTGTCGGGTCAAATCATGTAAGCAAGTACTCGCCGCAATAGCCAAATCGCCGTTAATTGCACATACATGAACTGCCCGGTCGGCGCAAAAAAGACCGAGGAAACTATCGCTATAGTCTCGTAATCAGGGAACTGGTGTCAAACCTGTTTCCACCTGACTCTTGCACCTCCTTGTAGAACTGGTCGATTTGCGCGGTGATGGGTAGCTTTGCTCCATTCCGCCGCGCTTCTTCCATGCAAATGCCCAGATCCTTTCGCATCCAGTCCACGGCAAATCCAAAATTGAATTCGCGCTTCAGCATGGTCTTGCCCCGATTCTCCATTTGCCACGATTGCGCCGCGCCCTTCGAAATGACATCAAGCACCAGGTTGCCGTCGAGCCCGGCCTTTTCCGCGAATGCCAATCCTTCCGAGAGTGCTTGCACCAGGCCCGCAATGCAAATCTGGTTAACCATCTTGGTCAGTTGCCCCGCGCCAGACGCGCCCATCAATGTGGTGGCCTTCGCATAACTGTCGATTACCGGTTTGGCCGTGTCAAAGACCGCCTGATCACCACCGCACATCACAGTTAACTGACCCTTCTCGGCGCCTGCTTGCCCGCCCGAGACCGGCGCGTCTATGAAACCAATGCCTTTTGCCTTTGCGATCGCATAGAGTTTTCGTGCGGCATCGGCCGACCCGGTGGTGTGATCGACCAGGATTGTTCCGGATTTCATCGTTGCGAGTGCCGCCTGACCCACTTCCATCAGGTCAATATCGTTGCCGACGCACATCATGACGAGTTCGCTGCCTGCGACTGCTTCCGCAACGGTCTTGCCAAAGGCTCCACCATGTTGTTTCGTCCAAGCTTCTGATTTGGCTGTCGTGCGGTTATATACGGTGACGTCATGCCCTTTGGCTTTGAGGTGTCCAGCCATGGGATAGCCCATGACGCCAAGGCCCAAAAATGCGACTTTCATGCTGAACTCCTGAATTAAGGATTTACCAGATTGGGGGGAATCTTGCCCGTCAGCGCGGCTGTCATGTTTACCGACGCGAGTGCGGCCATGCGCATGCGTGTGGCGTGCGTGGCACTGCCGATGTGCGGCGTCATTGCGACATTGTCGAGCTTCAGGAACTCGGCGTTGAATGTGGGCTCACCCTCAAATACGTCGATGCCCGCAGCGGCAATGCGCTTCTCTTTCAGCGCCGCGATCAGCGCAACATCATCGACCACGCCGCCGCGCGCCGTGTTGATAAAAATTGCCGATGGCTTCATCAATGCCAGGTCCCCGGCCTTGATCAAATGATGCGTGACCGCGGAATAAGGCACCATCACCACCACAAAATCGCTTTCACGCAGGATCTCTTCCTTGCTTGCGTAGCCCACATTCAGCTTTGCTTCGAGCGCTTCGTCCAGCCGTGTGCGATTGAAGTAGCGCACATTCATATCGAATCCCGACGCGCGCCGGGCAATCGTCTGCCCAATGCGACCCATGCCGATGATGCCCAGCGAAGCATGATGAATATCGGTACCCAGCCATTGCTGAAGCGCGAAACCTTTCTTCCATTCGCCATTGCGCAGGCGCCGTTCGGTCTCGGTGATGCGACGCGCCGCCGCCATCAGCAACGCGAACGTGAGATCCGCGGTGGTGTCGTCGAGCACGCCGGGCGTATTGGTGACCATCACGCCGCGCCGGCTCGCCTCGGCGATATCGATGTTGTTGTAGCCCACGGCGATATTGCTTACAACCTTCACGGACGGACAGGCGTCGAGAAAGGCGGCGTCAATTTTTTCGGTAAGGCACGCCACTATTCCCGCGCAGCCAACCGCGCGCGTGCGCAACACCTCTGCGGTGAAGATGTCGTCACTCTCGTTATGGTCCACTTCAAACTGTTGCGAAAGCATCGCAACGATCTCCGGGAAGACCTGCCGGGTAATCAGAGTTTTCGGTTTCATCTGCATCACAGTTTGAGGGATGGCGGGGGGCCAACCCGCCGGGTTAAGCGGCGCAAACAGCGTCCGCTTCAACCCGGCGAGTTATTCCGGCGACAACGTCGTCCGGAATAGCATTACTTGTACAAAGTATTCGGCAGCCACATCCCGATCCCGGGAAAGATGTAGAGCAGCGCCAGCGCCACCACTTGTATGACCATGAAGGGCAGCATCCCCGCGAATATCTGATTCAGGGTCACGTGCGGCGGCGACACGCCTTTCAGATAGAACGCCGCCATTGCCACGGGCGGTGACAGGAATGCTGTCTGCAGATTCAACGCGACCAGCAAACCAAAGAACAATGGATCAACGTTGAATTTGGCCAGCAAAGGAATGAAGATCGGCATGAAAATGACGATGATCTCGGTCCATTCCAGCGGCCAGCCGAGAATGAAGATGATGAACTGGGACAGCAGCATGAACTGAATCGTCGTCAATCCCAGCGAGAGCACCCAGGTTTCGATGATTTCCTGTCCGCCCAGCAACGCAAAGGCCGCCGAAAAAATCGACGAGCCGACGAACAGCCAGCACACCATCGCGGTGGTCTTCGCGGTGAGAAAGCATGACTCCTTGACAATGCCGCCCAGTTCCCTGGCCGTGGTCGAAATGGCACTGGCGGGTTTGGTTTTGCGCGCGTTCACGTACCGATAGGCCCCGGCGAGAATGCAACCGCCGAAGGCACCGACGGCGGCGGCCTCGGTCGGCGTTGCCAGGCCGAAAACGATCGACCCCAGCACCGCTATGATCAGCACGGCGAGCGGAAAGAACGATGTCAGCAGCATCTTGAAGATTTCCAGCCGCTCCCAGTTCATCAGCCAGTAAGTCAAGGCCAGCGCTGACATGCCGACACCAAACACCACCCAATACCAGATTGGCGCCGGGACGCGCTCAGCGGCGGCAGTTGGCGTGGCAGCCGGCTTGGCTTCTGCGGCTTTGGCGGGGACCACCTTGGGAGGTTCGACAACTGCTTCCTTGGCAACTTCCGCCGGCGGCTCTTTGAGACCGCCGTCTTCTTTGGGTGGCTCCTGCAGTCCGCCTGTTTCTTTCGGCGGCTCCTGTAATCCCGATGACGCGTCTACAGACTTTTCCTCAAAGGACGCGGAAGCCGCGCCACCTGACTCGACCAACCCCGTGGTATCTACCTCTACCACCGGCGCCGTCGCCGTGGTGTACATCACCCCCAGCAAGACGACGATGACAATCGCCGGGATCAGGGAAACAAACAACTGGCCGACGACCGTACGCTTGGCAAAGCTTGTTGATTTCAGGCCGCCGAACAAGCCGGCAACGGCATTGCTGCCCAGAGGTGCCAGCGACTTGGCAAGCGGCGGCAATGGCACCACGCGATCAATCGCCGCGAGCGGCGGCGCGAGATGCGGCTTCCACATCGCGACGATGATTACATATCCCACATACAGCCCCGCCAGCATGAGGCCCGGGAAAAACGCGCCCGCATAGAGTTTGACGACGGACACACCGGCGGTCGCGCCGTACACAATTAGCAATACTGAGGGCGGGATCAGGATGCCCAGGCAGCCGCCGGCGGTGATGGCGCCCGCGGAAAGCCTGACGTCATAGCCTGCGCGCAGCATGGCCGGCAGTGCCAGCAGGCCCATCAGCGTAACGACCGCGCCGACAATGCCGGTCGCCGTCGCGAAAATCGCGCAGGTGACGATGGTAGCGACCGCCAGCGACCCAGGGATACGCGCCATCGAGAGGTGCAGGCTCTTGAACAGCTTCTCGATCAGCGCGGCACGCTCGACCAGGTAACCCATGAAGACGAAAAGCGGAATGGCGATCAGGACATCGTTGGACATCACCGAGTAAGCGCGCTGCACCATCAAGTCCAGTGTTTGTCGCACGGCGAGGTCCGGATTCACACTGCGATACGCAACCCAGGCAAAAAGGACGCCCATGCCCATCAACGTAAATGCCGTCGGAAAGCCGAGCATGATCATCACCACAATCAAGCCGAGCATGATCAGGCCAAGGTGCCCGTTGGTGAGATGGCCCCACGGGGTTACCGAAATCAAAACAGTAAGGATGATCGCCATCAGGCCAAAGCCGAACCAGAGTTCCTTGCGTATGGTCGGCAGCTTCATTTGGCTTTCTCCTGCGCAACCACGTATTTATCGAGCTTGGCGATATCTTCGTCCATGACGTGGACCATTTCTTTCAACTTTTCGACGTCAACCTCTTCGACGTCCTCGACGCGCTTCGGCCATTCGCCCACTTGCAGGCACACAATACAGCGGAGGATTTCGACGATACCCTGCATCAGCAACAACACGCCGGCGAGTGGAATGATCGTCTTGAAGTGGTAGAGCGGGGGGCCGTCCGCGGTGATGCTGGAGTGCTCGTTCATGGCCCAGGATTCGCCAGCATAAATGTAGCCGGCCCAGCAGAGCGCGATCACCCCGGGAATAAAAAAGAGGACATACAAGACCAGGTCAATACTGGCCTGGGTTCGCGGCTCAAAGAAACCGTAAAGCACATCGCCACGCACATGGCCCGCTTTGGACAAAGTGTACGCACCCGCCATCATGAACATGGCGCCGTACATCATGATCATGGCGTCGAACGCCCATGAATGCGGCGTGTCGAGAAAATAGCGCGAGAACACTTCCCAGGAGATCGTGATCGTCAATGCCAGCGCGAGCCACGAAAAAGTCTGCCCGACAAAGGTGCTCACCTTGTCAACGAAAAGAAACAGTTTTTGCATTTTGCTTGCCCAAAAAAATCAACCATCCGGACGTGGCCCGGATGGTCGATGATTGACGCGAGAAACCCCTTAAGCCTTCGTCGGGGCAGCCGCCTTGGCGCCGAAGAAATGGTTCATCGCCATGCGACGGCTGATCACGGTGTCCTGTTCCCATTTGACCGCGCGTTCGGCAAATGCCCGCTGCGATGCCGCAATTTCCTTGAACAATGGGTTTTCCGCCGACTTCTTGGCGACGATTGCATCCCAAAGCGTGAGTTGCGATTGAAGGATTGCATCCGGGGTCTTGTAAAACTTGACCTTGTCCTTGGTCTGAAGGTCAATGTAGTCCTTGGAATAACGATCAATCGCTTTCCAGGACATATCGGCGGATGCGGCTTCGACGGCACCGGCGATGATCGACTTCATTTTCGCCGGGAGCGCATCGTACTTCGGCTTGTTGAACGTAATCTCGAACGTTTCCGCGCTCTGGTGGTAGCTTTGCAGCATGCAAACCTTGGATACATCGGGAAAGCCCAACAGGCGATCGGACGTGGCATTGTTGAATTCGGCCCCGTCGAGCAGGCCGCGGTCCATGGCCGGCACGATTTCGCCGCCGGGAAGCGCATTGACCGCAGCACCCATCGCCGTGAACAAGTCAATCGCCAGGCCATTTGTGCGGAACTTCAAGCCCTTGAAATCCGCCTCTTTCGTAATCGGCTTCTTGTACCAGCCCAGCGGCTGCGTGGCCATCGGGCCGTACAGGAAAGACTGAACAGTGGTAATGCCGATGGAGTTGTACAGCTTGGCAAGCAGTTCCTGACCACCGCCATATTTGTGCCAGGACAGCAGCATATTGGCATCCATGCCGAATGCCGGGCCAGAATTCCATAGCGCGAGGGCATTCTGCCTGCCGTAGTTGTAACCCAGCACGCCGTGGCCGCCGTCGAGCGTGCCCTTCGCGACCGCATCCAGCAGCCCGAAAGCCGGCACCACCGCGCCGGCCGGCAGCACTTCGATCTTCAGGTCGCCGCCGGTCATGTCGTTGACCTTCTTGGCGAAGTCCAGCGCGTATTCGTGGAAAATATCCTTGGTCGGCCAGGTGCTCTGCCAGCGCATGTTGATCGGCCCGGTCTGCGCCTTGGCGATCATGGGAAAACTGGTTATCGCCGCACCCGCTGCTGCTGCGGTGCCGGCCAGGAATTTGCGACGCGTCGGTTTATTGTCGACAGACGTGCCGGTTGATTTGATTTCTTTTGTCATACAGCCTCCTAGGGTTGGGATTGTCGTGCGTCAGGTTGAATCGGCTTGCTTGAATTCATTCCGTCCCGCGAATGCAGTTTTTTCTTACTTCACTGCTTATCGCCATGTTCAGCCATAGATGCTAGTCGCCCGTCATTCGTTACGCAATAGGCCTGCATCAAAAAAATGTCGTAACAGTTATTATTCAAATACCATTGTGCATCGCAACATGTGCGCATCAATCTGAATCGTAGCGGTTACATCCACGAATGGCTTCAACGGAAATTGTCCTTCTTTCGACCGTGCCGCGATATGGGCAAACCTCTCAGGCATCACGGCCACGACCACTGCTTCGGCTCAGAGCAGGCTGAACATTAACGTGCAAAATGGCGTCTGCTTAAATTGATCGAATAAACAGGCTGGGCGAGTACATTCCCTGCACGCCGATCGGCGCCATGCATATCAAACTCGACAACAAAGCCGCAATATGCCGCAAGTGAAAACCACACAGCTTGAAATTCACATCAAAGGACTGCCGTGAGCAAAGTCCAGCGGGCATTGTCAAATTCGTTCAACGAGTTTTTCGACTCGGAAAAGTCAAGCGGGATTCTGCTCATTATTTGCACCGCAATCTCACTATTGATCGCGAACTCTCCGATTGGCGCCGAGTATTCGGGAATTTGGCAAAGACAAGTTTGGGGCCTGAGCGTCGAGCACTGGATCAACGACGCGCTAATGGCCATTTTCTTTCTGCTCATCGGCCTGGAGCTTGAACGCGAACTGTATGTCGGCGAGCTATCTGACCTCAGGAATGCGCTGTTACCCATTTTTGCAGCCGTCGGCGGCATGGCAGCGCCCGCACTCATTCATTTCTCGTTCAATGCGGGCACCGTAACGCAGGCCGGGATCGGGATTCCGATGGCCACGGATATCGCGTTTGCGTTGGGTGTGCTGGCCATTCTTGGAAATCGTATCCCGGCGTCGCTGAAGGTATTTGTCGTGGCGTTCGCGGTCATCGACGACCTGGGTGCCATCGTCATCATTGCCACGTTTTATACCGCGAAATTATCGGTGTGGTATCTCTGCGCAGCGCTATCAGTCTGGATGCTGCTGCTGGCGCTGAATCGCCTTTTCAGGATCATGTCGCTCGTTACGTATTTGCTCGGCGGCGCGTTGATGTGGTTCCTGATGTTGAAATCCGGAATTCACGCAACGATCGCAGGTGTCATGCTGGCGTTTGCGATCCCCTTCTCGGCGAAGGACGGCGATGCCGCGTCGCCGTCACACCGGCTGGAACATTTCCTGCACAAACCTGTGGCATTCCTGATCCTGCCCATTTTCGCGCTCGCAAATACCGGCATCCCCATTGGCGCGGACTGGCTGCAAAGCCTCACCAGCACCAACAGCGTGGGCATCATCGCCGGTCTGGTGGTAGGCAAGCCCTTAGGGGTGACGCTGCTTTGCCTGATCGCTATATCAGCCGGGATATGTCATCTGCCACCCGACTTGAAATGGCGGCATGCCGTTGGCGCAGGAATGATTGGCGGTATCGGCTTCACGATGTCCATTTTCATTGCCAATCTCGCCTTTGCCGGGAATACAGAAGGAATCAACGCTTCCAAGATGGCGATTCTCGTGGCATCGCTGACAGCGGGAATAATCGGCTTTTTATGGCTCAGACTCGTTTGCAAACCTGCTGACATCGACGTCAGTGCCAACGCGCGGTCGTAAAACCACTACCTCCCCTATGAGGCGACCCAAACTATCTGGGCGAACCCTCAGGCGGCGCGGCAATCGTCAGCGCTACAGCCGGTGACACGATGGCACCCTTCTTGGTCGGCGCGTCCGGATGCCAGCCCAGTACCACCAGCATGACGAAGAAGCCGACCACGTACGCTAGCGCAACGTGCCAGCCGTGCTTCAGCCACAGGCCCACCGATTTCGCTTCGGGATACATGCTCGACAATGCCACGCCCGCCGATGAGCCAAACCAGATCATCGATCCGCCGAAACCCACTGCATAGGCGAGGAAGCCCCAGTCATAGCCTCCCTGCTTGATCGCGAGCGCCGTCAGCGGAATATTGTCAAACACGGCTGACACAAAGCCAAGCCCCAGTGCGCTCATCCACGACGCGACAGGCAATTCCTCGACCGGCATCATCGACGCGCAGGTCACCAGCGACAGCAGAAAGATTGCGCCCTTGCCGGCATCGGGCAAGAGCTCCCAATCGGGACGGCGAAGCGGTATGGAAATCAGTATCGCCACCCAGACCGCCACGCCTATAAAGGGAAAATGATCGGCCAGATGGTTGAATTTCATGTTCACCGTCACGTTGGTACCGATGGCCAGAATCAGGATCAGCGCGACGATGCCGACACGGGTCCAGTCGACGTGTGTGTGCGCATGCGCATCCTTCAGAATCGGCGAGAATTTATGCTGCTGCAGCGAAGCGGGGATTCCGCAGACGATGAGCGCGACCACTGCGGCCACATAGGCATCGAAGACCTGGATCGGATTTACGCCAGAAATCCATAACATGGTAGTAGTGGTGTCGCCCACGACGCTACCTGCTCCGCCGGCGTTGGAAGCAGCGACGATGGCGGCGAGATAACCGATGTGCACCTTGGCGCGGAACAACTGATGCGCCATTGCGCCGCCGATCAATGCGGCGGCAATGTTGTCGAGGAACGCCGACAACACGAATACCATGATCAGCATCACAAACGCGCCCTTCCAGTCGTCCGGCAGATATTTCGGCAATATCACCGGCACATGGCTTTTTTCGAAGTGCCGCGACAGTAGCGCGAAGCCCATCAACAGGCAAAGCAGGTTGGCGAGAATCACCCACTCGTGGCTCATGTGCGAAATCCAGCCCGAGACGCCGGGACCGAATTTGAAGCCGGTAAAGACAATCTTGTAGAGCGAAATCGTGACCACGCCTGCCAGCGCGACATAAAGGGTCTGGCCGTGAAACAGCGCTACCCCGAGGAGCGTGATCGCAAACAGGATGAAATCGACCGGGATGCCGCCCACCTTGATCAGTGTCACGCCTTCGGTCGGCGCGGCCATTGCGGCGACAGGCGCGAACACCATGAAACATATCAGCGCCAGGCGGGGGAACAGATTCAATTTCGGCATGTGACCTCCGGAAGCAATGCGCCGATTCTAGCAGCCCCGACAGGAGCCAGAGTCACGGAATCAGGATGACGTGCACCCGATAGGGGCCATGCGCGCCGATTACAAGCGTTTGCTCGATGTCCGCTGTACGTGACGGCCCGGACACAAAAAAAGTCGCGCGCGGCGGCTCGCCGATCTCATTTCGCATCAGCGCGAATGAATCTTCCATCGTTGCCAGAATGCGTGATTTTTTCACCACACAGATATGCGTTTCCGGCAACAGGGCGGTGGCCTTCGGCGTGGCAGGCGCGCCGAGCAACAGCAATGTGCCGGTTTCACCGATCCCGCAAAAACTTCCCGTCAGGCCGATCAAATCATCGCCGTTGGCAGGACGATCATCGAACTGAATCCCGGCACTTTGCCAGTTGAGCGCCGCAAATTCGTGCCAGCCAACGCAGCGCATCCTCAAGGCATTGGCCGCGATGTAGCGCGCCACTTCCGCCGGCAGCGCGGCGATGTCGTCAAGTTCGGCCGTGGTGCTCTTCAACCGTGCGCATTCGGCGATGAAATGCGTGACCGGATCGTGCCGCGAGATCGACGGCAGTGGCCCGCACGCGTGCTCCGCAATGTGCGCGCGCACGGCAGCAAGTTCTGGCGCCGATGTCACGCCATTGCGGCCGGATTTCTCGCGAATGCGGGCGAGGATATTTTCGCGGGCGCTCATTGGCCGCCCTTTCTCGCCGCATAGAGTTCCCTGAAGGTTCTTCCCTGCGGTGCCGGCATGTCGCGCCCATCGGTCCAGCCATCGATGCCGGGCAGTGAATGAATCAGCTTGTCTTTGCCACCCATCCACACGGCCACTCGAACGCCGATGCGCGATGCAAACGCATACAGGCGCGGCCGCTGAATGAAGAACGCCCAGACCGACATGACAAATCGCTCGCCAAACGGCCGCAGCCTTTGGTCAAACTGCCTCTCGCGCCATTTGCGCATCAAGTCGGGCAGCGGGATCTTCACCGGGCACACGACCTGGCATTCGCCGCAGAAAGTGGCTGCATTGGGAAGGTCGCCGGCATTTTCGATGCCGACATAGGTGGGCGTCAGCACCGAACCCATCGGCCCCGGGTATACCCAGCCGTACGCATGGCCCCCGACGTTCTGGTAGACCGGACAATGATTCATGCACGCGCCACAGCGGATGCAGCGCAGCATGTCTTTCATGTCGCTGCCGACCAGCTTGGTGCGGCCGGCGTCGACCAGCACGACATGCATCTGCTCGGGCCCGTCGGTCTCATCCGGAGACTTCACGCCGGTGGTAAGCGTGAGGTAATTGACGATCGACTGGCCGATGGCCGAGCGCGGCAACAGGCGAATCAGCGTTGCGAAATCTTCCAGTGTCGGGATGACCTTTTCAATACCCGTCACCACACAGTGAATGCGCGGCACCGTGGTCACCAGATCGGCATTGCCTTCGTTGGTGACCGTGAGCGTGGTGCCGGTTTCGGCGACGATGAAGTTGGCGCCGGAGATACCCATGTCGGCGGCGAGAAAATGGCTGCGCAACTGTTCACGCGCTTCGCGCGTCAGTTCACCAATGTCGGTGAGTAGCGGCTTGTGATGCGCGGCGGCAAACAATTCCGCGACCTGCTCTTTCGACTTATGCATGGCCGGGGCCACAATATGCGAAGGCGGCTCGTGTGCCAGCTGCAGGATGTATTCACCGAGATCGGTTTCCATCACGTGAATACCGGCAGCGATCAGCACGTCATTGAGGGCAATTTCCTCGGTCACCATCGATTTCGACTTGGTGACCGTTTTCACGCCATTCTGCTGGGCGATGCCAAGCACGATCGCGTTGGCTTCCTCGGCAGTTTCGGCCCAATGCACTTTGGCGCCGCGGCGGATGGCATTGCGCTCGAATTCGAGCAAGTACGCATCAAGATTGTCGATGACGCGATTGCGAAGTTCCGCGGCATAGGTACGAATGTCCTCCCAGTTATCGACCTCGGCCACGCCAAGCGCCCGCCCGTCGACGAACTTGCCCTTGGCCTTTTTCATCGCGCCCTGCAACACGGCATCGTTGAGCTTGCCACTCGCCGTTTGCTTGAAATGCATGCTTTGAACTTGCATCGGTTTTCCTGTCAGCCACCAAGCATAAATGCACGTAGATCGCCATTCGGCGGGCCTCTCCAGACAATATTGCCAGGAACACCTCGCCAGTACTGGTGTTTACTGTTTGCCTTCCGTCATCCCCGCCGCGATCTCGGCGAAGTGATAAACCTTCGTTTTCAGGTCGCCATTGCGCCGCAGGCGGCCTTCAATGTTCAGCAGGCAGCCGAGGTCACCGCCCACCAGCGCGTCCGCTCCGGCAACACCGATGTTGACGCACTTGTTCTCGGCCATGCGCGTGGAGATTTCGCCCAGCTTGATCGAAAAGGTCCCGCCAAAGCCGCAGCATTTTTCAGAATCCTGCATCTCATTTAGCGTGCAGCCGGCTTTCGCCAGCAGTGCGCGCGGCTGCTGTTTGATGCCGAGCTCACGCAGGCCCGAGCAACTATCGTGATAGGTCACGCTGCCCGCAAACTTCCCCGGAACACTGTCGCGCTTCAATACGTTGACCAGAAAATCCGACAGCTCAAACCATTTGGCGGCGAGTGCACGAAATTCCGCTTCCTCGGGTTCGCCATGAAACAGATCTTCAACCGCGTGCACCTTTATCTGGCCGGAACATGAACCTGATGGCGCAACAATGTAGTCGCAATCGCGAAACTCCGCGAGTACTTTCCTCGCAAGCGCTTTCGCCACGTCCCTTGCACCGGAGTTGTAACCCGGCTGGCCGCAGCAGGTCTGGTCGGGCGGCACGATCACCTCGCAGCCCGCGTCTTCCAGCAACTTCAGCGCCGCAAACCCGATGTTGGGGCGGACGAGATCAACCAGGCAAGTAACGAAGAGGCCGACTTTCATAGGCGCATATTAGCGCATGCCGGTTCGCACCTAATCGACGACAGTCAATTAAATGGCCGCCGCAGAAACAGCAACGCCGGGAAAACCCGCGTTGTGATGGAATCGCCAATGGCGTCAGCCAGTCTTCGACCCAAGCGCTGCCAGTTGTTTGCGATTTTCGAGCCATTTCTTGATACGGTTGGCATCGCCCATTCGTGTCAGCTTACCCCAGGAATCGAGCAATACGATCACCACCGGGTTATTGCCGATGGTCGCGTGCATCACCAGGCATTTTCCTGCTTCGTTGATGTAGCCGGTCTTGGAAAGGCCGATATCCCAGCTCGAGGAACGCACCAGCGCATTGGTGTTGTTAAAGCCCATGGCACGTTTGCCGTTCGGAAGCGTGACGTGCAATTGCGGTGTCGTCGAATACTCACGAATCTGCGGAAAGCTTGACGCTTCGGCAACCAGCAGCGCGAGATCCTGCGGGCTTGCAACATTGGCGGGTGCCAAGCCGGTTGGATCGACAAATCTGGAATTCTGCATGCCAATCAGCTTCGCCTTGGCATTCATGGCGTCGACAAATGCAGGCGTGCCGCCGGGATAAGTGCGGCCCAACGAGGCAGCCGCGCGGTTATCCGACGCCATCAAGGCAAGCCGCAACAAATCCTCGCGCCGAAACGCGGTGCCAACCGGCAGGCGCGAGCGGGAACTTTTGATGGTATCGATGTCCGCGCTATCGATAATCACCGGCTCGTCCATATTCTGTTTGGCCTCCAGCACCACCATTGCGGTCATCAACTTGGTGATGGAGGCAATCGGCATTGGCACGTCGGCGTTCTTGGCGTACAGCGCGCGGCCGGTCATTGGATCAAACACCATGGCGGCGTGCGACAGCAGATTGGGCACCCCCTCGCGGGTGAGGTCAGGCGTGGCGCGCGATTTTTGCAAAACCGGCCTGGCTTTTCTGGCGGACTCGGCACAAACATCCGCGCTCGCACTTGCGAGCAACGCTGCACAAAAAGCCGCGATAATAGGTAGTGAATTCCGCTGCACGCCGATACCATCCTTTTTATCCGGCACGACGATTTCTTACCTCATCGCGCCGCATTTCTCACGCCTTCTCTTTGACGAGTTGGAGTGAAGGGAACCTGCTCCAGTCAATTATTGCCGGTTCAACATAACTTGACCTGACACCATAACAAAAACAATGGGGTTCTGGCAAGATTTAACGCCAAGCCTTACATTTCAATCGCAACTTGCTGAATTTCACTGACAAACACCATGTCCGCCCCAAAATACCCGCACTTGGATACCCTGACCGTTCACGCCGGCCAGTCACCTGACCCGGCAACGGGTGCCCGCGCCGTACCTATTTATCAAACCGCTTCATTTGTCTTCCCTGATATCGACACGGCAGCGTCTTTATTTAATCTGGAGCGGACTGGCCACGTTTATTCGCGTATTTCCAACCCGACGCTAAGCGTGTTTGAAGAACGCATGGCGGCGCTGGAAGGTGCACCGGCCGCTATCGCGGTCGCGTCAGGCCAGGCGGCGTTGCACCTCGCCATCGCCACCCTGATGGGTGCCGGGAGCCACATCGTGGCGTCAAATGCGCTTTACGGGGGATCGCATAACCTCCTTTCTTATACCTTGCCACGCTTTGGCATTGAAACCAGTTTCGTCGATGGTCGCGACGCCGACGCCTGGCGAGCCGCCATTCGTCCGAATACCCGGTTGTTGTTCGGCGAATCCGTCGGCAACCCCGGCCTCGACGTATTGAACATCCCGATGGTGGCCGAAATCGCGCATTCGCGAGGCCTGCCGCTGATGGTTGATGCCACGCTGACGACGCCGTTTCTGTCGCGCCCCGTGTCCCAGGGGGCTGACATCGTCATGCACTCCGCGACCAAGTTCCTATCCGGACACGGTGTGGTGATCGGCGGTGTGCTGGTCGATGGCGGCACGTTCAATTGGGAAGGGGACGGGGAAAATGCAGGCAAATTTCCCACGCTGACCGAGCCCTATGACGGATTTCACGGCATGGTAATGAGCGAGGAATCGTCCGTCGCCGCGTTCGCCTTGCGCGCGCGCCGCGAAGGCTTGCGGGATTTCGGTGCCGCCATGGCGCCGATGACCGCTTTCCAGATCTTGCAGGGGCTAGAGACATTGCATGTGCGCATGCCGCGGCATGTGGAGAACACACGAAAAATTGTCGAATTCCTGTCATCCCACAAGGCGGTCGCGCGAGTGACCTATCCCGAACTGGAATCGCATCCCGATCATGCTGTCGCCAAACAACTGCTGCCGGACGGCGCTGGCGCGGTGGTCAGTTTTGAAGTCAGGGGCGGACCGGGCCTGGCGAAGGTCGCTGGGAAAACCTTCATCGAAAAACTTTCGCTGTTCTCTCACCTGGCCAATATTGGTGACGCAAAATCTCTCGTCATTCATCCCGCGAGCACCACACACTTCCGCATGGATGCGGCGGCACTGAAAGCCTCCGGCATTTCCGAAGGAACCATCCGGCTCTCGATCGGCATCGAGCACGTTGACGATCTCATTGAAGATTTATCGAAAGCGCTTTATGCCGCTGGCAAGGTAGCCGGAATATGAAGTTCCTGGTTCAGCAGCAACCCGCGTACGTGTACACCGGCGGAAAACCGTTCGATTCGTCCAAACCGACCGTCATCTTCGTTCACGGCGCTGCCAATGACCACAGCGTGTGGACCTTGCAGGCGCGCTATTTCGCGCACCACGGGTGGAACGCAATGGCCGTTGATTTACCGGGACACGGCAAGAGCTTTGGCGAGGCGAAAACATCCATAGCCGCTTACGGCGACTGGCTCATCGACCTACTCGACAACGGCGCCGTCACCAAGGCCGCGCTGGTGGGACACAGCATGGGTTCGCTGATCGCACTCGATTGTGCGGCACGCCACGGCACCCGCGTGTCACAGATTGCGTTGCTTGGCGCCAGCGCACCAATGCCGGTCTCGGACGTGTTGCTGGACGCGGCGCGTCACCGACCCGCCGAGGCATTTGACATGCTGAATATATGGGGTCATGCGCCGCAGTTGAAGTGGGGCAGGAACCCGACACCCGGCACATCCTCGATGATGGCCTACAAACGCTTGCTCGAGCAAAGCCGACCGGGAATACTCGCGAACGATCTCACGGCTTGTCAGGTGTTCGTCCCGGATGACGCGTTCTTTGCAAATATCCGCGTACCCGCTCTTGTCGTGGCAGGCATGCGCGACATGATGACACCGGCGAAGTCCGCGCAGGCGCTGGCCGCGCGCATCGCTGATTGCTGCGTTTTGAAACTCGAAGAAACCGGGCACGCCATGATGCAGGAGGCACCAGGGAAAACCCTCGATACATTGAGGAATTTTCTGAAGTCATGATGCGTGTGCGTTGCCCCCATAGAGAAGCATGCGACATCCATTCAGACAAACTCCAGCGCTGGCGCGGCTCTCAGACAAAAAACGGCTGAGAAGCCGCGCCAGTGCTTGAGTTTTGCCAAAGAAATCATTTTTCAGCAGACAGCGTTGCGACGCGTTGTTATCGAAGTTGAGCGACTCAGCCCCAAGAAAGACAAACCCCGCCGCAGCGGGGTTTGTCTTGATGTCTCTACCCGTTGGGATCAGGTCGACATCTCGGTAAGAATGTTCTTGAGCCAGCTCTCGGCATAGATCGCCTCAAGTTCCGACAAATCGGGAGATACGCCAACCGAGCCGGCGGCGGCGACGATCGCACCCTTGTCAACTTTATACACACCGGTGACTTCGACGGCCTCCTTGGCGGTGATAAAGCTGTAGCAGGTATTGATCCCGGAAAACTCCGTCAGCTCCTTTCCGTTCATTGCAGCGACCAGATTGAGGGCGCACGCCTTTGCCTGGGAGTTGGCCGAATAGCCGGACTTCGGCATGGCACCCGCGATCGACGCATCGCCAATGACATGTATACCCTTGTGGATCGTCGACTCGAAGGTGGTTGGATTGACCGGGCACCAGTTCTTGTCCGGGCCGACCAGGCCGGCGGCGACCGCGATGTGGCCAGCACGCTGGGGCGGTATCAGGTTGATCACGTCACCCGTCACCGCCTCCAGGCCTTCGACCAGGACGGTTTTCGACTTGGTGTCCACTTCGGTGACCTTCTTGGCACCACGATACTCAAGAATACCCTGATAGTGTTTGGCCCAGCCCTTCTTGAACAGGCCCGCCTTGGACACGATGTCCGGATTGGAGTCCAGTACGATCAGCTTCGACTTTGGCTTCGCCTGTTTGAGGTACATGGCAATCATGCTGGCACGTTCATAGGGACCAGGCGGGCAGCGGTATGGCGTCAGCGGCACGGTGATCAACACAGTGCCGCCGTCTTTCATGGCGACCAACTGGTTACGCAACAACAGCGTCTGTTCGCCGGCCTTCCATGCATGCGGCATGACGTCGGGCGTCTGCTTGGGGTCGTAGCCCTTGATCTCGTCCAAACGGAAATCAACGCCGGGGGAGACGATCAGTTGGTCGTAAGCGATCGTGCCGCCGCGGACCACGACTTTCTTTGCGGCCGGATCGATGGCGGTGACTTCGTCGTAAACCATCTTGATGCCATGGTTGGCGGCAAGCTTGTCGTAGCCGATCGTCAGCGGCGTCAAATCCTTCATGATGCCGCCGATGTACAGGTTGCTGAAGGGGCAGGAAACGAACTGCCGATTTCGTTCAATGAGCACCACTTCGATGCTGCGGTCATACATACGGACGTACTTGGCGGCGATGGTGCCACCGTAGCCGCCGCCAATCACCACCACGCGGCGACCTGTCTTGGGCAATATCTCCGAAACAACCGAGACCGCCGGAGCACCCGCGCAACCGTAAAGCGAGCCCGCACCCGCGCCCGCGCCAAGCAACTTGAGGAAATTTCTGCGATCGATAGTCATATTCTGTCCTCCCTTATTATTTGACGCTGGCGTAAAAATGCGCGATGGCTTCGAGGTCTTCTTTGGAGAGGGGCTTCATTTTTTCCTCTTTACGGTCGAACATCTTGCGCTTGCCGGAGGCGTAATCCTGCATCTGGATTTCCAGGTACTTCACCCATTGTCTGGCGAGAATCGGGGAGTTATCCTTGATCTCCTTGCCATTCTCAACGTGGCAACGTGCGCAATTTTTCTCGTGAAGTTCTTCACCCTTGGTCGCCTTGACCTTGTCCACGGACTGGCTGGTGGCAAACAGCTTTTGCCTGGAGAAAAATCCCCCCATCGCCTCATAGTCCGCGTCGGAATAACCCTTGGCCAGACGCCCCATGACGGTCGAGGGGCGATCACCGCTCTTGAACCCTTTCATCGACTCAACAATGGAAAGCTGTGATTGCCCTGCCAGACTGGGCATGCTCGGGCCCGCGCTGGCACCGTTTGTGCCGTGACAGCCGGCACAGGCATTGGCCAGCATTTCGGGTGACGGCGGTGCCGCGAAAGCAGTTCCCGACATCGCCAGCACACCGGCAATGAGTGCCCATTTATGCCAAGTTATTTTCATCTTTATCTCCTCCTGGTTGCTTGTAAAGAACGGCTAGGAATGATTCCCTGTTGATTTGCCAGACACGCTTATTGTTTGATGACGTTGATGTAACTCTTCACGTCCGGTACAGCCTTGTCGAGGCCGAACTGGTATCCGAGCGAGACAAAATGGAAGCGGGCGTTCGTGTGATCCTCATGGATCGCAAAACCGAAGTTATACACCTTGTCGGCGGCGATGGTGTGGTCCCCGGTGCCGCTCCCAGCCAGCGTCCGCTCAAAAGTCACGATCCACTTGTTGCCATCCTTTTTGCCTTCGGCCTTGACGAGGCTCTTGCCACCTTCCATGTGACGGGCGTCGCTGACGTAACCGTCGACAGGCTTCTCACCCTTGCCGCTGCGATACTGGATGAGATCCATGAACTTGCCGCCCGCCAAGTTGGCGTCCTTGATGTACTTCTGCTTCTTGTCGTCCTTGGCGTTTTTCATGGAGCGCAAATCCATGTGACAGGTGCTCCAGCAGCCATTGAGGTTGGCACCCTCGACGGTACCGCCGCCGTCAAACATCATGGTCAGCTTGACTTCGTTCTTGGCGTCGAGCTTTTTGTCACCGATCTTCGGTGGTACCCATTCGAAGCGAAAGTAGATCTTGTTGCCGTCATGGGCCGATTGGAAACTGACCGGGATTGATCCGACCTTTCCCGGTGGCGGCGTGGGCTCCAGAACGGTCTTGGAATATCCAACGGGTTTGCCCGCGACGATCTTGTCGCCAATTTCGCTGGCGTCTCCTTCGTGGCACTTGGCGCAGGTGCGCTTCTTCTCGACGATATCGGGCACGGCGGAGTGGTCCGCCTTGTTCATGATCCACTCCAGGCCGGACTGGCCCGGATAGAACAAAGTCATCTTGCGGGGCGGGACTTTTGACCAATCCACGTCAGCCATCGCGCTGCCAGCGGCAAGCATCCCGACAACCGCGACCAATACTTTCTTCATCATCTGACTCCCGTTGTAGCCGCCCGAATCGGCGGACAAAATAAAATCCGTCCACGAGTGACGGGCTGGATCTGGCATCGTCTTGCTATTTTGCGTCCGCTACTTCGAGCAGTTGGTGGACCGGCTTGTGGACGAGGCCTTTGTGGCAATCAATACAAGTCTTGCCGTCTTCGATCGCGCCTTCGTGCTTCACCACTGAGCGATCTTTCTGCTTGGTCGGGTCCATGGTCTTGAAGTCGTGACAATTCCGGCATTCGGCGGAATCGGTGTCTTTCATCTTCTGCCAGACGCGCTTCGCCATGACGAGGCGATGCGCTTCGAATTTTTCCGGCGTATCCACCACGCCCGAGATTTTCCCGAGCACGTCACGGGCCGCCAGCAATTTCGCGGTCAGCTTTCGCGCGTAATCGAATGGATGTTTGCTGCCCGCTACGTGACATTCGGCGCACGAGACGCTGGTGCCGGTGCGGTTGCTGTAGTGAATGGACTTCTTGTATTCCTCATAGGGAATCGTCATCTCGTGACAGGAGAGGCAAAACGACGTGCGGTTGGTGTACTCGACACCGGTATTGAGGCCACCCCAGATGGCGATGCCGCCGAAAATCCCCAGAATGATCATGCGCAGCATTGAACATTTTGGCGGCCGCCTCAGGCGCTGCCAAAGGGTCTCTTTTCCTGCGGAAGCGGTTCCGGGGGAAGGCGGGGCGGGGTTTTCAGTCATGGTTCAACATCTCGCAAAGTCAAGGCGTCAGTAGCGGCGGGAAAAATCGACCTCTGATGGCATGCGATTATGCTTTTCTTGTGACCCGCCGCAAAGAAGGCAATAACCTCCATCCGACGGTAGCATCCGCACCATGCTTGCAAGATCCGTTTGTGACAGACCTGAAAAATAAGATGACACAAAAAAGGGGGGGCGCCAATACTCCTTTCGGGTAATTTACGCCGCACGAAAAAAAACCGCTTGCCGTGCGAGGCAAGCGGTTTCCCGGAATCGTGCTGTACCGGCGCCCGTCAGGATTCTTGCGTGACCGGCTCTTTTTCCTCGCTGATGTCGAGTTTCACTTTTTGATCTGCATCAACATCGATGGTCACCTTGCCACCACTTGCCAGGCGACCGAACAAAAGCTCCTCGGCGAGTGCGCGACGAATCGTGTCCTGAATCAACCTCGCCATCGGCCTGGCGCCCATAGTCGGGTCAAACCCGTTCTTCGCCAGATATTTCTTGAGCCCCTCGGTGTACGTGACGTCCACTTTCTTCTCGGTGAGCTGCGCTTCGAGCTGCATCAGGAACTTGTCGACCACGCGCAGGATGACGTCTTCATTGAGCGGAGCAAACGAAATTGTCGCGTCCAGCCGGTTGCGGAACTCCGGCGTGAACATGCGCTTGATTTCGGCCATTTCATCGCCAGCCTTGCGTTCATTGGCAAAACCCATCGACGTTTTTGAAAGCTCGGCGGCGCCTGCATTGGTGGTCATGACAATCACGACATTGCGGAAGTCTGCCTTGCGCCCGTTCGTGTCGGTCAGGGTGCCATGGTCCATCACCTGCAACAGTACGTTAAAAATGTCCGGGTGCGCCTTTTCGATTTCGTCGAGCAACAACACGGAATACGGATGCTTGGTAATCGCCTCCGTCATCAAGCCGCCCTGATCGAACCCGACATAGCCGGGAGGCGCGCCGATCAAACGCGATACTGCATGGCGTTCCATGTATTCCGACATGTCAAAGCGAATGAGTTCCACGCCGAGTATGAATGCGAGTTGCTTGGCCACTTCGGTCTTGCCGACACCGGTGGGGCCGGAGAACAGGAATGACCCAATCGGCTTCGCGGTATTTCCCAAGCCGGAACGCGCCATCTTGATGGCTGAGGACAACGCTTCGATTGCCTTGTCCTGGCCAAACACGACGGATTTCAAGTCACGGTCCAGCGTTTTCAATGCGCTACGGTCATCGGAGGACACATTGCGCGTGGGAATGCGCGCGATCTTGGCAATGATTTCCTCGATCTCCGGCTTGCCGATGGTTTTCTTCTGCTTCGACTTGGGCGCCACGCGCTGCGCCGCCCCGGCCTCATCGATTACATCGATGGCCTTATCCGGGAGATGACGATCGTTGATGTACTTGGCGGAGAGCTCGGCCGCAGTCGTCAATGCGGTCGAGGTGTACTTGACGCCGTGATGGGACTCGAAACGGCTCTTCAAACCCTTCAGGATTTCAATGGTCTCGGCAATGGAAGGCTCGGTCACATCGATCTTCTGGAAGCGCCGCGAGAGTGCGTGGTCCTTCTCGAAGACGCCGCGATATTCGCCGTAGGTAGTTGCGCCAATACACTTCAACTGCCCGGAAGAAAGCGCCGGTTTCAACAGATTGGACGCATCCAGCGTGCCGCCCGATGCGGATCCCGCGCCGATGAGGGTATGAATCTCGTCGATGAACAGAACTGCGTTCGGATTCTCGATGAGTTGCTTCAGTACCGCTTTCAAACGCTGTTCAAAATCGCCGCGATATTTCGTGCCCGCCAGCAGAGCCCCCATGTCCAGCGAGTACACCTGCGCCTTGGCGAGTATTTCCGGCACCTGGCCATCAACAATTCGCTTGGCAAGCCCCTCGGCAATCGCTGTCTTGCCCACGCCGGCTTCACCCACCAACAACGGATTGTTCTTGCGGCGGCGGCATAGAATCTGGATCACGCGCTCAACTTCGTGCTCGCGTCCGATCAGCGGGTCGATCTTGCCATCGATGGCCATCTGATTGAGATGCAACGTGTAACTTTCCAGCGCACCGCCGGACTGCTCACCCTCTGCATTTTCAGTCTCGGCCTCCTCTTTCTGGCCGCCTCCTGGCGCCGCCTTGGAGATGCCGTGCGAAATGAAATTCACAACATCCAGTCGCGAAACACCTTGTTGATGCAGGAAATACACCGCGTGCGAGTCTTTTTCACCATAGATCGCGACCAATACGTTGGCGCCAGTGACTTCCTTCTTGCCAGAGGACTGCACGTGCAAGATGGCCCTTTGTATCACGCGCTGAAAACCTAGTGTCGGCTGCGTGTTTACTTCACCATCGCCGGCGACAATTGGCGTGTGCTGTTCGATGAATTCCGTCAGCGCTTTTTTCAATTCGTCAACTTTGGCCGCGCACGCTCTCAGCACCTCCTGTGCGGACGGATTTTCGAGCAGGGCGAGCAACAAGTGCTCGACCGTAATGAACTCGTGCCGCTTTTGTCGCGCTTCGACAAATGCCATGTGCAAGCTGACTTCGAGTTCCTGGGCGATCATGATTTACCTTTCCAATTTCATTTCGAAACGATTTTTCAATGATCGCTCCACATTTCTCAATACGACTTGCGGGACAACTCCCGGCAAATAGAGCCGGCACATATTGTCTTCAGACAGCCAAGCAATCCATCATCTCTACCAACTGCTCATCAAACGCTTGATCACGCAATCAAGCATACATGCAATGCGGTGACAGCGTGCGTGGTGTGTTTCACTGCCCGCCCATGTCAGACTTCTTCCATGCCGCAGCGCAGCGGATGCTGATTGACGCGTGCAAGGTCAACCACCTGATCAACTTTCATTGACGCGACATCGCGCGGGAAAATTCCGCAGACACCACGCCCCTCGGTATGAACTTTGAGCATGATTTGCGTTGCCCGTTCGAAGTTGTGGCCAAAAATCTGCCCAAGCACTTCAACCACGAACTCCATCGGCGTGTAGTCGTCGTTATACATCACCACCTGCCACATTGCGGGAGGCTTGGTCTGTGCCGGCTTTTCCTTGAGCTCCGTGCTGCCGTGGTCGTTTGATTTGGGTTGCTTGGTGGCCATGCGATCGAAAACTAAAAGCGTTGTTTAATAATAGGGGCAAGGTCACGCGCATTCAAGTGCCACGTCTCTGCGCCGCGCCGGCGCAGGGAGTTTGCACCAACCTTGTGCATTTTGGGCGCGCAAGATGGCAATTTGTATTCATACAACGTGTTTAAGCGAAAATCCGGCCTGGCTATTGACTTGGCAAAATATAGCCGGTAAAAGGCGGTTTGGAGTTTGGCTTTGAGGTTGTCTGCATTTGCATTCCAGCGGTTGCGGGCCTTGACAGCAAAACGATTCCGGGCGCCTCCAACCCGTTTTTGTAAAAGGAAGCATTCGCATGGCAACAGGAACAGTCAAATGGTTTAACGATGCAAAGGGTTTTGGTTTCATCACCCCCGACGATGGGAGCGATGATCTTTTCGCCCACTTCTCGGCAATCCAGATGAATGGTTTCAAAACCCTTAAAGAAGGCCAGAAAGTCAGCTTTGAAGTGACCCAGGGTCCCAAAGGTAAACAAGCATCAAATATCGGTAATCCTTGATCTTTTCCAAGGCAACGATCAAAACCCCCGTGGCAGCAATCACGGGGGTTTTTTATTGGGCACCAAAATGTTGATCGCGTTCAACAAGCCTCATGGGGTGATCTGCCAATTCAGCCCTTCTGGCGACAAACCTACGCTCAAGGACTTCGTCGATATTCCAGACGTTTATCCGGCTGGGAGGCTTGATACCGACAGCGAAGGATTGTTGCTATTGACGGACGACGGCATTTTGCAAGCCAGAATTGCCGACCCCGCGCGAAGAATAGTCAAAAGATATTGGGCACAGGTGGAAGGCGAGCCAACCGATTCCGATCTGGATCCATTACGACGCGGTGTAGACCTCGGTGATTTTGTCACGGCTCCTGCTGCGGCAAAGCTGTTGGCGCCACCTGCCGGTCTTTGGCCACGTGATCCGCCCGTTCGATTCCGGCAAGACATACCGACCGCATGGCTGGAGATTGGTATCGCCGAGGGTAAGAACCGCCAAATCAGGCGCATGACGGCCAAAATTGGCTATCCGACCCTGCGATTGGTGCGAGTCGCCATCGGATCCTGGGTTCTAGATGGAATATTGCCGGGAAAATGGCGCGCGGTCGAGGTGCCGACAAGCATGACGCAGCGCATCAAAACGACAAAAAAACCCTGAAAAGTGAATGAGTTGAGTCATTCGCTGCTTGACAAAAATGTTCACAAATCGGTGTCAACCGGCTATACTGCGGCGCGTTATTCCCTGCGACAGACATAAATCTGTCTGAACAGACTCACGTTTCTCACTCACCCTCTAAGGAATCAATAAATGAAGACCATTTCCACTATCGCTGCAGCATTGTTCGCGGCTGTCGCACTGAATGCCGCCGCACAAGCGCCGGCTGCTCCCGCCGCCAAAACTGAAGCGCCTAAAGCGGTTGCTCCTGCCGCAGCGGCTGCTCCTGCTGCCGCGCCTGCCGCCGCCGCTGCTCCTGCCAAAGCTGCTGAAGTCAGCAAAGCTGCGCCCGCCAAGGCTGACGCGATGAAGAAAGAAACCAAGAAGGAAAAAGCTGCCCGGATCAAGAAAGAAAAACAGGAAGCCAAAGCCGCCAAGGCAGCGAAAGCCAAAGAAGCTAAAGAAGCAAAGAAAGCTGACGCACCGAAGAAGTAAGCCTCACGGCGTTCGGCGCGGGATTTGCTTTCGCGCCATAAAGGGCGGAACCACGGTTCCGCCCTTTGTATTTGTGCGGCACGTGATCGCTTGAATTTTTCTCTGTCTGCCAGATAATCCTTGCATGTCAAAAAAACGTATCGTGGTGGGCCTTTCCGGTGGCGTGGATTCGTCGGTTTCCGCGTTGCTATTGAAGCAGCAGGGATTCGACGTGGTCGGCCTGTTCATGAAGAACTGGGAGGACGATGACGACGATGAACACTGCTCGACTCGCCAGGACTTCATTGACGCCGCCGCGGCAGCCGATGTGCTCGGCATTGACTTCGAGGCGGTCAACTTCGCTGCCCAATACAAGGAGCGGGTTTTCGCCGAATTCCTGCGCGAATATTCTGCCGGCCGCACGCCCAATCCCGATGTATTGTGTAACGCGGAAATCAAATTCAAGGCGTTCCTCGAACATGCAATCAATCTTGGCGCGAATCAGATTGCCACGGGACACTATGCTCGCGTACGTGAAGTCGATGGGCGGTTTGAACTATTGAAGGGGCTCGATCAAGGCAAAGATCAGAGCTACTTCCTGCACCGCCTTAACCAGCACCAATTGTCAAAATCGTTGTTTCCGGTCGGACATTTGGTGAAGTCGGCCGTACGCAGACTGGCGCAAGAGGCGGGCCTGCCGAATCACGCCAAGAAAGATTCAACCGGAATTTGTTTTATCGGTGAGCGCCCTTTCCGGGAATTTCTACAACGATACCTGCCGCGTGAGCCGGGCGACATGGTCACGCCCACCGGCAAGCGCATTGGACGCCACGAGGGCCTGATGTACTACACGCTCGGTCAAAGGCAGGGACTGGGTATAGGCGGCACCCGCGACGGGGATGGCGAGCCGTGGTTTGTAGCGGGAAAAGAGCTTGATAGAAACCGGTTGGTCGTCGTACAGGGGCATGAACATCCCTTGCTGCTGAAGAACGAGCTGGCTGCACAGGATGCGGCGTGGGTTAGCGGCCACGCACCGTCCGAAGCGGGCTCATATGCCGCCAAAACGCGTTACCGCCAGACTGACTCAGCCTGCCATCTCAGCGCCGCCAACGACAGTGAGTTCGCGTTGCGGTTTGACAATGCGCAGTGGGCCATAACCCCGGGGCAGTCCGCGGTCGTCTATGCAGGAGAAGTATGTCTGGGTGGCGGCGTCATTCGCTGAGATTTCTGGAGCTGGACCGGCACTTCACTACAGTGCAAAGAAGAAAGCCGATTTGGCCGTAGCGCGGATCATCAGGCGCGTGGCACAGTTTCCACAAATGCGGCGCGCAACTCGAGTTTTTCTATCCAAGCCTTGAGGTTTGGGTATGTCTCCCGCCATTTGATGTGGGGCAGGCGAAACTCAAGCCACAACAGACCGCAACCAAGCGAAATATCGGCAAGGGATAGTGCCGTGCCGTGGCAGAAATCCTTGTTTCCCAGCTCGTTCGCGGCGGCGGCGATCGCGTATTCCGCCTTGCCGATCTGGCGGTCGATCCAATCCATGCTTTGTTGAGCCTCGGGGCGCTTCCTTTCCAGGAAAACGGCGATACCGGCATCGGCAATGCCATCGCCGAGGGCTTCCCAGCGTTTCACCAATAGCCGATCGCGCCCGTTCTCCGGAATAAGCCGGGAAACCGGACTGATGCTGTCCAGGTATTCGACGATCACGCGGGAATCGTAGACCGCCAGGCCATCATCGAGAATCAACGCCGGAATCTTGCCCAGTGGGTTGTACTGATTCACGGCGGTATCGGCAGCCCATACGTTTTCCTGCACGAAATCGCATTCGATGCGTTTTTCCGCCATGGCAACCCGGACCTTGCGTGCATACGGGCTGGTATACGATGCGATCAGTTTCATTCTTGTTTTCTCAATATTTTCAGCCTGAAAGTATAACATTGCGATATCTTGCGCCGATGAGTTGGCACTCGCGACAAGGGCACATTGAGGGGTGCGTGGTAAAATTTTCCGTAATCTCCCCGTGGCGTTCCTAAGGCGTTCTGATGTCCTCCCCCGCACTGCTTCCGCTGAATTCTCTGACCGCACTGTCTCCACTCGATGGCCGCTACGAAAGGAAAACGGCCAGCCTGCGCGCCTGCTTCAGCGAATTCGCGCTGATACGGTTTCGGGTTCAGATCGAAATCGAATGGCTGATTGCGCTGTCCCAGGCAGCGGAAATTTCCGAATGCGCGCGAATCAGCGACTCGACGGTAAAGACACTTCGCGACGCAGCCGCCACTTTTTCGCTTCCCGATGCGGAGCCCGTCAAAGCTATCGAAGCCACCACTAATCACGATGTCAAAGCTGTTGAGTACTGGTTGCGTGAACGATTCGCCGGCGACGCGGAAGTCGTCGCGTCGCAGGCCTTCATTCACTTCGCCTGCACGTCGGAAGATATCAACAACCTCTCGCATGCACTGATGCTGAAAAGTGCGCGCGAGACTGTGCTGTTGCCGGCGCTCGCCGGTGTTGAATCCCGGCTGCAAACGCTGGCACACCGTCACGCTGGCCTGGCCATGCTTTCCCATACCCACGGTCAAGCCGCCACGCCAACGACCATGGGCAAGGAGATGGCGAATGTGGCGTATCGCCTGCGTCGACTGCGCAGCGCCATCGCGGATACGCGAATACTCGGGAAAATAAACGGCGCCGTCGGCAACTACAACGCGCATTTGTCCGCGTACCCCGATTTCAATTGGCAAGCATTTGCGCAATCATTCGTGGAAAGCCTCGGCATCACCTTCAACCCTTACACCATCCAGATCGAACCTCACGATGCCATGGCGGAACTGTTTGACGCCATCGCGCGTGCCAATACCGTGCTCATCGACCTGGATCGCGACATCTGGGGCTACATTTCCCTCGGCTATTTCAAACAGCGCGTGAAAGCCGGCGAAATCGGCTCATCGACCATGCCGCATAAGGTCAATCCCATCGATTTCGAAAACTCCGAAGGCAATCTTGGTCTGGCCAATGCGCTCTTGCGGCACATGGCGGAAAAGTTGCCGATCTCACGCTGGCAGCGTGACCTCACCGACTCGACCGTGCTGCGCAATATGGGCGTCGCCTTCGGCTATTGTGTATTGGCCTACGACTCATTGGCGCGCGGACTCGACAAGCTTGAAGTCAATGAAGCGAAAATTGCGTCACACCTTGATGCCAGTTGGGATGTGCTCGCCGAACCGATACAGACGGTGATGCGCAAACACGGCATCGACGACGCCTACGAGCAATTGAAGGAACTCACCCGCGGCAAAGGCGGCATTGAACGGGAATCACTGCGGAAGTTTGTCGCCGGGCTGGCGATTCCTGACGCTGACAAAACGCGATTGCTGGAACTCACGCCGGCAACTTATATCGGCGACGCACAAAGGCTCGCGTCGGAAATCTGAGCGTCAGGCGCGATTGAGTGCACAAACTCAAGCGCTGGCGCGCCTTTCGAGCCGAAAATGCCTGAAACGGCAAGCTGGTCGCGGACTTTATGCATTGGGTACTTCTCAAACTCAATTTCTGTCGCCCCGGATTTCGTCCGGCGCCCAGTCTTTGTCAATGCATCATGTCCTTATCAAAATTGGATCCCGGCCTGCGCCGGGATGACAGCGTTAATAAAAGCGCCCTATCCCGCCGAGCCATGCACTGCTCTCGCACCGGCACTTGAAGTGAATCCGGCGACGCCTTCTCAAATGTCGAACTTGATGCCTTGCGCCAGCGGTAATTTGCGGGAGTAGTTAATGGTATTGGTGGCGCGGCGCATATAGGCCTTCCAGCTATCGGAACCCGATTCGCGACCGCCGCCGGTTTCTTTCTCGCCACCAAACGCTCCGCCAATCTCCGCACCGGACGTGCCGATATTGACGTTCGCGATACCGCAATCGCTGCCGCCTGCCGCGACAAATTGTTCGGCTTCGCGCATGTCACTGGTGAAAATGGCGGAAGACAAACCTTGCGGCACGCCGTTCTGCAAGGCGATTGCCTGATCGAAGTCGTCATAGCGCAATACGTACAGGATTGGCGCGAAGGTCTCGTGACAGACGATTGGCGTCTGCGCAGGCATTTCCACGATGGCCGGCTGCACATGAAAGGCGTTCGGAAATTCATTGCCAAGCACGCGCTCGCCGCCGTGAACCGTGCCGCCTTCGCGGGCAGCGGACGCAAGTGCGGCTTGCATGCCGTTGAATGCGGCTTCATCCACAAGCGGTCCCACCAACGTGTTTTCGTCGAGCGGATTACCGATGCGGACAGACGCGTAGGCAGCCTTCAGCTTGGGCAATAGCTGATCGTAAACACTTACATGCACAATCAGGCGACGCAAGGAAGTGCAGCGCTGTCCCGCCGTTCCCACCGCAGAGAAAAGGATCGCGGGCAACGCCATCTTCAGGTCCGCACTGGGCGCCACGATCAACGCGTTGTTGCCGCCCAATTCCAGGATGGTTTTGGCAAACCGCGCGGAAGCGCGATTTCCCACTGCACGTCCCATGCGAGTGGAGCCCGTCGCGGAGATCAGTGCAACGCGCGCATCATCCACCATCGCTTCACCGATATCCGCGCGTCCGATGATTACTTGTGACAAACCCTGCGGCACGACATTACCACCATCCGCAAAACGCCTAACGGCACGTTGCAGCAATGCATGCGACGCCAGCGCGGTCAACGGTGTTTTCTCGGACGGCTTCCAGATCACGGTATCGCCACACACCAGCGCCAACGCAGTGTTCCATGCCCATACCGCGACGGGAAAATTGAACGCGCTGATAATCCCGACGACACCAAGCGGATGCCATTGCTCCATCATCCGGTGGCCGGCGCGTTCCGAGGCGATCGTCAGACCATAAAGCTGGCGCGAAAGCCCGACGGCAAAGTCGCAAATGTCGATCATCTCCTGAACTTCGCCCAGACCCTCCTGAAGAATTTTTCCGGATTCAAGCGTGACGAGCCTGCCGAGCACATCCTTGTTGGCGCGAAGCTCCTCACCGAGCAAACGCACCAGTTCACCTCGCTTGGGCGCGGGCACGGTGCGCCAACTCAGGAACGCCGCATGCGCGTCGCTGATCTTTTTTGCCACCGTCTCACGTGTGTCACTGCGCAATGACGCAAGCGCCACCCCATCGACGGGCGAACGTGATATGAGGTGATCGCCCGCATGTGCAGAGAGGTCAACGCCCAGCCGGGAAAGTAAATCCTTGGTATCCATGAGTGTCGCCGGAAGCGGAAAGATCGGTAGGTTACCCCATTTGCGGATTCATGCGCTCCTTGTGGGCGAGCTTGTTCAACGCATTCAGATACGCCTTGGCGCTCGCGATGACGATGTCGGTATCCGTTCCCACGCCGTTGATGATGCGCCCGGCTTTCGACAGCCGCACCGTCACTTCACCCTGCGAATCGGTGCCTTCGGTCACGTTGTTCACCGAATACAGCAGTAACTCCGAGTTGCTGTGGGCGACGCTTTCCAGCGCTTTGAACGCCGCGTCAACCGGACCCGCGCCCTTCGCCTCACACGACATTTCCTTGCCGCCGTCTGCAATCACGAGGCGCGCATAAGGCTCTTCGCCGGTCTCGATGTGCGCGGTGAGAGATACCAGGTGGTATTGCTCGATCTCGGGTGTGATGGATTCGTCGGATACGAGTGCGTGCAGGTCTTCGTCAAAGATTTCGTGCTTCTTGTCGGCAAGCTCCTTGAATTTCTGAAAGGCGACGTTTAGCGCGACTTCTGATTCCAGTTCGATGCCAAGTTCTTTCAATCGCTGCCTGAATGCCGAGCGGCCGGATAGTTTGCCGAGCGAGATCTTGTTCGCGTTCCAGCCCACGTCCTGCGCACGCATGATCTCGTAGGTCTCGCGATGCTTCAGCACGCCGTCCTGATGAATACCCGACTCGTGGGCAAATGCATTCGCGCCGACCACCGCCTTGTTCGGCTGCACCGGATAGCCGGTCACTGTCGCCACCAGCCTGGAGGCCGGCACGATCTGGGTGGCGTCGATGCGCGTTTCCACATTGAAATAATCCTTGCGCGTCCGCACCGCCATCACGATTTCCTCCAGTGATGCATTGCCCGCGCGCTCACCGAGGCCATTGATCGTGCACTCAACCTGCCGAGCGCCCGCGTGCACCGCGGCAAGCGAATTGGCGACCGCCATGCCGAGATCGTTGTGGCAGTGCGTGGACCAGATTACCTTGTCCGCATTCGGAACGCGTTCGATCAATGACCGAAAGCGTTCCGCCCATAACTCGGGAACGCTATAGCCGACGGTGTCGGGCACGTTGATAGTGCGCGCGCCCGCATTGATCACGGCTTCGAACACCCGGCAAAGAAAATCCGTTTCGCTGCGTACCGCGTCCTCGGCGGAGAACTCGACATCGTCGCAAAGGGTGCGTGCGAATTTCACCGCATCGACCGCGGCCGCCAGCACTTGATCCGGTGACATGCGCAACTTGTGCTGCATGTGAATCGGTGAAGTCGCGATGAAGGTATGAATGCGCCCCTGCGCGGCGGGTTTGATGGCATCGCCAGCCTTCTGGATATCGCCCGCCTGCGCGCGGGCAAGTGAACACACTGTCGAGTCCTTCACCGCGGTTGCCACCGCGTGGATAGCCTCGAAATCACCTTCGCTGGCCGCGGCAAAACCGGCTTCGATAACATCGACGCGCATCTTTTCCAGTTGTTTGCCAATGCGAACTTTTTCTTCCTTGGTCATTGATGCGCCGGGACTCTGCTCGCCGTCGCGCATGGTGGTGTCAAAAATGATCAATTTATCCATTGCAATCTCCGTTACCTGATTTCCGAACGTGAAAATACTTTATCGCCCGATTTCACGGGCGCTGAATACAACGAGAGGGAGGGGAAGTTATGTGCGCGCGACGCGCAGCAGCAGGCCAAGCGCAAGAGTCAGGCTGGCCGGCAGGGTAATGCAAGAATTTGAACGAGCGTTCATGGTCACAATATAGCGCGAGCCTTGCTGCAGAGCAATACCCCTGGGACTATCCAATCATTGCCTTGGGCATTTTTCATTGCGCCGCCGGGGTGCTGGGCGGGTTCGCTGGCGGTTTCTTGTCGCCGCCACGCATCAGTGCCATCAGCGCCATCACATAGCCGGACAAGGCGTACACCACAAACAATCCCCACAGCACATGCGAGGGCTCAATGGTGACGACCAGATACACAACGAAAATCGCCGGCACGACCCAAAACGGCACGCTGCGCCGCATGTTGAAATCCTTGCCGCTGTAATAGCGAATATTGGTCACCATTGTTATTCCGGCAAACACGGTAAGTCCCCACGCCAGCCAGCGCACGTCGCCACCGTGTATTTGATAGTCGTTTAGCACCCAGATCAATCCCGCGACCAGCGCCGCCGCCGCCGGGCTGGGCAAGCCCTGGAAATATTTCTTGTCGATGACACCGATGTTGGTATTGAAGCGCGCGAGCCTCATTGCCGCGCAGGCACAGTAGATAAATGCCGCCGCCCAGCCCCACTTGCCCATCGGCTTGAATGCCCATTCATACATCACCAGCGCGGGCGCGGCGCCAAAAGAGACCATGTCCGAGAGGCTGTCAAACTCCGCGCCAAACTCACTTTGTGTGCGCGTCATGCGCGCGACGCGACCGTCGAGGCCATCCAGCACCATCGCACAAAAAATCGCGATGCACGCAACCTCGAATTTATCGTTCATGCCCTGGACGATTGCGTAGAAGCCGGCAAACAGTGACGCGCAGGTAAACAGGTTTGGCAGGATGTAGATGCCCTTCTTGCGGCGCTCGGGATCGAGCAAGCCTTTCTTGATCTTGGGATTGGGCGAATTGATCATCGGCCAATCACTTGCGACTCACGCATTGGGTAACCTGGTGTGCGACCTTTGGCTCCCGATCGTGAACCGTCATCTCGATGAAGAAATAGTTGCATGCGCCTATTGTAACGGAACGCTGCCCGCGCCTGGTTTTGGCCCGGCAATCACATACCTGCCCATGCATTCGCCCATGCAAATGCCGCGCGCCGGCGCCCATTGATCGTTGAACAGGAGCGTGTCTTTCGGGAACAACATTACCACCGTCGACCCCAGCAAGAAGCGGCCCATTTCGTCGCCTTGCTTGAGCAGGACCTGCTGAGTGTCATAGGTCCATTCGCGGACTGCACCGAGGCGCGGTGGATTCACCACGCCGTGCCAAACTGTCGCCATGCTGCCGACAATTGTCGCGCCCACCAGGGTCAACACGAATGGTCCCTTTGCGCCGGAAAAAACGCAGACGATGCGTTCATTGCGCGCAAAAAGGCCGGGGACACCACGCGCCGTCACCGGGTTAACGGAAAACAATGCGCCGGGCACATATATCATTCGCGTCAGACGCCCATCGCAAGGCATGTGAATACGGTGATAGTCCTTCGGGCTGAGATACAGGGTCGCGAAACTTCCATCCTGGAATTGCGCGGCAAGGACAGAGTCACCGCCGACCAGTGCCGTTGTCGAATAGTGATGGCCCTTTGCCTGGAATATCTGATCGCGCTCGATCGCGCCAAATTGGCTGATGGCCCCATCAACGGGGCAAACATAGTCCACGTCGGCGAGCGGACGGGCACCATTGCGCAGGGGACGCGTGAAAAACTCGTTAAAACTCGGGTAGCTGCCAATGTCAGGATTGGCCGCTTCATCCATATTGACGCCATAGCGGCCCACGAACCAACGGATCAGCCACGTGGTGAGGCGACCGCCTTTAGCGCCCGCAATCTTCCCGGCGAACGCGGTGAGCGCCTGCTTCGGCAAGAGGTATTGAAGTAAAACGGCGAGGCGATCAGACAAGTTGGTTGCCGGGGGACACGACGAGCGCCATTCTATCCGATGCGTGAGATGTAATCGCGGCGCGCACTCCGCAGCTTTATCAAACTCAAGCACTGTAGCGGCTTCACGGGCAATTATGGCTGGAAATCCGCTACAGTGCTTGAGTTTGATAAATCATATCGCCAGTGTTAACCCCCGTGAAGATGTCGCGCGGCCTTATCCTCACACATAAAAAAAGGCCAGTCGCCCGGCCTTTTTTCCATGCGTGCAATCAGTTCTTGGACTGATCAACCAGCTTGTTCTTTTTGATCCACGGCATCATCGATCGCAGTTTCTCCCCGACTTCCTCAATCGGGTGTTCCGCGAGCAAACGACGCTTTGCCGTCAGCGTCGGTGCGCCCGCCTTGTTTTCAAGGATAAAACTTTTCGCGTATTCGCCGGTCTGGATGTCCTTCAGTGCCTGACGCATTGCCTGACGTGTTTCGTCGGTGATGATCTTGGGGCCGGTGACGTATTCACCATACTCGGCGTTGTTCGAGATCGAGTAATTCATGTTGGCGATGCCGCCTTCGTAAATCAGATCGACAATCAGCTTCGTCTCGTGCAGACATTCAAAGTACGCCATCTCCGGCGCGTAGCCCGCTTCGACCAGCGTATCGAAGCCGGCCTTGATCAATTCCACGATACCGCCACACAGGACGGCCTGTTCGCCAAACAAATCGGTCTCGGTTTCTTCGCGGAAATTGGTTTCGATCACGCCGCCGCGCGAGCCGCCGATGCCCTTGGCGTACGAAAGCGCCAAATGCTTGGCTTTGCCGGAATTGTCCTTGTGCACGGCAATCAGCGACGGTACACCGCCACCAGCAACGTAAGTTGAGCGCACCAGATGACCCGGCCCCTTGGGTGCGATCATGATGACATCCAGGTCCGCGCGCGGTGTAACAACCCCATAGTGAATATTGAAGCCGTGCGCGAAAGCGAGTGCCGCGCCTTTCTTGATATTGGCGTGCACTTCATTCTTGTACACGTCGCCGATGTTTTCATCGGGCAGCAACATCATCACCACGTCCGCGCTTTTTACCGCATCCGATACTTCGGCAACTTTCAGTCCGGCTTTCTTTGCCTTGTCCCACGAGGCACCACCCTTGCGCAGGCCAACGGTGACCTTTACACCGGAATCGTTGAGGTTCTGTGCGTGCGCGTGCCCCTGTGAGCCGTAGCCCACGATGGTGACCTTCTTGCCTTTGATAAGTGAGAGGTCACAGTCTTTGTCGTAATACACTTTCATTTTTCTTCTCCGAGAGTAATTTGCTGCTAAGCCTTCACAATCCATTCGCCGCGGCCCAACCCGCAGGCGCCGGTGCGAACGGTTTCAAGAATGAGTGACCGGTCTATCGCTTCCAGAAATGCATCGAGTTTTCCGCCGGTGCCTGTCAATTCGATCACGTAAGTTTTTTCCGTCAGGTCGATCACACGCGCACGGAAGATATCCGCCGTGCGCTTCAATTCATCGCGATCCTTGCCGACGGCGCGCGCTTTCACCAGCATCAACTCGCGCTCGACGTGCTTGCCTTCGTTAAGATCGACAATCTTGACCACATCGACGAGCTTGTTGACCTGCTTGGTAATTTGCTCAATCACCTCGTCGGACCCCGACGTGACAATTGTCATGCGCGACAGCGTGGCGTCTTCGGTCGGCGCCACCGTCAGGGATTCGATGTTGTAGCCGCGCGCCGAGAACAGTCCGGCGACACGTGAGAGCGCTCCGGATTCGTTTTCAAGCAATATGGAAAGGATATGTCGCATCGCTTACAAATCCTCCGCCAGAATCATTTCGCTGATGCCCTTGCCGCCTGGCACCATGGGAAACACGTTTTCCTTCTGGTCCGTGATGAAATTCATGAACACCAGCCGGTCCTTCATCGCGAATGCATCCTTCAACGCTCCCTCAACGTCGCCCGATTTCTCGATCTTCATGCCGACGTGACCGTACGATTCGGCCAGTTTCACGAAATCGGGCAGCGCGTCCATGTATGACTCGGAATGCCGGTCGCCGTGGAAGAATTGCTGCCATTGCCGAACCATGCCCAGATACCGGTTGTTCAGCAAAATGATCTTGATCGGCAGATGATATTGCTTGCAGGTGGAGAGTTCCTGGATATTCATCTGTATTGAACCCTCGCCGGTGATGCAGGCGACGTCCGCATCGGGATGCGCGAACTTGACACCCATGGCATACGGCAGGCCGACACCCATCGTGCCCAGACCGCCTGAATTGATCCAGCGCCGCGGTTTATCGAACCGGTAATACTGTGCCGCCCACATCTGGTGCTGACCAACGTCGGATGTCACGAATGCATCGCCTTTGGTGACTTCCCACAATTTTTGCACCACATATTGTGGCTTGATGATGTCGCCGCCGGTTTTGTATTTCAAACAATCCTTGGCGCGCCACGCGTCAATCTGTTTCCACCATGACGCAATTGCCTTGGCATCCGGTTTTTGCTCAGCCGCCTTGATGAAGGCCATCAGATCTATGACGACATCCTTGATGTTGCCGACGATGGGCACATCGACCTTTACGCGCTTGGATATCGAAGACGGATCAATATCGATGTGAATGATTTTGCGGGTCGGATTGCCGGCCGCGAAATGAGCAGGATTGCCTATAACGCGATCGTCAAATCGCGCGCCAATGGCGATCAGGACATCGCAATTCTGCATCGCCATATTGGCTTCCACCGTGCCATGCATGCCCAGCATGCCGACGAACTGGCGGTCCGACGCGGGATAGGCACCCAAGCCCATAAGCGTATTCGTGCACGGAAAGCCCAACAGCCTCACCAGTTCCGTCACTTGTGGCGACGCATCGCCCAGAATGGCGCCGCCGCCGACATAGATCATCGGCTGCCTGGCATCAAGCAGCATCTGCATGGCTTTCTTGATCTGCCCGGTGTGACCTTTATTCACAGGCTTGTACGACCGCATTTCGACTGTCGCGGGATAGACAAACGGCGTTTTCGCCATCGATACATCTTTCGGAATATCGACGACGACGGGGCCGGGGCGCCCGGTGGTGGCGATATAGAACGCTTTCTTCAGCGTCTCGGCGAGATCCGCGACATCACGCACCAGAAAATTATGTTTCACGCATGGGCGCGTAATGCCGACGGTATCGCATTCCTGAAACGCATCCTGACCGATCGCGTGAGTGGGTACTTGTCCCGTAATAATCACCATCGGGATCGAATCCATATACGCCGTTGCAATCCCCGTTACGGCATTGGTAACGCCAGGACCGGATGTCACCAGCGCGACCCCGGGCCTGCCGGTGGATCGGGAATACGCGTCGGCAGCATGCACGGCGGCCTGTTCGTGACGCACCAGAATGTGCGCGAACGATTTCTGTTGATAGATCTCGTCGTAAATCACCAGCACCGCGCCGCCCGGGTAGCCGAATACATAATCGACACCTTCGGCTTTGAGTGCACGGCAAAGAATTTCCGCGCCACTCAGGACTTCGGGCGTGACGGTCGCGGATGAGCTATGTGGAGCGTCTGAAAGTTTCATATTGAGCGCAATGAGTAGGGTTACCGAGGGGAAGCGGCAACGGGACGAAAATTTCTCGTCGCGGGTATGCCAAATCACCTGTGAATTCTAGCTGCGTCGCGTTGCCGTTGTGCGGCCATCATGCGACGTGCTTTTGTGTCCTGCCCACCACGTCAAACCACCCTCAGGAGGGAAAACCAGGGGTCGCCCGGCGGATTGTGCAGTGCAAAAAAGAGTACCTTACCGATTGCCCGTGAAATGGTCAAGTTTCCCGCTTGCCGGATCCGCATGAAAATGTTGTTTCATGTCAAAATTGGCAGACTTTGCGACAGGAAATCGGCAACCAATGTCGCCAGCATGCCGTAACAAGCAAATTACCAACCACTGTTCCAAGAGGAAATCCTGGCCACCAGACAAGAACTGTCGGACTTTTTGGCATCCGTCGAAAAACGTGCCTTCAAGCAGGCGGTGTACGCAGTGCGTCAGGACGAATCGGCGCTGGATATCGTGCAGGATGCGATGATGAAACTCGCGGAAAAATACGCAGACAGGCCATTGGGCGAAATGCCCATGCTATTCCAGAGAATCCTGCAAAACACCATTCGTGACTGGTTTCGGCGCCAGAAGGTGCGCTCGACGTGGACAACACTGTTTTCCTCCTTCGGCGGGAAGGATGATGACGAAGATTACGATATTCTCGAAACTTTGCAGGCGGACGACACCTCCAATATCCCGGTTTCACCCGCTGCCCAGCTGGAGCAGGCACAATTGCTGACGATCATCGAACAATCCGTCGAGAAACTTCCGGGACGTCAACGCGAAGCTTTCATGTTGCGTTACTGGGAGGAACTGGACGTTGCCGAGACTGCAAAAGCAATGGGGTGTTCCCAAGGAAGTGTCAAGACACATTGTTCGCGCGCGGTTCATGCACTTTCCGCGATGCTGAAAAATCAGGGAATTAGCCTCGAATCCATTCTCCGCACGTCCGAAAGCTGAGGATAAGATCATGAATGAAGAAGAATTTGGACAAAAAATCACGCGCACCCTGAATTGGGGCCTGTCTCGTATCGAAGAGGATAAACTCGCCAAGTTGCGCGCCGGTCGCCGGAAAGCGATGGATGCTTACCGCGAGCCCGTCAGCATTCTGGGCCTGGTCACGGTTTCCGGCCAGACGCTCAATGTGTCGAACTGGATTCGCAAGCCGCTATTCTGGCTGCCGATCCTGGCGGTTTCAGCGGCGCTTGTTACCTATTCGTTGAATAGTGGCGACGATGTCTATGACGATGTCGGTGAACTGGATGCAAAACTATTGACGGGCGAATTGCCCATTGACGCTTTTCTGGACAAGGATTTTGCTTCGTGGGTGAAAGAATCTTCCTAGCAGTGATGCGCGCACTCGTCGCATTTTTCTTGGCCGCCACGCTGACGGCGGCGGGTCCGTACGCGCAAGCAGCTGAAAGTAAAAGCACCAAGCCGGCCCCCCAAGTGCCGTGGAACAAGATTGCGGCGCCCGAACAAAAAATCCTGACGCCCCTCGCGAAGGACTGGACCCAGCTGTCAGGGACGCAGCAACGGCGATTGGTGACGACGGCCAAGCAATATCCCAAGTTGGCGCCAATACAGCAGGAGCGCTTCCAGGCGCGCATCAAGGAATGGGCGGTGCTGACACCCGAACAGCGCAACGCCGCGCGCGAGAAGTATCAGAATCTCTCCAAACTGCCCCCCGCAAAGCAGCATGAACTGCGGGAAAAGTGGAATGAGAAAAAAGCCGCGCCGGTTCCTGAACCTGCTCCTTCATCGGCCAGCGAACAACCCAAGTAATCCGTGAATTCCCTGGAAATTGCCGGGCCTGAGCCAACCGAGGTGCCCGGCATTTGGCGCCGTCTGGCGGCGCTCCCCTACGAGTCCCTGCTGATCCTCGCCGTTCTGTTTGTCGCGGCATTTCCGCTGGCCGGATTCAAAGGCTGGACACTTCAAGGCGTCCCGCATTTTCTCTCACAGGTCTATCTCCTGAGTGTCACGGCGTTCTATTTCACCTGGTTCTGGCAACGCGGCGGCCAAACCCTTGCCATGAAAACCTGGCGATTCCGGGTCACCGGCAGGAGCGGGCAACCGTTGACGCTAACTCGCGCCCTTGCACGCTTCGGATGTGCGCTTTTGTTCTACGGCCCGTCTGTTGCCGGACTACTGCTGTTGTTTTTCCCGAAACGCATCAGCCCGGTCATCGCGATGTGGACGTGTTTGCCAATGTTCGCGACCATTTTGTGGGCCCGATTTGATCCCGACCGCCAGTTCCTGCATGACCGGATGGCCGGCACACGCCTGGTTTCGGTCGTGGCTGACTAACGCAACACCTTCGGCAGCCTGGTCGCATATTCCTTGCGCAACAGCAGCGCCACGGCCAATGCAAAAAAGACCATCAGCGGGATTGCCGCGCTCAACAATGCGGGCCAGTTGTTCAGTTCCGTCAGATTCGACGCAAGCTGATTCAGGAAGTAGAAACCCAATCCGAGCATGATGCCGACCAGCAGTTTGCTTCCCAGGCCACTTGCCCGCTGCGATTGAATGGCAAAGGGGATCGCCAGCAACATCATGATGATAACCGTCGCCGGCTGAAAAACCTTGCCCCAGAAAGCAAGTTCATAGCGCGTACTGTTCTGCTTGTTTTCACGCAAGTGATCGATATACGCGGACAGGCTCAGCAACGACATGTCATCCGGCTTAACCCTCAGCACCGCCAACAGGTCCGGCGTCATCGCCGTCTTCCAGAAGTCGGTCGCGAGACGCTCAATGCGCACGCTTTGTGGCTTGAACGTGGTTTTTTCCACCCCTTCCATCACCCACCGGTTTTGCGCGAAATCGTAAACCGCACGTTTGGCGACACTCAGTGTGGAAAGTCGGTAGGCACGGTCAAATTCATAAATGCGGATATCGAGCAACTGTGTATCCGCCGTGACGTTTTGAATATTGACAAACGCGAGATCGTCCTTCACCCAGAAACCCGAGCGAAACTGGGTTGCTACCACCGTGCTGGTGGCCGACAGTCGCATGCGTTTCGCCAATTCGTCGGAAGCCGGCGCGATGAACTCGGCAAACAGAAGTGTCAGCAGCGAAAAAACCAGGCCGATCAATGCCGCGAACCCGGCCAGCCTCGCGATGGACAACCCGGACGATCGCATCACCGTCAGTTCAGATTGCGCGGAAAGGCGCGCAATCGCAAAAAGCGTCCCCATCAGCGCGGCGATGGGGAAAATCACCGCAATGTGCGAAGGCTGGGAGAGCGTCACGTAAGTCAGAACCCGCGAGAGGCTATAGCTGCCCTTTCCCAACTCACCCAATTCACGAATCAGGTCAAAGAGCGCAAACAGGGCAAGCAGTGCCACAAGCAATAGCAAGGTGGCCAAGAAAATCTCGCGCGCCAGATAGCGGAACAGGATCGACACTTGGGGGTAGGAATCCAGGAATGAAGTGAACGCCGCAAATAACGCGGCGGATAGACTTCATTCTACCGATTCGCAACCCGGGATGTTGCGCGCCATTCGCGCCTTTTCGTCCAATTTCGCGCGCCGCACAATGAACGGCAGCCACCAGGAACGCACCCGCAGGCGTGCTATTGCCAGAGCAAACAGCCCGCCACCCGTCAATTCCCCAATCGAAATACCCACGAAATTATTGTTGCGCCGCAATACGAAATTCACCATTTTCAGGCGCGAAATGTACCCGGCTGGCGTTCGGGTTTTCCCTACTATCAAGCCGCGCGCCTCGCAGTCTATGATGCGCCAGACGGGTCGAAGTCCGTCCATCCAATGGCTGTCAAAACAGGAGGGGAATATGCAACTAACACCTAGGCAAGAGGAATATTGGCACAAGAATCTCGTCATCACCGCAATACTGCTGTCTATTTGGTTCGTCGTGACCTTTGTGGGCGGCTGGTACTCGAGAGAGCTGAATAGCATCACGATCCTCGGCTTCCCGCTCGGCTTTTACAACGCTGCCCAGGGATCGCTGATTATTTATGTCGTGCTGATCTGGTATTACCAGCACTACATGAACAAGCTCGATATCGAGTACGGCGTGCATGAAGGAGAAGACGAATGAGCCAGGCGGAATTCAGTCACAAGAGTTTTTTCCAGCAACTGAAGAAGTACTACACCTTCTACACGGTTGGCTTCCTGGCCTTCCTGTTTGCGCTTGCCATCGCGGAACAAATGGGCATGTCGCGCAAGTGGATCGGTTACTGGTTTCTGTTCGCCACCATCGGGCTATATGCCTCGATCGGCATCATGAGCCGTACCGTGGACGCGGCGGAATACTATGTCGCCGGTCGACGCGTTCCCGCGTTCTTCAACGGCATGGCAACCGGTGCGGACTGGATGAGCGCGGCGTCGTTCATCGGCATGGCCGGCACGCTGTACCTGAGTGGCTTCGATGGTCTCGCGTTCGTGACGGGATGGACCGGTGGTTACTGTCTGGTTGCATTCTTGCTGGCGCCCTACCTTCGGAAGTTCGGCCAGTTCACGATTCCCGATTTCCTCGGTGAACGTTACGGCGGCAACATTGTGCGCAGCATCGGCATTTTCGCGGCAATCCTGTGTTCATTTACCTATGTGGTCGCGCAAATCTACGGCGTGGGTCTGATCACCAGCCGGTTTACCGGGCTTGAATTCGGCGTCGGCGTATTCGTCGGCCTCGGCGGTATCCTGGTGTGCTCCTTCCTCGGCGGTATGCGCGCAGTGACGTGGACCCAGGTGGCGCAGTACATCATCCTGATCATTGCCTACATGACACCGGTCGTCTGGTTGTCTCTGAAGCACACCGGCAACCCGATTCCCCAAATTGCCTATGGCCAGGCGCTGGAAAAGGTCACCGCGCGGGAAAAGGTATTGACGGCTGACCCGAAAGAGCTCGAAGTGCGCGGAATTTTGAAAGCGCGCGCCGATGCCGCCAATGCCGGTCTTAAGGATCCCGCTGCTACGTTTGCCAAAGGCAAAGCTGACGTTGAACAAAAGCTTGCCGACGCGAAAACAGCAAACGCACCAGCGGACCAGATTGCCGCGGCTGAAAAAGCAGTTGCCGCATATCCGAAGGACGAAGCTGCCGCCAAAGCGAAATGGGACAAAGACAAGGGCTTGGCCGCGCGCGCGGCACCGCCTCGTCCACACGCCCAGCCGTTCCCGGGTAAGGACGAAGCAGCGTCTGACAAGGCGCGCCGGAACTTCCTCGGTATCGTGTTCTGCATGATGATCGGTACCGCCGCGTTGCCGCACATCCTGATGCGTTACTACACGACGCCCAGCGTCCGGCAGGCGCGCCAGTCGGTGTTCTGGTCGCTGTTCTTCATTTTCCTGCTGTATTTCACGGCGCCGGCGCTGGCGGTACTGGCCAAGTATGACGTCTACCATTTCCTGGTCGGGTCAAACTTTGCGGCACTACCCGCGTGGGCCGCGAACTGGGCGGCGGTCGATCCAACACTGTTATCGATTACCGACATCAATGGCGACGGCATCGTGCAACTCGCGGAAATCGTGATTGGCGGCGACATTATCGTGCTGGCCACGCCGGAAATTGCTGGTTTGCCGTATGTGGTTTCGGGGCTGGTGGCGGCTGGCGGTCTCGCGGCGGCGCTGTCGACGGCGGATGGCTTGCTGCTGACGATTGCCAATGCACTTTCGCATGACCTCTACTACAAGATGCTCGACCCGCACGCCAGCACGACGCGTCGCGTGACAATATCGAAAGCATTGCTGGTCGTGGTCGCGCTGATTGCTGCCTATGTGACGTCACTGAAACCGGGCAATATTCTGTTCCTGGTGGGCGCGGCATTCTCGCTGGCGGCATCGGGATTCTTCCCGGCGCTGGTGATGGGCGTATTCTGGAAACGTGCCAACAAGTGGGGTGCAATTCTGGGTATGGCGGCGGGACTGGGGACGGCGATGTATTACATGTTCATCACCTATCCGTTCTTCGGTGGCGTGGCTGCGAACGAATGGTTCGGCATGGCGCCGATTTCGGCAGGTGTATTCGGCGTACCGGTTGGCATCATCACCATCTTCGTGGTGAGCTTGCTGACACCGGCACCGTCGCGGGAAGTACAGGAACTGGTGGAGCACGTGCGCTACCCGAACCTGGAAGGCGATATCAACACGCTGGCGACCTGATCAATCGCTTGGCAGTTGAGGACAGGACAAGGCCCGCGCAAGCGGGCTTTGTTCTTGTGGGGCATTCACGAAGAAGCTCGCTCACGTTCCGCGGGATGAAATGATGGCTCCGGTAGGCGGGATCACGCGCGTCGTACCCTTTCCCGGTAATATTCGCGAACATATTCTCAAGGTCAGACAATGAAATTCGAGCAATGGATGTATTTCTACCGCGCACGGCTCTTCCTGCTTTTGAGACAGGATGCCAAGGCGGTCAGCGCATTCAAGGCCGCGCTGACCGTCAATCCCGGTTTCGGGTTGGCCGCCAGTTGCCTGGGCCATCTTTATGCCTCGCAAGGCCAGATGTACCTGGCAGAGCAGAGTTTCCAGGAAGCGCTGCGAATCAACCCGGACGACGCGGTGACGTACTTCAATCTGGGATTCAACTATGAAAAACAAAAACAATATGCCAAGGCCATCGACGCATTTCAGTCGGCGGTAAGGATCAATCCGAAGAGCGACCGCGCCTGGTATGGAATGGGCCTTGCACATGCGGCACTTGGCCAGCACGACGCGGCCGCACAGGCGCTCGAGCACGCGGCCGAGCTGCAACCGATGAATCCGCATGCGTGGTACAACTTGGGCATGGCCTATTTCACCTTGGGCAACAAAGACAAGGTGGGTGAAATCATCGAGCACCTGAATCGATTCGACCCAAAAATGACGAAGCAGTTGATTCACGAAACATCGAACGGAGTTCAATGATGCTGCAGGCAGTCATCATCTTCAAAGCGCTGGCGGAAGTGGCTTTGTGCGCGTTTGTGGGACAAGGCATTCTGTATCTGTTCGCCGGCGCCAAGCGCGAAAGCAATTTTGCCTACACCACCTTCAGGATGCTCACCTCGCCCGTGACCAAGGTCACGCGACTGATCGCGCCGCGTTTTATCCTCGATCAGCACATCGGGTTTCTGGCTTTTTTCCTGGTGATGGTACTTTGGGTGAGCCTGACGGTCGCGAAAATAAACCTCGTGCTGACGTAAAGGGAACTTCTATTAACCTCAAAATCTGTTGACCCGGATTTAGTCCCGGTCCCAATTTTCTCAATGCCTCAGTAACTTGGAAAAACTTGGGTAGCGGCCCAGCGCAACCCTTGTGGTTGTCCACCGGTGCGACAGAGTAAATAGGTGTTCCCCAAAGCGCGGATCGCCATTTGGCGCGGCGTTTGGACCACAAATGCCCGGTAAGCCGCACCAGTGCTAGTGTTTGTGCTTTCGCACGCACGCAGGCATGTCTCAGCCGGACTGCACCGCGACAGGAAATCCCCTTTCCAGCCATTGTCTTTTGCGCCAATGCAGCGTGGCCCATGTTGTCCTTTGAAGGCACGCTATAACGTGACCGGTGCATCACTGCTTTTTGATTTATGCTTTCCGCATGCGAATCCTTGTTGCGGAAGATGACCCTTTGCTCGCCGATGGCCTGATTCGCGCCTTGCGCGACGCTGGCTATGTGACCGATAGCGTTGGCGACGGTCGCGCCGCCGACACAGCGCTGATGACGCAGCAATTCGACCTGGTGATACTGGATATCGGCCTGCCGGGCATGGACGGGTTCCAGGTACTGAAGCGCGCGCGTGAACGTAATGTCGATGTACCGGTTCTGATCCTCACCGCGCTGGATGCCGTCGAGAACCGGGTTCGCGGCCTTGATCTGGGCGCTGACGACTACCTCGTGAAGCCCTTTGAATTGACCGAACTGGAAGCGCGCGTGCGCGCCCTCACGCGTCGCGCACGCGGCAGCGTGGCCAGTCTGATTACCCATGGCGACTTGAGTTTTGACCCCAAAAGCCGGACCGCATCGGTGCGCAATAAACCCCTTGAGCTATCGGCAAGAGAAATTGCCTTGCTGGAAATTTTTCTCGGACGCGCCGGCCGCGTCGTCAACAAAGAGCAGATCATTGACCTACTATGCCAGTGGGGAGAAGAAGTCTCCGCCAACGCGGTTGAAGTCTATGTGCACCGTTTGCGCAAAAAGCTTGAACCCGCCAACCTCAAACTCACCACTCTGAGGGGGCTGGGATACTGCCTGGAAAAGCCTGCTGCTCGTGACGGGTCATAACAAATCGGTGCTCGCAGCACGTCGCACATCAACCGGTGCTTCCGAGGAAACGGCGGCGCGAGGCTCGTTATTCAACGAAATGCTCGACTGGATGCTCGCGCCGTTATTGCTCTTGTGGCCACTTTCCGCGGCGCTGACTTACATTGTCGGCATTTCGCTGGCCAATGACGCCTTTGATCGAAGCCTGGCGTACAAAACCCGCGCGCTGGCCGAGCAGACGGAGTGGACGAATGAAAAAGGTGAGATCAGATTGCGCGCGGACTTGCGTGCTTTGCTTGCCGACGATGAGTCTGATGCGTATTTTTATCGCATCAACCGAAAAAACGGCGAGTTCCTGCTGGGCGAGCCGGAATTGCCCACAACTTCAACTGAGCCGTTTCCCGACCGCAGCCACGTCGTATTTCGCACTGTCGATTTCCGGGAAACGAGCGTTCGTATCGCAGCACTTGAGATGGTACGAGGCCCCGCCGCGGAATCGATTGTGGTTCAAGTCGCCGAAAGCACCGAAAAACGCAATGCGCTTGCGCGCGACATCATGAAAGGAATTGTCATCCCGCAAATGCTGGTAGTACCCTTGATGGTACTGCTGATGTGGGTGGGGCTGCGCCGTGGTGCGGCGCCGCTCAAGCGCCTGCGCGACCAGGTGATGGCGCGAGACGTGGACGATGTACGTCCCTTGCATGCACCGGATGCACCCGAAGAAATCGCGCCGCTCATCAATTCATTTAACGACCTGCTCGCCCGCATTGAACACGAGGGCGAAGCGCAAAGGCGATTTATTGCCAACGCCGCGCACCAGCTACGCACGCCGCTCGCCGGAATAAAGATGCAAACTGAATTGGCGTTGCGTAGCGTCACCATGGATGAAAAACTCGACGCGCTCAAACGAATCGCCGAGGGCACGGAGCGGACGGCACATTTGATCAACCAGCTGCTGATGTTGGCGCGCATGGAAGGCACCGCGACGGACGCCCTGCCCCTCACTGCTGTGGATTTTCGGCTGATCGCCCGCGAAGTGGTCTCAGCCGCATACCCGCATGCCAGCTGCAAACACATCGATCTGGGATTCGACATGCCCGATTCGCCGGTAACGGTGCAAGGCAGCGCGGATCTGCTGCGTGAACTGGTAATCAATCTGGTGGACAACGCCATTCGCTACACACCCGCAAGTGGCCACATCACCGTGCGCGTGATTCATGGCGAAACACCACAGCTCGAGGTTGAAGACGACGGCATTGGGATTCCTCCGCAGGAACGCGAACTGGTATTTGAACGCTTCTATCGCGTCATTCGCGGGCAGGAGCCGGGTTCCGGCATTGGCTTGGCCATCGTCCGCGAAATTGCGTTGCGCCATGGCGCCAACGTGACTGTTGTGACGCCGCACGGCGGCGTCGGCAGTCTCTTCCGGGTGGCCTTCCCGCGTATCGTCATGCAGGCGCCAGCCAAACCCGTCCTGTCGTGATCTTCCAATTCGCGTTGCCCGCACTGCTGCATGTTCTCATTGGCCCGCCACACACCGAAATCAGGTTTACAGGATGCGCTAATGAGCGTGCCGCGACACCATTGACCGCGAATCGAGACGCGAGGACAATCAGCCAAGCGCACAAGTATCTATGGAGGACCAGAATGGATACGGACATGGTGTTTGTGAAGACCGTCAAAGGTCACGAAGAAATTGAAATGCGGGTCCACCATCTCAATTTCAAACATCGCACGGCGCTCATTGTGGTGGACGGCAGGAGCCCGGTCGACGCATTACTTGGAAAAATCCCCGGTGATGGGCTAATTTTGCTTGACGAACTGTTGCGGGACGGCTTCATTGCACCTGTGCAAGAACGGGTACCAAGTCGTTTGCCGGAACCATCGCCGGCAATGACCAGCGTACCCGCGGCGGGTTTTGACCTGAAAACCGCGAAGCATCAGGCCGTGCTGATAATTGAAGGCGTACTTGGTCCTGGCGGGGAATCCTTGGCAATCGCGATTGAGCACTGCAAGTCACACGCCGAATTTGCGCAACATGCGCAGCGTGCGCGGGACATCATTTCGCAAGTATCCGGGCAACGCAAAGCCGCAGAATTCTGGGCTAAGACCGGCCTCTAGCGGAAATTTCGACCAGCGGTATCCAACAAGCGGGCGCGGGCAGTTGCCGGGCAACGCGATGATTCAACAATTGTCCCATATCGGCCTTTCGGTCGAGGCGCATCGGGCAGCCGCTGCAAACACCGGCAAATCGTTCACGGCACATGTTGAAAGTCGTTACTTCGGCGGCAATTGCATCGCCACCTGCACCAGTTCCGCGAGCGACTTGACCTCAAGTTTTTCCATGATTTTAGCCCGGTGCGCCTCAACGGTTTTGACGCCGATCGAGAGCTCTTCGGCAATCACCCGGTTGATCTTCCCCGTGACGACCCGATGCATGACCTCGCGTTCGCGGTGAGTGAGCAACGCAAGTCGCGCCTGTTTCGCGTCGAGATTTCCTTGCGCCCCGCGCAGCAGTTCATCGCGGAACAAGCAATCCTGTGCCAGGGCAACAATTTTCTTGTAGTCGAACGGCTTCTCAATGAAGTCGATCGCGCCATGTTTGACGGCGGCGACCGCCTTGGCAATATCCGCACGCGCGCTCAGGAAAATCACCGGGATGCGGATGCCATGCTCGATCAGATAATGCTGCAGTTCAAGACCGCTCATGCCGGGCATGTAAAGATCGACGATCAGGCAACCGGGTGATCCGGCATGATATGACTTGAGAAAATGCTGTGCATTGGCGAATGTAGCCACGGCGATGCCGTTACTCTTCATCAGCCAATCCAGCAGCTCGCGGATTGACGCATCGTCGTCCACCACGTATACCGTCGGTGTGGCGTTCCGCGATGTTTCTTCAGCTTGCATGCGACAACTCCTCCGGCGCGAGCAGCCGGTCCACCTGCGCGAGCAGATCCTTGGTCGAAAACGGCTTGACCTGATAGGCATCCACGCCCGCTGTTTGGCCACGGGCGAAATCGGACGGTCCACCGCGCGCGGTGAGCATCAGGACTTTCAACCGGCAATGTTGCGGGTCCGCGCGCAGGGCGCGGCACACTTCCAGTCCGCTCAAACGTGGCAGCATCAGGTCGAGGACGATCAGGTCAGGCTGAAAAGCCGACGCAGCCCGCAACGCTTCTTCGCCGTCGCGGGATATCCGCGTTTCGTAGCCAACATTGCTCAACAGAAACTCCAGGGACATGGCGATAGCCGCCTCATCGTCGGCAATCAGGATTCGCGCCGGCTTCATTCCGCCGCCATCACCGAAACTGGCAACGAAAATGAGAATGTGGCACCACGCGATTGTTCGCTTTCAACCCATAGGCGTCCGCCAAAATGGCCGACAATCTGCCGGCAGATCGCCAACCCCAGGCCAGTACCGGGCGGCTTTTCGGTAAGGGTATCGCCCACCTGCCGGAACTTCTCAAAAATCAATTCCTGATCTTCCCTGGCGATGCCGATTCCGTTGTCGCAAACATCCACCTGCACCGATTCATGATGACGGGAAACCGTTACCACCACTTCGCCATGTTCGGTATCGCAGAACTTGATGGAATTCGAAAGCAAATTGAGCATGACCTGCATCAGCCTGTCGCGATCGGCGGTCACGGGAGCAGGCGTGGGCGGGAGATTGATTTCGAGTTTTACGTTTTTCACTTTGAACAACTGGCTGGTTGTGTTCACGGCATCATCGACGATGTCGCGCAGGTCGAGGGTCACATTCTGCCACTCGGCCGCGCCGGATTCGAGTTTCGCCAGATCAAGAACCTGGTTGATGAGGCGTGTAAGCCGCTCGGACTCCTTGACCAGAATACCTAGAAACCGCGAGCGCTCCTCCACGGGCAGGGAAGGATTGTCGTGAAGTATCTCCGAGAACGCGCGAATCGATGTAAGCGGCGTACGCAGTTCATGGGTCACCGTGGAAATGAAGTCGTCCTTGAGACGATCGAGTTCGGTCAGGCGCTCGTTGGCGCTGCGCAACTCGCGCGTGGCTGCTTCCAGCTCCGCCTGTTTTTCTTCCAGTTCCTGGCTATAGGCGATCGCCTGCGATGCCTCGTCGATGATGGCCATCACCTCATCCACTCCCATCGGCTCCTCTTGCACGACCGAGGACACCATGGCGCGCGCGGAGGAAGCGCCAATCGCACCGGCAAGCTGGATCTCGGCAAAGCGAACCAGGCGGGCATCGGCGTCCAGTTCATCGGCCGCCGCGACGCCGCGCGAACGCGCGTAGGTATCGAACAAATCCGCCGCCCGCGCCGGACCCAGGAAACGACCCACCAGCGTCTGCAGTGAGGACGCCGACGCGGTACCGCGCCAGAAGCCGGTGCGCTCTCCGGTCTGGCTCAATACGTCGACAAACAAGGTCGCCTGGATTCGTTCAGCCGCACTCTGGCGGCTCAGTAACGACACCAGCACAAAGGCGCCGATATTTGCCATCATGCTCCAGATCATCGCGTGCGAAGTTTGGTCGAGGCCTTTCAAGCCAAACAGCTGAAAGGGTTTCAGCAACTCGATGCCGAAGGGCCCCTGCTCGATAAAGGTCACGGACGCCCAACCCGATTGCGCAAATGCCGGGATCATCAGCGTATAGGCCCAGACCAGGAAACCGAGGCTCAATCCGGCCAGCGCACCAGCGCGCGTGCCGTGCCGCCAGTACAGGCCGCCGATCACGGCCGGCGCGAACTGCGCGACCGCCGCAAACGAAATCAGGCCGATCGACACCAGCGCATAAGCTTCGCCGGCGAGAAGGTAATAGAAATAGCCGAGCATGAGAATGCTCATGATCGCCGCGCGCCGAATATCCAACAACAGATTGCTGAGCTCCTCGTGTTGCATGTAACGGGCACGGGTAAATCGCAATAGCGGCGGCATGACGAGGTCATTGCAGACCATGGTGGACAACGCGATGGTTTCGACAATCACCATGCTGGTTGCCGCCGACAACCCGCCGATGAAAACCAGCAGCGCCAGCCACTCCTGGCGCTGCGACATCGGCAGCGTGAGGACAAACGTATCTGCGTTCACGCTGCCGTCCTGAAAATGCAGCAAGCCACCGAACGCAATCGGCAGCACGAACAGATTGATGGCGAGCATGTAAAGCGGGAACAGCCAGACAGCCTTGTTCAGATGTTTTTCATCGACGTTTTCAACCACGGCAATCTGAAACTGGCGCGGCAGAAACAGGATGGCCAACATCGACAATATCGTCAGCCAAATCCAGCTTACATAATTGCCCGCCGCCCCGCCAAAGGGCGTGGTCAGCGAGGCCAACTGCGGCTGCGCCATTGCCCGGCTAAAGATATCAGCCGGCCCATTAAACATGCCGAAGGTGACATATATGCCGACAGCAATAAACGCAATCAACTTGACCACCGACTCGAAGGCGATGGCTGCAACCATGCCCTCATGCCTCTCTGCGACATCGAGTTGCCGTGTGCCAAAGGCGACGGTGAACAGTGCCAGGAAAGCCGCAATGTAGAAGGCGGTGTCGTTCAGGATGGCGTCCGTGCCGATTTTCTGCGGCATGACGATTTCCGGGTACTGAAGCAGTATCTGAAAACTGGTCGAAATTGCCTTTAGCTGCAGGGAAATGTAGGGAAGAATACCGACCACGGCAATCACCGTCACCAGCCCACCTAGCAGCGCACTCTTGCCGTAGCGCGATGCCACGAAATCCGCAAGCGAAGTGAGTCGATTGATCTTGCTGATGCGAATCATCTTTCGAACCACAAACCACCAGAGGATCATCATCAACGTCGGGCCGATATAGATTGGCAAGAAGCCCACGCCGTCACTGGCCGCACGCCCGACGCTGCCATAGAACGTCCACGCCGTTGCGTACACACCCAGTGACAACGCGTAAACGTAGGGTGTCGCAATCAGCGACCGGCCCTGATCCGCACGCCTGTCGGCGTAGTACGCGATCGCAAACAGAAAGCCGATGTAGGCGAACGACGCGCAGACGATTACCCAGCCTTTCAGCATGCCCGCGTTCCTGCCGTGGTTGGTGATCGCGGCATCCGGCGCCCTACTGCAATCGTTCGATAGCCAGATACATCAGCAGGATCAGCGCCGCCCATGCCAGGAAGAGATAGGCAAAAAGCACCGGGATGCCAAACAGGGTTGCGCTTTTATTGAAGACGGCAAGCAGCGGAAAATTGAACAGCGCCACACCTAGCAGGAAAATGCTGATCAGCCGCTGACCCCGAATGCCGCGTTTGGAGTTGGGTGTGGAACTAGACTTGAGCAAGCGTGCCCCGATAGCAAATTGATTATTCGCTATTTATTCCCGCCGCGCGGCGCTTGTCAACCACATTCCGGGCTACATTCCGCGCTATTTGAGATTTGCCCTCGCCAGCCAGCGCTGATCGCGTGCCAGCCTGAAAAGCGTCTCCGCTGAATCGTATCCCTTTTCACTCGCGCGGCTCAGGAGCACCTGGAACAGCTGGGCCGTCCCGACCGCATCGGCGACGGCACGGTGCCGCGCGGAAATCGTGATGGAAAAATACTCCACCCATTCATCGAGGCTGCGAACCGTTCGCGGTGCATCGGTAATCAACGCCGGCGCGAGCAGTGCCAGATCGATGAATTGCGGCGAAAAATCGAAGCCGAGTTGTTCTTCAACCGTCCGTTTCAACATGGTTTCATCGAACGACGCGTGGAATGCCACACAGGGCAGCTTCTTTGAGAATGCCAGAAACGCGACGAGTGCGTCGGCCGCGCCGACCCCGTCAAGTTGTTCGCTGCCACCGATACGATGAATCAGAATGTTGTCGGCATGGCTGGCGGTTTCCTGCCGGATTACCACTTCAAAACTCTGATCGAAACGGATGGTGGTGCCTTCCACAAGAACGGCCCCGATGGCAAGCAACCGGTCGCGCTGCGTGTCGAGGCCGGTGGTTTCAACATCCACAACCAGCCAACTCTGGGTGGAAAGCGGTCCCCGCAAGTCGGGTGGGGCGATCGCTTTCCAGCGCGCGATATCCTCACCCAGCCGCTCATCCAGCTTCGGCGAACGGCCGCGTGAGCCAAACAATGAACTGAAAATACTCAATGCGGAAAATCCAGTTCAAGGCGGCTCTGCAGTTTACGCGCCTGCCGAAGAGCCTCTTTCAATATTCGCCTGTCAAGCGAATTCAACTCGTCAGGATTGATGCGATTTGGATTGGGCACCGGCCCGATTGAAGTGGACGCGCCACCTGTTCCGGGGCCATCCGCGGGGGAGTTGTATGGATCAGCGCCTTCCTGGTTGCGTAGACGCAGGAGTTGGAGGAAGTGAAACCCGTCGACGATGGCATCAGCTTCGTCGGGGCGCATCCGCATCTTCGGTGCAGCGAGCCGGATGCGTTCGGCCGTATTGGACGCCGAGATGCCGTGTTTCAGCGCAAAGATGCGCGCGGCATCCACAAATGTCCGCGCACCATACTTTTTGAGATCGATCGTTCCGGGCATATCGCTGTCGTCCGCCACGAAATCCCGCAGCACACCCAGCGGTGGACGGACTTGCAGTGCGTTCTGGGTCATCAGCAGGAAAAACATGGTTTGAGGCGGCGCTTGCTGCATAAGCCACTGACGCAGCGTCTCGGCAAGTTCAAGGTCGCCGTGCAAAGCGCGAAAGTCGAAAAAAATCGCCGCATTCAACAATGCCTCCGGTTCGGGCGTCGACATCCAGCCGGCAAATGTCTTGCGCCATTCCGTTGGCGTCAGACACCACTTCGGGTTGCGCGCCATGATGTCACCCTTGCAAAGCGGAAACCCGCACAGGTCGAGAATCCGGTTAGCGCTATCGGCGAACTTGAGAAACGCCGCGCGTGCCTCTGGTATCGCCTCGACCACGGGCGGAACAAAAATCAATGCATTGTCCTGGTCCGTCGCCAGCGTTTGCTCCATGCGGCCTTCGGATCCCAGGCCCAGCCAGCACCAAGGCATGTCCGGCGGCGCGTTTTCGCGCGCGGCGAGCGCGAGTGCGCGACCGGCCACCGCATCATTCAATGTCGTCACGAATTGGGTGAGCTGCTCGGCGCCGACTCCTTGCGCGAGTAGTGCACCGGCAAGCCGCCTGACTTCACCCGAGGCGTGCGACAAGGCCTCGGCGCTTTCCGATTGCTCAATCGCCTTCGCGATCTCACCCAGCGAAAGACGCTGCAGGGTGAACAAATCGCGCTCCGAGACGACACCAATCAGCTTGCCTTCCTCCATCACCAGTACGTGGCGAAAGCGAAAACGCGCCATTGCCTGCGCGGCCTCGAACAACGCGGCATGGCTGGGTAACGAAAAAGGCTTCGGCGTCATTGCCTGTTCGATCGGCGCGTCCTGCGCAATTCCCGCGAGCGCAATGCGATCGAGCACATCGCGCTCGGTAAATATTCCGAGTGGTTGCCCTGCGGCGTCAGCCACCACGACCGAACCAATGCGCAGGGCTTTCATACGCTCAAGCACCGTGCGGATGAGCGTGTCCGGGGTGACGGTGACCGGTTCGCGGCGAATGATGGATTTGAGCGTACTCGCGAGCCCTTGGGCGTCGGAGACGCGCGCGGTGTACTGGCTCTGAACGCTGCGTCGCGATTGCTCGAGAAGCGCGGCGATACGACGCGTCGCGAAATTGCGAAACGGCCGCGAGATATCCATGACATGCTCAAAATCCGCGAGCGGAAGCTGATAGCAGAACGTATCCTGCATGGCCGTATAGGTCAGTACGCCAGGGCGCCTGGCAATCAGTGCGCCAACGGGAAAACACTCGCCATCCGTGAGCGTCAGCGCCCAGGCATGTCCCGACTGCGAATTACTCTCCAAGCCAGTGACGCTGCCTTTTTGCACGATGAAAAAGTACTTGGATACGCCATCCTGCGGTGACAACAGGGTCTGGCCCTTGGCGAAGTACTTGAGCGAAAGTCGCGAGGCGATGTATTGAAGCGAGGAAAGATCCATCGCATCGAATGGTGCATTTCGCTGCAGATCCTCTACGGTCGTGGCAACAAGCGAGGGAGCAGGTTGAGTGGGCTGATTGGCCATTTCCGGATTCGCCTGAATAGATTTCGAAACGGTGTATCGACAAAAAATTGCACTGATTGCTGGCAACGACTTGGAAATGGCTCCCGGATTGTGAAAGCCAACAGGGAACTTCTATTTACTCTATCGTACCGGTCGTACCCGCGACCCAAGTGGTTCCAATTTACTGCGACATTGAGCAATTAGGCACCGACTAAATCCGGGGCGACAGCATTCGCGGTCAATGGACGGCCCCAACAAGTAAAACCAAGCACTGGCGCGCCTTTCTGAGCATTTTTGCCCTGAAACCCGCACCAATGCTGGTGTTTAACCTATTTTCCCTACATGCTTTGTTTCAACTGCTCCAGAATCGCCGGATTCTCAAGTGTCGAAATATCCTGCGTGATCGCTTCCCCTCTCGCGATGGAGCGCAGCAGCCGCCGCATTATTTTTCCGGAACGCGTCTTCGGCAAATTGTCGCCAAAACGAATGTCCTTTGGCTTGGCGATCGGACCGATCTCTTTGCCCACCCAGTCGCGCAGTTCTTTTGCGATCGCCAGGGCTTCGGCGCCCGTCGGTCGCGAGCCTTTCAGCACCACGAACGCACATACCGCTTCGCCCGTCATATCGTCTGGCCGGCCAACCACCGCGGCCTCGGCGACCAGCTTTGAATTCGATACCAGCGCCGACTCGATTTCCATGGTTCCCAGACGATGGCCGGAGACATTCAGCACGTCGTCGATACGGCCCATGATGGTGAAATAGCCGTGCTCCTTGTCGCGCACCGCACCGTCACCAGCGAGGTACAACTTCCCGCCCAGTTCTTCGGGGAAATATGTTTTCTGGAATCGCTCGGGATCGCCCCAGATCGTGCGAACCATCGATGGCCACGGACGCTTCACCACCAGAATGCCGCCGTTGCCATTCTCCACGTCGTGCCCCGTTTCATCGACAATCGCGGCCATGATGCCGGGAAGCGGCAATGTGCATGAACCGGGTTTCAGCGGCGTGGCGCCCGGCAGTGGCGTAATCATGTGGCCACCTGTTTCTGTCTGCCAGAACGTATCGACGATCGGACAACGGCCGCCGCCAATGTTTTCGTGATACCACATCCATGCTTCCGGATTGATCGGCTCGCCGACTGTGCCGAGGATTCGCAGGGATTTCAAATCGTAATTCCGCGGGTGCGCTTTCGGGTCAACTTCGCCCGCCTTGATCAGTGAACGGATTGCCGTCGGTGCGGTATAGAACACCGTCACCTTGTGTCTGGCGATCATGTCCCAGAATCGTCCCGCATTCGGGTAGGTCGGCACGCCTTCAAACACTAACTGCGTGGCGCCGGCTGCCAGCGGGCCATACGCCACGTACGAGTGGCCGGTCACCCAACCAATATCCGCCGTGCACCAGAATAAATCGCTCGGCTTGATGTCGAACGTCCATTGCATGGTCAACTGCGCCCACAGCAGATAACCGCCGGTCGAATGTTGAATGCCCTTCGGCTTGCCAGTGGAACCGGACGTATAAAGAATGAAGAGTGGATGCTCGGCGCCGACCCACTCCGGTTCGCAGGCGTCGCTTTGCGCGCCTTCGAGATCATGCCACCAGTTATCACGGCCGGCCGTCATGTTGACTGGATTGCCGGTGCGTTTATACACAATGGTGGTCTTCATGTGATCGCAGCCGCCCAGCGACAAGGCCTCGTCGACGATAGCCTTGATCGGCAGCGCCTTGCCACCGCGCATTTGTTCATCGGATGTAATCACCGCGACGGCACCCGCGTCGATGATGCGCTCCTGCACTGATTTTGCCGAGAACCCGCCGAACACCACGGAATGTGTGGCGCCAATGCGCGCACATGCCTGCATGGCGATCACGCCTTCGATCGACATCGGCATGTAAATGATAACGCGATCGCTTTTCTTGATGCCTTTGGCGCGAAGCGCATTGGCGAACCGGCAAACCCGCTGATGAAGCCCGCGGTAGGTGATTCGAGTGACCTTGCCGTCATCGGCCTCAAACACGATGGCGTCCTTGTCGGCATTGCCGTTGGCAAGGTTGCGATCGAGGCAGTTGTACGACGCGTTCAACTCGCCATCATGAAACCAGCGATAGAAGGGCGCCTTCGATTCGTCAAGAACTTGCGTGAAGGGTTTGTGCCAGGCAAGAGTTTCGCGGCCGAGGCGGCCCCAGAACCCGCTGTAATCCTTTTCTGCTTCCGCACACAAGGCGTGATACGCAGGCATGCCGGAAATCGCCGCCTGTTTGACGAGGTCCTCCGGCGGGTTGAAAATGCGGTGCTCGGTCGATACGGATTCAATGGATGTTGACATGCAATTCTCCTGTATGCGGTGCGGGTAACGGGCGGGGTCGATTCCGGGGCTCACGAAGCCGTTCTTCTATCTGACTAATTTACAACAGAATGGTACAGGCGCGGTAAACCACAGTGTAGCGCCCGCAGCCCAATTCCATTACACACCATTACACGCGGGAAACCTGACAGTACGCTTACGACAAAAACGGTCGCGGAAAAGCTCGCGCGGCGCGGAATATTTCGCGGTATTATCGACGCGGACCAGCGATTTTCCAATAACACCCTCAATCTCAATTTCATCTGTCAGTCCCGATTTATTTGACAAGCCGAGTACGGCATCGACCATGCCCAATGCCTTCAATTTTTCCGAATCACCCTTCGACAGCCTCAATCCCGACGAGCAAAGGCTGGTCCGCAACAGCGTCGACATCGCGTATTTTCGTGCGGGCGAGACCATTCTGGACGTGGGTGTTCAGCCGACACATCTGTTTGTCATCATCAAAGGCGTGGTGCAGCAATTCGAGGACAGTGAGGTCATCAACCTCTACGGCGTCAATGACTGTTTTGATGGTCGCGGTTTAGTCGCGGAAAAGGTCAGCAGCCGGTTTGTGGCCGCCGAAGAGGTGGTTGCGTACCAGCTGGCGAAAAAAGCCGTCAGCAGCCTGATCGCCAGCAACGCGACCTTTGGTGCAATGCTCTTTTCGGACCTGTCGAACAAGCTGAGCGCGATTTCACAACGAAAGAGCCAGCACGAACTACAGTCCCTGACCATGGCAAGGGTCGACGAGGCATTTCTGCGACCGGCCCATTTTGTCGATGCCGATACCGACATTGTGTCGATCGTCAAACTGTTTCAAGCCGAACGCACCACCACTGTCCTGGTGCGTGACCATGCCTTTGAACCACCACGTCTGGGAATCTTTACTCACACCGGTTTGCAGCGCGCAATCCTGAGCGGAACCCCGCTTCACGAGCTGCCGGTGCGGCAGCTCACCAATTTTTCTCTGATTTCGGTCCGGCCATCCGACCAGCTTGGCGATGCGCTCGCCGTCATGATCCGGAAGCGGGTGCACCGGGTAGTGGTCTCCGAGCTGGATATCGACGGCGTCGTCGATAGCGAGCGCATTGTTGGCATTCTGGAGGCGCTGGATCTGTTCAGTTTTCTCTCGAATCACTCGTACCTGATCAGCGTCCAGATTCTCGAGGCGAATGATGTCTCCACACTCGCGCAAGCGGCGCAACACATCAACCGCTCGATTGCGTTGTTGCATCAGAGCGGCACCAAGGTCAGCCTGATCGCCACGCTGGTGCAGGAACTCAACGCCCGGCTGTTTGAACGGACCTGGCAGTTGATCGCGCCACCCGAATTGGTCGCGAACAGTTGCCTGTTTGTGATGGGCAGCGAAGGTCGCGGAGAGCAGTTGTTGAAAACCGACCAGGACAATGGCCTGATTCTCCGTGATGGTTATGTCCCGCCTGCGGATCTGGCGGAAATCTGCAACGCGTTCTCCGCCGCGTTGTGCGATTTTGGTTATCCCCTTTGCCCGGGAAACATCATGGTCAGCAATCCCGTCTGGCGGCAGACCGCCAGCGAATTCGCACGAATGACGCGACAGTGGTTAGTGATGCCGACCCCGGACAGCCTGATGTCGCTCGCTATCTTTATCGATGCACATACGGTGTGCGGGGATGGCAGCCTTCTGGAAGAGGTGCGGCGCGGTGTTTTTACCCTGGTGACCCACAGCGATGCGATGCTTGCCCGTTTTGCGTCGGCGATCAATTCCTTCGCCGAAAGCGGCGGGTGGTGGAATCGCCTGCTGTCGCTGGGTGACCAGAACGAAGAGGTGCTGGATCTCAAGAAAGCCGGAATTTTTCCACTGGTGCACGGCATTCGCAGCATGGCACTTGAACAGCGCCTGAACGACCTCGGCACCGCGGCGCGCATTCAGGGGCTGGTGACTGCGGGCAAGCTGACGGAAGCGATGGGCGCGGACCTGACCGAGAGCCTCCATTTCTTCATGGGTCTCAAACTCAAGGTCGGTCTGTCGGAACTCGCGATGGGCCGGCCGGTTTCCGGCGGCATCCAGATGTCAAAACTGAGCAGCCTGGATCGCGACCTACTGAAGGATACGCTGGGGGTGGTCAAGCGCTTCAAGCTGATGATGACTCAACGTTACCACCTCGACATGATTTGATGATGGCTACGTTGTCCCCGGCTGACTTGTTCGAATATCTGAAAAAGCAGTGGCTGCTTTATCACCTCGAGAACAGGCTCTTTCGGTTCATGTTCGAGCCGCCGCCTGCGAATGAATGGGTCGCGCTGGATTGCGAAACGACCGGCCTGAACGTAAACACCGACGAGATCATTTCCATTGCCGCCGTTCGCATCATTGGCAACCGGGTAATGACCAGTGAGCGCCTCGAACTGCTGGTGCGCCCTGAAAGACGCGTCTCCGCCGAGAGCGTGCGCATCCACCAGTTGCGCGAGCAGGATGTCGCGCAGGGATTGTCGCCCGAGGACGCAATGACGCAGTTAATGCATTTCATTGGCAGTCGTCCGCTTGTTGGCTACTACCTGGAATTTGATATCGCCATGATTGACCGGGCCCTTGCGCCGATATTGGGCGTTGATATGGGCTTGCCGCAACATCGGAACGAAGTCTCGGCGATGTACTACGACTACAAATTCCGGCAATTACCGACGCACCAGCAGGACCGCCGCATCGACCTGCGATTCGCGACCTTGATGAACGATCTCGATTTGCCGCTGCGAAATGCTCATGACGCCTTGAACGATGCAGTGATGGCAGCGCTTGCCTTCGTCAAGCTGCGACAACTCCTGGCCGCCGGCAAGTAATTCGCCGGCCGCCAGGATCACGTGTGCATCAGTGCCCGGACGCTCCCGATGCACCAAAGCCGGTTTCGGACCGTACTTGTTGAGCCTTGAATGCTGCGCGCTCTTCAGCGGCCTGCGGACTGCGATCGAGGATCGAAAACAGCCAGATGCCGACAAACCCGATAGTCATGGAGAACAAGGCCGGTGATGAATACGGGAACAATGCCGATCCCTTGGGATTGCCCAGCGTGGCCTCCCATACAGAGGGTGAAACCACGGTCAACACCACGGAGGATATCAACCCGAGGAATCCGCCGATGACCGCACCCTTGGTCGTGCAATCTTTCCAGAGCACCGACATGAACAACACCGGGAAATTGGCTGAAGCGGCAATCGCAAAAGCCAACGCCACCATGAATGCAATGTTCTGCTTTTCAAACGCGATGCCGAGGGCCACGGCAACGATGCCAAGAGCAACTGTGGTGAGGCGCGAAACTTTCAGCTCCGAGTCGCTATCCGCCTTGCCTTTCTTGAACACCGTTGCATACAAGTCATGCGAGACCGCCGACGCGCCGGAAAGCGTAAGTCCGGCCACCACCGCCAGAATCGTGGCAAAGGCCACGGCAGAAATAAAGCCGTAGAAAACGTTGCCTCCAACCGCCTTGGCCACCAGTACAGCCGCCATGTTTGCCGAACCGCCGCCGCCCTTGATGATGCCCTTGGCGGTATCGGCGAACTCCGGATTGGTCAGCACCAGGGTGATGGCGCCGAAACCGATAATGAAGATCAGCACGTAGAAGTAACCAATCCAGGTCGTGGCCCAGAGCACGGACTTGCGTGCCTGCTTGGCATCGGGCACGGTGAAGAAACGCATCAGGATATGTGGCAGGCCGGCGGTGCCGAACATCAATGCCATGCCGAATGAAATCGCTGAAATCGGATCCTTGATAAATCCGCCGGGGCCCATGATGGCCAGGCCGATTTTGGCCGCTTCCGTTGCATCCTTGCCGCCATTCGCGGCGATTTGGGTCCGGACTTCAACGCCCTTCGCGAATAGCGCTTCGGGACTGAAGCCGTACTGCGATAGCACCATCAGCGCCATGAACGTCACACCACCCAGCAACATGCAGGCCTTGATGATCTGCACCCATGTGGTGGCGGTCATGCCGCCGAACAGCACGTACACCATCATCAACGCGCCAACCAGTACCACCGCGACCCAGTAGTCCAGACCAAACAGCAACTTGATCAGGGCACCGGCACCCACCATTTGCGCGATCAGGTAGAACGCGACAACGACCAGCGTCCCCGACGCCGCGAACACGCGGATCGGTGTTTGCTGAAAACGGTAGCCGGCGACGTCGGCAAATGTGAACTTGCCCAAATTGCGCAAACGTTCCGCCATCAGGAAGGTGATGACCGGCCAGCCGACCAGAAAGCCAATGGAGTAGATCAGGCCATCATATCCAGTGGCCATCACGGCTGCGGAAATCCCGAGAAAAGACGCGGCCGACATATAGTCCCCGGCGATCGCCAATCCGTTCTGGAATCCGGTAATACCGCCGCCCGCCGTATAGAAATCGGCAGCCGATTTGGTTCTGGCTGCCGCCCATTTGGTAATGAACAAAGTGGCGACCACGAAGACGGCGAACATGCTGATGGCAACCCAGTTGGTGGGCTGCTTGTCGACTTGGCCCATGTCCGCGCCCGCAGCCAGGGCTGCCCCCGCCGCCAATAGTGCGCCGACGCCCGCTAGTACGTTGATGGCAAATCTCATTTGGAGGCCTCTTCAAGGATTTCTGCCGTGAGTTGATCGTATTCACTATTGGCGCGGCGCACATAAATGCCGGTGATCACGATCGTGAAAATGATGACGCCCATGCCGATGGGTATACCAAGCGTGGTCACGCCGTTGCCAATCGGTTGCGCGAGAAACGGCTTGTTGAACGCGATAAGGGCGATATACCCGAAGTACACCACCAGCATCAGTATGGTAAGAAACCAGCCGAATGAACCGCGTTTGCGTCGCAGTTCGTGGTACTTCGGATTGGCTTCAATTCTGGCCACTATTGAATCACTCATCGTGAGGCTCCTCGTTGTTTACAGGTTGAGACGTGTACTGGGCACATATATGTCGTAGCGGATTTCGACGTTACGGATGATCTTGTTGCGGGCGAAGCCATTGCAGGATACGCGCAAGTCCGGGCCATGAAATGCGCACTGCACAACGCGCGGCTCAGCTCACGGCGCGCTCATTACAACCCGGCAAGCTGACAACACGCTTACAGAGGCGCGATTATCGCATAAAGATATCTTATGTCTTTTATAAGACATATTGACGCGCCGCAGCATTGGGTGTAACTTTGAATCGTTGCCGGCTGCCCAAATCCAACCCCGGCCACTGGAGATAAAAAATGAAACACGCACAAGCCGAGGCGCTCCCAAATACCGTGTCCGCCGACATGCTGGGCGATTACTGGCCAGGCATTCAGATCTACTACCCGCCGGTCAAATACGCGCCCGCCCTTGGCCTGTACGAAGATCTGGAACAGGCGTCGCAGCGCTTCAAGAAACACGCTTGGGGAACCTCTTCCCACACGCTGATTTTTGATCTGGAAGACGGCTGCCGCCAAAAGGAAATGTCGCGCGACCTGCTGCGTCGTGAGTTGCCCGGCATGCACAAACGCAAGGAAGTGCAGATTGCGGTGCGTATCAATCCCTTCCGCACCGAAGAGTATGAGAAAGACTTGCAAATGGTGCGCGATCTGTCCGATCACATCGACGTGGTGATGCTGGCCAAGGCGGGAGAGGCCTACGGCTCCCCGGAAATCCGCGACCTCTCCGCCCTGCTGGTGGGCCTCAACCACCGTATGACAATTCAGCCGATCATCGAGCATCCCAAGTCACTGAAAATTGCGCCCGACCTCATGCAGTATTCGACTGTCAAGCATGTGGTGTTTGGTATCCATGACTTTTCCAAGGCGATGGGTATCCAGATCACGCCGCGCAACTGGACCAAGGAACTCGCGTATTTCATGAATCAGGTGTTGTTTGAAGCGCGCATCGCCGGTAAGGGCGTCATCGGCGGCGTGGAGACGCTGATCGGGCAATCGACTATGCCGGAAAATTTTGTCGAACCAAATGACGTGCGTCGCTGGCTCGACTTGCACGGCGATGAAGAAAGTCGCGTGGTCTACGGCCACGCCTGTGAAGAATCCGCGATGGGCATGACCGGCAAGCAGGTCATTCATCCTTCGCACATTCACCCTTGCAAAGTCGCCTATACGCCCTCGCCCACCGACATCAAGACCAAGAGTGCGATCCTGAAAGCCGCCATCGAAGCCGACGCACTGCTCGGCGGTGCAATCAAGTTCAATGGCGAAATGCTCGATCCGCCGATGTTCGGCAAGGCCTTGCAGACACTGTTACGCGCGCACGCCTTGCACGCGCTGTCCGCGGCCGACACCGCGTTTGCCATTGAGGTGCTGCGAAAACTGCCAGCGCAAGTGGTTCGGGAAAACTGGCCGTACGGAGTCATTCTTTAGGACAACATGACGTAGATCGCCATTTGACGTGGTTTTCCAGCGATTTTCCGCTTGAACGCCTCGCCAGTGCTAGTGTGTTACCAAAACTGAAACCCAATTGAACCACGGAGACCACTGAGACCACGGAAGTAATACGAAGCCACTGCCAATCGGGTTTTCTCCGTGGTCTCAGTGGTCTCCGTGTTAAATCCGCTCTTGCATATCGATATGAACGCAAAAGCCTCCTTCCCGCCTTTCCCCGAATGGACCTGGCAGGTCCCGCAACTCTTCAACATCGGCGTTGCGTGTACCGACGCGCACGTGGCAACCGAGTTCGAAGATCGCATCGCCATGATCGTCGAAGACGATGCCCTCGGGACTGACACCGCAACCTATGGACAGCTTGCCGCCCGCACCAGTCAATTCGCGCAATTGCTGCGAAAGCATGGCGTGGATCCCGGCGATCGCGTATTGATCCGCCTGCCCAACAGTCTCGACTATCCGACCGCGTTTCTCGGCGCCATGAAGGCCGGCTCCATCGCAGTGCCAACCTCGACATTGCTCACCCCGGACGAAGTCTTGTACCTCGCCAAGGATTCCGGCGCCAAGGTACTGGTGATGGATCATGCCGCTTGGGAACATCTCGCACCACGCATTGCAGAAGCCCCTGATGCCCGACTGGTATTGCTCTCCGGCAAGGGCAAGCACATTGAAAATACGCTGATTCCCGCAATCGACCTGAAGCCCGCGCTGGACGCGATCACAGCGTGGTCGGCACCACATGCCACCCACGCAGGCGACCCGGCCTATCTCGTTTACACGTCGGGCACGACGGGTTTTCCCAAGGGCGTACTGCATGCGCACCGGGCACTCATCGGTCGCGAACCCGCCGCAGAATACTGGTACAACTTTGACCCGAAAAACGTTGACCGGATACTTCATTCAGGCAAGTTCAACTGGACCTATGTGCTTGGCTCCGGCCTGATGGATCCGTTGTATCTGGGCAAGACGGTCATTGTTCATGAAGGCAAGAACGATGCCGAGCTGTGGACGCGGCTGATCGCCAAGCACCAGGCAACGATTTTTATCGGCGTACCCACCATTTACCGCCAGATCGTGCAAAGACGACCACGACCAAGGCCGATGTACCGTCATTGCGTTTTTGCATGAGTGCCGGCGAGCACCTGTCGGATGACATGCTGGCCGCGTGGCGCTCGCGTTTCGGCATGGACATTTTTGAAGCCGTCGGCATGAGCGAGTTTTCCTACTACCTCTCGCAAAGCATACACCGACCGATCCGCGCCGGATCGGCGGGCTTCCCGCAGCCGGGGCACGATATTCAGCTGCTCGACCCCGAGACGCTAAAAGCCGTGCCGCGCGGCGAAGAAGGCATGATTTCCGTGCCGGAATCAGACCCGGGCCTGTTCCTGCGCTATTGGAATCAACCGGAGGAGACCGCCAAGTATCGCCATGACGGTTATTTTTTCACGGGTGACTACGCCAAGATCGACGAGGACGGATATCTCTGGTTCCTTGGCCGCAAGGACGACATCATCAAAAGCTTTGGCTATCGCGTCTCACCCTACGAGGTAGAACGCGTGCTGAAATCGCATCCGGCGGTGGCGGATTGCGCCTGCGTCGGCGAGGAAGCGGAAAAGGACAAGCTGCTGGTGGTCGCCTACGTCATTGCTCAGCCCGGTGCGACGGTTACGGCGGAACAACTGCAAGCATTCGGCAAGGAACATCTCGCCGCCTACAAGGCTCCGAAGCGAATCTACCTCGCCAAAGAATTCCCGCGCACCAAGAATGGTAAAATTCTTCGTCGGGAAATCAGTCCGGCGATTGCCACGTCTCACTTGTAGAAATCACGCTGGCCATGGAACGCACCGCGAATCTCTGAAACGCGTGCCGTTCGCGAAACGGCGGTGTTGGTACAACTGTCACAAGCCTGGTTGAAAATCGCTGAATCTCGTCCCTCACAAAGTCGCTTTGTGAGGGTTTTCCTATTTATTTGGCGGACGAATCCATGGACAAAAATAGCAAATTACCCGCGATGAAGCCGTTGCCCAGCCTCATTTTCATGAGTCGTTGGCTGCAATTGCCTTTGTATCTGGGCCTCATTCTTGCGCAAGCCGTATATGTATTCCAGTTCTGGTCGGAACTGTATTACCTGATTCTCTCCGCCTTTGGCAACGAAGCAGCGCTGCAGCATATCCTCATTTCGATCACCGTCGAAGGCGCCACGCCACCGACCAAGCTCAATGAAGGCACCATCATGCTGGTGGTGCTCGGACTCATTGACGTTGTGATGATTTCCAATCTGCTGATCATGGTCATCGTCGGCGGCTATGAGACTTTCGTTTCGCGCATGGGACTGGAAGGCCACCCCGACGAGCCAGAATGGCTTTCGCACGTCAATGCTTCCGTGCTGAAAGTGAAACTCGCCACCGCCATCATCGGCATCTCTTCCATTCACTTGCTCAAGACCTTCATCAACGCCAAGGCCTACATGGCCAACGGTGAATGGATCGCGCAAACGGTGATACACATCACGTTCCTGCTATCCGCGCTCGCCATCGCCTATAGCGACAAGATCATGTCACACCAGGTTAAACCCGCGAAACCCGGCGCCGAACATTAGGAGACCAAAATGACCACCATCAAACAGGAAGACTTCGTCTCATCCATCGCTGACGCGTTCCAATACATCAGCTACTACCACCCGGTCGATTACATCAAGGCGCTGCACGAGGCATACCTGAAGGAAGAATCACCCGCCGCCAAGGATGCGATGGCGCAGATCCTGATTAACTCGCGCATGGCGGCGGAGGGGCATCGCCCGATCTGTCAGGACACGGGAATTGCGATTGCCTTCATTCGCGTCGGCATGGATGTTCGCTGGGAGACCAAACTGTCGCTTGAACAGATGGTCAATGAAGGCGTGGGGCGCGCCTACAGCGATGTCGACAATCCATTGCGCGGCTCGATGCTTGCCGATCCCGATGGCAAGCGCACCAACACGGGCAACAATACTCCCGGCGTCACACACGTAGAACTGGTGCCGGGCGGCAAGGTGGAAGTGATCGTCGCGGCCAAAGGCGGCGGCTCGGAGAATAAGTCCAAGTTCGCCATGCTCCTTCCCTCCGACAGCATCGTCGATTGGGTGCTGCAGCAGGTACCCACCATGGGCGCGGACTGGTGTCCGCCCGGTCTGCTGTCGCTCGGCATCGGCGGCTCTCCGGAAAAGGCCATGCTGGTGGCCAAGTGGGGCATGATGGAGCCTTTCAACATGCATCAGTTGATGGCACGCGGACCGAAGAACCGTGCAGAGGAACTGCGGCTGGAAATCTTCGAGAAGGTCAACGCGCTCGGCATCGGCGCGCAGGGGCTGGGCGGACTATCCACCGTACTCGATGTAAAGGTAAACGACTATCCGACCCACGCGGCGTCCAAGCCGGTGGCATTGCTGCCGAACTGCGCAGCCACGCGGCATGTGCATTTCACGCTCGACGGCTCCGGTCCCGCCACGCTCAAACCGCCCTCACTGGAAGACTGGCCGAAGCTCGCACTCGATTTCAAAACGTCACGCCGCGTGAACCTGAACGGCATCACCAAGGCCGAGATCGCGTCGTGGAAATCCGGCGAAACATTGCTGCTGTCCGGCAAAATCCTCACCGGTCGCGATGCCGCCCACAAGCGCCTGACCGACATGATTGCCAAAGGCGAAAAACTGCCGGTGGATTTCACCAATCGATTCATCTATTACGTTGGCCCGGTCAATGCAGTACGCGATGAAGCTGTCGGCCCCGCGGGCCCGACCACGGCATCGCGCATGGATCGCTTCACACGCACGATGCTGGAAAAAACCGGGTTGATCGGTATGATCGGCAAATCCGAACGCAAGGATGTCGCGATTGAGGCCATACGCGACAACAAGTCCGTTTATTGCATCGCAGTGGGCGGTGCGGCGTATCTGGTGTCGAAAGCCATCAAGTCATCGCGATTGGTGGCGTTCGGAGAACTCGGCATGGAAGCAATTTACGAATTCGATGTCGTCGATATGCCGGTGACGGTCGCCGTTGACCCGGAAGGCAATTCCGTGCACAAGATCGGCCCGAAAGTCTGGCAGGCGAAGATCGGCAAGATTCCGGTGGTAGTCGCCTGAACATTGACGGTCAGGCCGCGCTCGTTCAATTGCTTTGAATACCGAAATCCCCACCTCAAACCCGCCGCCACAGCAGCCACCTCAATGCACGGGCGCGGCTGGCCCGCATATTTCCGTCATCGAAGGTTCGATCGGTTACCAGCGCTTGTTGACGTCATTGATTCGCGCGGCGCTGCCATCGGCGGAAATCGAGGGGATCGACCCATTTTCGCAAACCATGCGTGGTTCCGGCATTGCGTTCGGCATCAACAGCGATGTAATTGTTCTCGGAGGCATCGGCACCGAGGCCGAGGCAATGTCTGCATTGCAGCGCCTGCGAACACGTGAATCCTGCCCGCCAATCATTCTGCTCACCAGTCACGAACTGGAGCCACTGAGTTCGCGCCTTTGCGCCGCTGGCGCGGCAGCCGTCTTGCAGAAGGATGCGCTTTCACAAAATGTGCTCGCCGACACAATTTCGCGTCTGACCGGCAGATCGCGGGACAAGGAATCAACTGCCAAGGCATGCGCAACACATGAGCCGCGCGAATTTGGGCATTTCGTCTTTAGTGTTGCCAGCGAACGCGTGGTGCTCGCGGTTGATGGCTACCAATCGGTTACCACCCTGTCGGCGAATCCGATGGCACAGGTCATGCTCGCGGAAGCAATTGAGGATGGGACACGCGTCGTGGTCAAGTTTGGATTGTCGACTCCCGTTCATGACGCTGCTGCTGTCCGGCAATTTTGCGATCGCTACATGTACTTTTCCAGCTTGAAGGGCCGAAGCGCCGTGCATCACCTCGACGCGGGGATAGCCGGTACGTGGCCCTACGTGGTGCTGGAGTATCTTGCCGCCGGTGACTTGCGGCGCCGCATGCTGGGTCGACTTTCCAGCAACGCGGCGGCAAGAATACTGCACCAGCTCGCCGCCGCGCTGATCGACGTGCACGCGGGCGGATTCGCCCACATGGATTTGAAGCCCGAGAATATTTTCTTTCGTGACGACGAAAGTCTCGTACTGATCGATTTCAATATTTCCACCCGCATGCGTGACGTCACGCGGATTCGGACCAGCGACGATGTGGTGGGCTCTCCTTCCTACATGAGCCCCGAGCAAGGACGCGGCTTGCCGGTCGATGGCCGTAGCGATCTCTATAGCGCCGGTGTCATCTTCTACGAAATGCTCACGGGTCAAATGCCGTTCTCTGGCGAAAACTCGGCACAGGTGATCTTCAAGCATTTGCACGAAGAAGTGCCGTTGCTTCCCAGGCAGATCCGTCATCTCCAGCCGATTGTCGATCGGCTGCTGGCGAAGAATCCGGATGAACGATTTGCGAATGCATTCGAACTGCTTACGGCACTGCAGCCCTTGCTCGATCAACTTCCCGATCCACGCGGCGATGCGGGCGACGCCCTTGTTCCGTCTCCCCACTGACGTCATGTTTCCTCACGGTTCCGCTGACGCATTGTTCTTCGCCCGCCACGCGGCAAACGGTGGCCCGCTTTTCATCCTGACGTCCAATTCCCATGATGCAGAACGATTGCGCGAAGAAATTGGCTGGTTTGCACCTTCGCTACGCGTGCACCGATTGCCGGACTGGGAAACGCTGCCCTACGATCAGCTTTCACCGCACCCCGATCTGGTCTCGGAGCGATTAGCGACGCTCTATCAGTTTTCGCAGGGTCAGTTCGACATCGGCATCGTGCCTGTCACCACCGCGATGACGCGACTCTGCCCGCGTGAATACCTTTCCGGTCGCTCTTTCTTCCTCAAAACAAAATCCCGCCTCGACTTGAACCGGTTGCGCGAAGATTTGACCCTGGCCGGCTACGCGCACACAACCCAGGTCATGGCGCCTGGCGAATATGCGGTGCGCGGCGGACTGGTCGATCTGTTTCCGACCGGCAGCACGGTCCCTTACCGGATTGACCTGTTCGGCGAAGAAGTGGAAGCGATCCGTACTTTTGACGTTGACACCCCGGGCAGCCTTTATCCCGTCCACGAAATCCGCATGTTGCCCGCGCGGGAATTCCCCCTCGACAAGGAAGGCCAGAACCATTTTCGCGAGAGCTTTCGCGACCGGTTCGAGGGCGATCCTGCAAAGAGCCGCATGTACAAGGACGTGTCGACCGGTCTGGCGCCCAACGGCATCGAGTATTTCCTGCCTTTGTTTTTCGAGGCGACCGCTACGGTATTCGATTATCTGCCTGCCGGCACGCGCGTGTTTGCGCACGGCGACGTATCGGCCCGGGCCGAGGAATTCTGGCTGGACACCAAATCGCGTTATGAGCTGATGCGAGGCGACAAGGATCACCCGCTATTGCCGCCAATGGACGTGTTCGTGCCAGTCGATGAATTATTCGGCGGGCTGAACCGTTTTGAAAAACTTGACCGTGCCAGCATCTTTTCACCTACGCTGGCGCTACCCCCAATCGATGTCGATCGCCGAGCTGCCGATCCTCTCACCAAGTTCCGAGCGTTCGTCAAATCATTCGATGGCCGGATCGTCGTTACGACCGAGGGTATTGGCCGCCGCGAAACCGTCACCCAGTTTCTTGCCGACAATGGCCTGAACTCCGCGCCAGTAAACGATCTTGAGGGCATTACCACGCTTACCGGCAAGCTGGGACTGACGTTTGCGCCACTGCAGGCAGGCTTCATTCTGCCCAATGAGCAACTCGCCTTCGTCACCGAAAACGAGTTGTACGCATCTGAAGTCAAGCAGACGCGGCGTCGCGACAAATCGCGCATCAGTACTGAAGGCATGTTGCGTGATCTTGCCGAGGTCAACATCGGTGATCCGGTCGTGCATTCCCAGCATGGGATCGGCCGCTACGCCGGATTGGTGACGATGGATCTCGGCGAAGGCAGTCAGGAATTCCTGGAACTGCATTACGAAGGCAGCGACAAGCTGTTTGTTCCAGTCGCGCAATTGTCCGTCATCTCTCGCTACACCGGCGCGAATCCCGACAATGCGCCGCTGCATCGCCTCGGTAGTGGCCAATGGGAAAAAGCCCGGCGAAAAGCGGCCGAACAGGTGCGCGATACCGCCGCCGAGTTGCTGAATCTCTATGCACGCCGCGCCGCGCGGCAGGGATTTGCGTTCCCATTGAAGCTCAATGAATTCGACGCCTTCTCGTCCTCCTTTCCGTTCGAAGAAACACCCGATCAGGCCACCGCCATCAAAGCCGTCATGGCCGACATGACCTCAGGCAAGCCGATGGACAGGCTGGTGTGCGGCGATGTCGGTTTCGGCAAGACCGAGGTGGCATTGCGCGCGGCGTTCATTTCTGCGGCGGCCGGCAAACAAGTTGCCATCCTGGTCCCGACCACACTGCTCGCTGAACAGCACTTCCAGAACTTCTCCGACCGTTTCGCCGAATGGCCGATCAAAATCGCCGAGTTTTCGCGATTCCGCAGCGCCAAGGAAACCGCGGCCGCATTGAAAGGCGTCAACGATGGCACTATCGACATCGCCATCGGCACTCACAAACTGATTCAGAAAGATGTGCATTTCAAGAATCTGGGGCTGGTGATTATCGATGAAGAGCACCGTTTTGGCGTGAGGCAAAAGGAAGCGTTCAAGGCGCTGCGAAGCGAAGTCGACGTCCTGACCCTTACGGCCACCCCCATCCCGCGCACGCTGGCGATGTCGCTTGAAGGCCTGCGTGATTTTTCGGTGATCGCCACCGCGCCACAACGCAGACTCTCGATCAAGACCTTCGTCAATCCGCTATCAGATGGCATTGTTCGCGAAGCCATCCTGCGCGAACTGAAGCGCGGCGGCCAAGCCTACTACCTTTACAACGAAGTCGAAACCATCCAGAACCAGTACGATCGTCTTGCGAAACTGCTGCCGGAAGCGCGCATTGCCGTTGCCCACGGCCAGTTGCCGGAGCGCGAACTGGAACGGGTGATGCGTGATTTTTACCATCAACGCTCCAATGTGCTGCTGTGCTCAACCATCATTGAAACCGGCATTGATGTGCCGACCGCGAACACGATACTGATTCACCGCGCGGATAAATTCGGCCTGGCGCAATTGCATCAGTTGCGCGGCCGCGTCGGACGATCGCATCATCAGGCCTACGCGTACCTGCTCACACCACCGGAAGAAGCGTTGAACGCCAACGCCAAGAAACGCCTCGAAGCCATCCAGATGATGGAGGACCTGGGCGCGGGTTTTTATCTCGCCATGCACGATCTGGAAATCCGCGGCGCGGGCGAGGTGCTGGGCGATTCGCAGTCCGGCGGCATCCAGGACATCGGCTTCACGCTCTATACCGAGATGCTGAATAGCGCGGTCAAGTCACTCAAAGCCGGCAAGGAACCCGACCTGCTGAAGCCCCTGAATGTGGCGACCGAAATCAACCTGCATAGTCCCGCCCTGCTGCCCGATACTTTTTGCGGCGACGTTCACGAGCGATTGGTGATCTACAAGCGCCTGGCCAACTGCGAAACCGAGGACGCGCTGGACAATCTGCGCGAAGAACTGATTGACCGCTTCGGATTATTGCCGGACCCGACGCATACGCTGGTGGAATGTCATCGCCTGCGCATACTGGGCAAGCCGCTTGATCTCATGAAAATCGACGCCAGTGCACAAGCCATCATTGTTCAATTCGGCCCCGATACACCCATTCATCCGCAGCGCGTGATTCAACTGGTACAACAGCGGCGCAATTACAAGCTGGCGGGGCAGGACAAGTTGCGCATTGAAAAGCCGGTCGCAAACCTGCGCGACCGCGTGAGTGAAATAAAGTACATCTTGCGCGAGCTGACGCCCGAATCGCTGGCAACCACCACCAAAGCGGCAGCATGATGGTAGACCTCATCGTTCAGGGCGAGGATATCGCCACGCATGACCTGAAATTGCTGCACGCGCTTTCCGGGGCGGAAAACATTACGCGCATCGAATCGGTTGCACATCAGGCATTTCGCCTGGCCAATGCAAATCCTGCGACGCGGACAACCGTTGCCGCGCACTGCGAAAGCGCCAAGCTCGATTTTGCCTTCATGCCCGCTGGAAAAAAGCTCAGCGACTTCGGCTTGATCGCGATGGATATGGATTCCACGCTCATCACCATCGAGTGCATCGACGAGATTGCTGATTTCGCCGGCCGGAAGGCCGAAGTCGCCGCGATCACCGAGCGCGCCATGCGTGGCGAAATTGATTGGCCGGAGAGTTTGCGCCAGCGTGTCTTGCTGCTATCCGGACTACACGAGTCGGTATTGCAGCAGGTGATTGACGAGCGTTTGACACTTACATCGGGTGCGGAACGTCTCATCGCGACGGCAAAAAAACTCCGCATCAAGCTCTTGCTGGTATCCGGTGGCTTTACGCTGTTCACCGAGCACCTGAAATCACGGCTCGGATTTGACTACGCCTATTCCAATGCGCTGGAAATCGTCAATGGCAAACTCACCGGCAATGTGATCGGCGCGCTTTGCGACGCGGACGGCAAGGCACGCTATCTGCGCGAAACCGCCTCTGCGTTGTCGCTGCCGCGCGAACGTTGTATCGCCATTGGTGACGGCGCAAATGATCTGAGCATGCTGGCCGCGGCTGGCGTCTCGATAGCGTATCGCGCCAAGCCGGTGGTGCGGTTGGAGGCGAATGTGGCAATCAACTATGTGGGACTGGACGGCGTATTGGCGCTGTTCAATTGATTGGCAGCTCGAAAAGCATGAACAAACCCTAGTGCTGGCGGGCTTTTCCAGCCATTTTCGGCCCGAGAACCGCTACAGTGCTTGAGGTTTGGTGGGGACTTTACCCGTCTGTGGATCGCCTTCGGGACGGCGCCATGCAGGCAACTGCGCGACCTGCAAGGTTGATGTTTATGGCGTCGGCACTTTCGGCAACGGAAAATACGCATAAGGTTGTTTCGGCGCTTCCGATTCCTCCTGCCGCTTCAGCTCCTGCAAATCCAGCTTCCGGTCCCACCACGTTGCGCGATTCGTTTTCTGCAGTTCTTTCAACTGCGGATTCTTGTCCATCAACTCGCGAAGAAACTGGGTAATGTCGGATTCATACATGGCCATGGCAATTGCTCCTGTGTATAGCAAGATACAGCGAACCGCAGCGAAATACGGCGAAAGGAATGAAATGATTTTATCATTCCGATAGGTCAGACTACTGATCTGGCACAACCCTTGCTGCAAATGAACGCGAATCGAGCATGACAAGAGAAAAGACCGATAAACCGATGTTGGAGCTTCGTTACCCGCGCTCGTTTCTGGGATTGCTGCTGGTCGGCTTTCTTATCGTCGCGTTGCCGCTGATCGCGGGACTGGTTTCAAATGCGTTTGCCATTGAGAAGCTCTCGGAGCAGAGTCAGAAGGCGGTGTATAACGCGACCGTGGCCACGCAAAATGCCCGTCAGCTGGCGAGCCTCAGTCTGGCGATGGAGCGCTCCGGGCGGTTCTATGCGGTATCCGGTGATCGCGACCTGATTGAGACCTACAAGCAATCGCGCGAAAGTTTTCTGAAACTGAACGGCGAATTCATGGCGCTGCCGCTCACCACCGAGATGCGAAGTACGGCGGACGCCATCCGGCAGCGCGAGAATAGTATATTTGCCGCGCTCACCGCAAAAAGCCCGACACCCGAATTGGCAAAACAGCTTGAGCGCGACTTCTCCGACCTTTCCCAGCGCACCCAGTCGCTGAACGCCCTGGCCAGCCTGTTGATCGACCAGGAGGTCGCCGCGTTGCGCGCGTCCGCGGTCAAGTCGCGCAATCAGGTGTTCTGGCAATTGCTGGCGATGATCCCATCCGCGCTGTTGATGATCGCCGGCTTCACCTATCTTCTGGCGCGGCCGATTCGCGATCTGGATGCGGCCATCAATCGCCTCGGTGAAGGCAAGCTAGCCAAGCGCATCCACGTCAGCGGTCCGCGCGATATCGAGAAGCTCGGCGAGCAACTCGACTGGCTGCGCCAGCGCCTGATCTCGCTCGAAGACCAGAAGACGCGCTTCTTCCAGCACGTCTCGCATGAATTGAAAACGCCGCTGACAGCATTGCGCGAAGGCTCCGACCTGCTGGGCGACGAAGTGGTTGGCAAACTGAATGACGAGCAACTTGAGATTGCGCGCATTCTGAAACAGAACTCACTCACGCTGGAAAGGCTCATTCAGGATCTGCTCACGTATTCGCAAACACAGTCCGCGGATCGTCTCGACAAGAAGGTGGCCTTTGAAACAAAACCACTGCAGCTAAAGGATTTGATCGACGAGGTCGTCGAGCTGCAAAAAATCGCGATCGTCGCAAAGTCGCTGACGGTGACACGCGAATGCGAAAAAACGTCATACCAAGGCGACCCGGGGAAACTGCGGGTGGTGATCGACAATTTGCTGTCGAACGCGATCAAATATTCGCCCGTCGGCGGAACAATCATCTTGCGCCTTGGCAAACACGAAGAGACGGCGGTAATCGAAGTGATCGACAGCGGCCCCGGTATTCCGGCGGAAGACCGTGACCGGATATTCGACCCGTTCTATCGGGGAACAGCCGCAACCCAATCAGGCACCAAGGGTACGGGATTGGGACTTGCAATCGTGCGGGATTATGTGGAAATGCATCATGGAACCGTCAAAGCGCTGGGTGCGGCGGGCGCACATTTTCGTGTCGTGCTTCCAAAATTGCCGCACACACCCGTCGCGACCTAGTTTTTCAGAGAAACCGAAATGAAGAAAAGTACATGCATCGCGCTACTGCTACCTGGCCTGCTTACGGCCTGCGCCTTCGAATCCAAGCGCATTGATGCGCCAGGGTCGCGCATGATCGACCAGCATCGTCCGCCATCCGAGGCGGATCAGTTGTTGGGTCACATCTCCCGGACGCGAAAGCTCGAGGCTCGCGAATTCGCTGTCGAGCGTGAAATGGTGCGCACCCAGTTTCAGAACGACAAGAGCGATTTCAACCGTGTCAAGTACGCGCTGATGCTGGCAATGGCGCCAGGAGCAACTTCAACGGTTTCGAACTTATCCGTGCAGGACGATGTCGAACTGATTGCCGTGCTGGAGCCGCTGATCGCCAGCAGCGGATCGGGAAACACGCCAGGCGCCTCGTCGGTTCGCGCCTTGGCGGCATTGCTACACGGCGTGGTGAGTGATCGTCGAAAGGTACGGGAACAATTGCGCGATACCCAGTCGCGACTTGTACTCGCCAAGAAAGAAGACACGCGGGATGCCGAAGCACGGGCATTGCGAGCCCGGGTGGAAGAACTTGAAACACAACTGAATGCCCTCAAGTTAATAGAGCGTAGCGTAATCCGGCGCGCGGAAGATGTACGTAAATGAGCAATGCAAATGAATACTGTAATTGAAGCCTCCAAAACAGTTGCCGCGGCAACAAAGGGCAACCTTCTGCTGGTTGATGATGACGCCGACATCCTGAAATTGCTGGCGATCCGACTGAAGGCCAGCGGCTATCAAGTGATGACCGCAAGCAGTGGCGAGCAGGCGTTGTCGATGGCGGCCGCCGAGCGCCCGGACTTGGTCGTCACCGATCTGCGCATGGCAGGACTGGATGGGATGGCGCTGTTCCACGAAATTGAGCGCCGGCATACCGGCTTGCCGGTGATTATCCTCACTGCGCATGGCACCATTCCCGATGCGGTCGCCGCGACCCGTCAGGGGGTCTTTGGCTATCTCACCAAGCCCTACGACGCCAACGAATTGCTTGCACAGGTGAATCGCGCCTTGTCGCTTCATGGAGGCGCCACGGCAAGCAAGAGAATCGACCAATCCTGGCATTCGGAGATCATCACCAAGAGCCCGCTGATGGAGGATCTGTTGCGGCGCACCGAAAGGGTTGCGCAAGGCGATGCCAGCATCCTGATACAGGGCGAGAGTGGCACCGGCAAGGAACTACTGGCACGTGCACTGCACAATGCCAGCCGACGCAGCGACAAGCCGTTTGTCGCCATCAATTGCGGAGCGATTCCCGAGACCTTGCTGGAGTCCGAGTTGTTCGGCCACAAGAAAGGTGCGTTTACCGGTGCAACTGCCGATCATCCGGGCTTGTTCGTGGAAGCGCATTCCGGCTCACTGCTGCTCGATGAAATCGGTGATATGCCGATTGCCTTGCAGGTGAAACTGTTGCGCGCGCTTGAGGCACGCGAGATTCGCCCGGTCGGATCCACCAAAACGGTCAGCGTCGACGTGAGGATCATTTCCGCCAGCCACAAAGATCTCAATCAAGCCAAGGCTGAAGGTACCTTTCGCGAAGACTTGTTCTATCGCTTGAATGTCGTCACGCTAAAATTGCCGGCGCTACGGGAACGGCGCGAAGATATTCCATTGTTGCTTGCGCATTTCCTGAAGCGATTGTCGGAGCGCTATGAAAAAGGCGTGAACGCATTTTCGCCCGAGGCGCTGGAGATGCTGATTGCGGCGCCATGGCCCGGCAACATCCGGCAGTTGTATAACGTCGCCGAACAGGTGGTCGCACTGAGCAGCGGCGAGATTGTTTCCACCAAAGTGGTGGAACAGGCAATGCAGCTTGAAATGCAGCGCATCGATTCGTTCGAGGATGCGCGTCGGCGATTCGAGTATGACTACCTGACACGCCTGCTGAAGCTCACGCAAGGCAGCGTGACCCAGGCCGCGAAGCTTGCGCAACGCAATCGCACGGAATTCTACAAACTGCTGCAGCGCCACAGCATTGAAGCAGCGCATTTCAAAGCGCCGCCGCTGTAAAGAACGCGCATTTCTGATACCTATTGAGGCGATGGCCCGTCTCAGTTTGGAGACAACATTACCGTAGCGAAATCAATGACATATCATTTGTCCTCATTTTTGTCGCCAATCAGCGACACATTCGATGTCGATTTGATTGACACTGCATTGGTTCAGAAACATCAACATATTGATTTTTAACAAGTAAATATTGTTGGCATGAGGGTTGCTCATATACACGCGAATGCTTCTGGACCGCCCTCCCTCCCTGGGCGCTTTGATGCCGGAAAGGTCCCCGGCTCAAAGGTTCTCCTCCTGGAGTATTCGAGAGTGCGCCTTCAGGGGTGGTCGAGAGATCACCCCTAATTTTTTGTGCGTTCGTTCCGTGCCTTCTGCAATTCCAATCAGTGTATGGAGTCTTCGTGCCTCGCCGCGAGGGCAATCCAATCGACTCCGCCGATTAGAGTGTTGCCTCTAGTCCCTGTCCGCTATCCTGAGACGACTATTGCCACGTCGCACTTTCCGCTGCCGTGGAAAATACTTCAAGGATTCCCATGCCGGCAAAGGCGCACTTTCATCCATCCGACCTGCGGGCTGCCAGCCGCCTCGCCATCGACGCGGTTGTCGGTATTACCGATCTGGTCGAGGCCATGCACCACAATATCGCCAGCGCAGCCATGCCATTGGGTAAGCCCGCTGCCGGCAAACCCAGTGGGATTGCGGGCCTTGCCTATCGTACGGTGCGAGGCGTCACTCGCATGGTTGGGGGCGGCATCGATATCGCGCTCGCGCCGCTGGCGGCACTCCTTGAGGAGCGCGAGTCCTCGTCCGCTCGCGATGCCGTCGTCGCCGCGCTTAACGGGGTGCTGGGCGACTATCTTGCCGAGACTGGCAATCCGCTTGCCCTGACAATGCAATGGCGCTCAAAGGGAAAGGCGCTTGCGACCGAAAAGACGGCATTGCAGGCTGCATTCCCGAAAGCTTCCGGGAAAGTGCTGGTACTGGTTCACGGACTATGCATGAGCGATCAGCAATGGCTACGTGATGGTCACGATCACGGTGCGGAGTTGGCGCACGATTTTGGCTATACGCCGGTCTACCTGCGCTACAACAGCGGCTTGCACATTTCTGCCAATGGCCGCGAATTCTCGGAAATGCTTGAATCGCTGTTGGCGGCCTGGCCGGTCCCGGTTGAAGATCTGGTCATTCTGACTCACAGTATGGGCGGATTGATCACACGCAGCGCCGTCCATTATGGGAAGGCAGCGGGCCAGCACTGGCCGGAACAATTGCGCTCGCTGGTCTTTCTCGGCACACCGCATCATGGCGCGCCGCTGGAGCGCGGCGGGCATTGGTTGGATACGATCCTCGGTGTCAGCCCATATACGGCACCCTTCACGCGTCTGGGAAAAATTCGCAGCGCCGGCATTACCGACCTTCGATTCGGCGATTTGCGGGATGAAGACTGGCAGGGCCACGAACAGCACAAACGGACCAAGGCGGCAAAGCACGCATTGCCGCTTCCCACCGCAACAAATTGCTATGCCATTGCCGCCACGACCGGCAACAAACCGGGCGACTTGAACGATCGCTTATTGGGTGACGGACTGGTTCCCGTATCCAGCGCACTCGGGCAGCACGCTAATTCCGTACTGGACCTGGCGATTCCCGCGGATCGCCAATGGGTGGGCTATGGAATTAACCACATGGACTTGTTAAGTTCGGCAGATGTGTACGCACAAATCAAGCAATGGCTGGCGTCCAAAGCAATCTGAGCGCCACTACGAAACCTCGTCAATCCATGCCATTTGTATCGCTTCGAGGATTTTCTCGCCGGAGTGATTTGGCGCATCATCGAATTCCGGCAGCGACATCACCCATTCACGCAAATCGGTGAAGCGAATCGATTTGGGATCGATGTCGGGATGGGCATCTGCGAGCTGAATGGCAATTTCCAGGCTGTCAGTCCATTTCATCAATGTTCCTCCCGCGCGTGATTGATGGTGTATTTGGGAATCTCGATCACCAGCTTCTCGCTGCGCACCTTGGCCTGGCACGACAAGCGTGACTGCGACGTCAGCCCCCAGGCCATGTCGAGCATATCCTCTTCTTTCTCTTCGGCTTCATCGAGCGAATCCAGCCCCTCGCGCACGATAACGTGACAAGTGGTACAGGCGCAGGATTTTTCGCAGGCATGTTCGATTTCTATGCCGTTTCGCAGCAAGGCATCGCACAGCGATTCGCCATCCGCCGCCTCAAATTCGACGCCGGCCGGGCACAAACTTTCGTGGGGTAACACCTGAATTCGGGTCATGAAATATTCACATCCTCTAACTTCCTGCCGCGGAGCGCATCGGCCACGCTTCGATCCATGCGCCGTTCCGCAAAATCTTCCGTGGCGACTGATAGCGCCGCGATGCTGTTCTTGATCGCACGATGATCTTCGCCCGCTGCAACCTGCGTTAGCGTCATCATTGCCTTTTCAATTCCCGCACGTTCATCACGCGCCAGCAACGTATCACCATCTTTCTCCAACGCCACACGCAATGCCTCGATCATGCGCGCGGCTTCGACGCGTTGTTCGGATAGCGCGCGAGCCTTGGCGTCTTCGTCGGCATAGTGGAAACTTGCCTTCAGCATCTCGGCAATCTCCGCGTCACTCAATCCGTAAGAGGGTTTCACTTCAACGCGCGTCTCGACACCGCTGACCGTCTCGCGGGCCGACACAGACAACAAGCCATCCGCATCCACCTGAAACATTACCTGTATGCGTGCGGCACCGGCCACCATCGGCGGAATGCCACGCAACTCAAAGCGCGCCAGCGACCGGCAATCCTTCACCAATTCTCGTTCGCCCTGAACAACATGAATCGCCATCGCGGACTGACCATCCTTGAACGTGGTGAATTCCTGCGCACGCGCAACGGGTATCGTCGAATTGCGCGGAATCACTTTTTCTGTCAGCCCACCCATCGTTTCCAGGCCCAGCGACAATGGAATGACATCGAGCAACAGGAGGTCGTCCGCGCTACGATTACCGGCGAGCACATTCGCCTGAATGGCCGCGCCCAGTGCGACGACCTTGTCGGGGTCGAGATTGTTGAGCGGCGACCTGCCAAAAAAGTCCGCAATCGCCTGTTGCACATGCGGCATCCGCGTTGCACCGCCAACCATTACCACGCCATCGATATCCGCGACGGATAGTTTCGCGTCGCGCAGCGCCTTTCTGACCGGTTGAAGTGTGCGCTGTACCAGCGACGCGCTCATGGCGTGGAATTCCTGCCGGGAAAGCTTGAGATGGAATTCTTGTCCGTATGACAGCGGCAGCAGGGTTTCCACCATCTCCTCGGTCGTGAGGCGTTCTTTAACTTCACGTGCCTTCATCAGTAAGCGACGCATGTCGCGGTGATCGGCGGCCGCAATCCCGTATGCATTGCGCCAATGCGCGCCGATGGCTTGGTCAAAATCATCGCCGCCCAGCGCCGAATCGCCATTGGTAGCCAGCACTTCAAAAATTCCCTTGGCGAGCCGCAGAATCGAGATATCAAATGTGCCACCACCAAGATCAAACACCGCGAAAGTGCCCTCACTGGCGTTGTCAAGGCCGTACGCGACCGCCGCTGCCGTGGGTTCATTCAGCAATCGCAGCACGTTGATTCCCGCCAGACCCGCAGCATCCTTGGTCGCCTGTCGTTGCGAATCGTCAAAATAGGCGGGCACCGTAATCACCGCCCCGACCAATTCGCCACCCAGGGATTCCTCGGCCTGTTTTCGCAGCACCTTGAGTATTTCTGCCGACACATCAACCGGAGACTTGATGCCGGCGACGGTTTCAATTTTCACCATGCCGGGCGCATCGATAAAACGATAAGGCAGCGTGCCATATTTGGCGACGTCAGCTATGCCGCGCCCCATGAAGCGCTTGACCGAGACGATGGTATTTTCCGGGTCCTCCGCCTGCGCGGCCCGGGCCAAACGACCGACCACGACATTGCCATCGGTATCGTAGCGCACAGCCGACGGCAATAGCGGGTCGCCTTCATGGTCCAGAAGCACCTCCGCCGCGCCGCTTTTTACGGTGGCCACCAGCGAATTGGTTGTCCCCAAGTCGATACCGACCGCAAGCCGGTGCTGGTGCGGTGCGGTGGTTTCGCCGGGTTCAGCGATTTGCAGAAGGGCCATATTGTGTCCAGTTTATGGCGAATACGCTCAGGTACCAAACGCTTCGAGCGCGTCGTCGATTTCTTCGCCGAGTTTTTCGAGGAAACGCAACTTGCGCACGGTTAGACGCGCATCGCAGAGTGTGGCACCGGCAGAGAGTTGCTGGCGCAGCTGTTCGAACATTGTTCTTTCCTCATTCAGCCGTTGTACGGCCAAGGCATCCAGCCGCGCTTCATCGCGGGCGGATTTGGCGTCCACCACTGCTTCACGCCATTCCATTTGTTGCAGCAGAAAATCCACCGGCATGGCCGTATTGGATTCTTCTTCCGTGTCGATGCCATTGATACGAAGAAAGTAACGTCCGCGCTTCAGCGGCGATTTAAGTGTCTGGTAGCCTTCGTTGGCGCGCGTCGCCCACTGGGCAGCGAGCCGTTTTTCTGCATCGCTTGTGCCCGCAAAGCGATCGGGATGCACCTCCCGCAGCAGATCACGGTAGGCTTGGTCCAGCGCTTGCGTGTCGAGGTCATAAGACACCGGCAGGGCAAACAATTCGAAGTGATTTTGGGTGAAATCCGGGCTCATTCGCGAAAAAGGGCGACTGCGATGTCGCCCCCTTTTTTTGGCCCTCTTCAATTCTTAGTTGAGAGGGAAGTGTTCAGGCAAGCATCAAACGTTGAAGCTCTCTCCGCAACCGCATTTGTCTTTTTCCCGGGGGTTGTTGAATTTGAAGCCTTCGTTCAAGCCTTCCCGGACAAAATCGAGCTCGGTTCCGTCAATATAGGCGAGACTCTTGGGATCGACGAATACCTTGACGCCATGGCTCTCGAAGGCCTGATCCTCTTCACTCGCCGCGTCCACGAACTCCAGCTTGTAGGCCATTCCCGAGCAACCCGTCGTGCGCACGCCGAAACGCACGCCGACACCCTTGCCGCGTTTGGCCAGATAGTTCTGTACGTGCTCCGCCGCGCGATCTGTAAGCGTGATAGCCATGATTATTCCGCCGCCTCCTTCATCGCTGTTTCGCCATGCTTGGCCTTGTAGTCCGCAATGGCCGCCTTGATGGCGTCTTCGGCCAGGATCGAGCAGTGAATCTTTACCGGCGGCAGCGCCAGCTCTTCGGCGATCTGCGTGTTCTTGATGGTACCGGCTTCATCGATCGATTTGCCCTTCACCCACTCGGTAACAAGCGAAGATGACGCGATCGCCGAGCCGCAACCGTAAGTCTTGAATTTGGCATCCTGGATGATTCCATCGGGGCCGACCTTGATTTGCAACTTCATGACGTCGCCGCACGCGGGCGCGCCGACCATGCCGGTTGCTACACCCGCTTCATCCTTGCCAAATGAACCGACATTTCGCGGGTTTTCATAATGATCGATAACTTTTTCTGAGTAAGCCATGATTCAACTCCTGGTTAAACGTTGGGACGCATGCATCTCTACGTCATTCTTAATGCGCGGCCCATTGAACGGAATTGAGGTCAACGCCGTCCTTGTACATTTCCCACAGTGGCGACATATCGCGCAGTTTCTGGATACGTTCTTTCAGCAATTTGATCGCGAAATCGATATCGGCTTCGGTCGTGAAGCGGCCGATGGTAAAGCGAATGGAACTGTGCGCGAGTTCGTCATTGCGACCGAGTGCACGCAGCACGTACGACGGCTCGAGTGACGCGGAAGTGCATGCCGAACCCGACGACACCGCGAGTTCCTTGATGCCCATGATCAACGATTCGCCCTCGACGAAATTGAAGCTCACGTTGAGGTTATGCGGCACCCGATGGTCGAGATCGCCATTGATGTAAACCTCCTCCATATCCTTCACGCCTTCCAGCAACCGGTCGCGCAACATGCGGATACGCTCATTCTCCGCCTGCATTTCCTGGCGCGCCAGACGAAACGCTTCGCCCATGCCGACGATCTGATGGGTCGCGAGCGTGCCGGAACGAAATCCGCGCTCATGGCCGCCACCGTGCATTTGTGCTTCAAGGCGAATCCGCGGCTTCCGGCGCACGAATAGCGCACCAATGCCTTTCGGGCCATAGGTCTTGTGCGCGGAAAAACTCATCAAGTCCACTTTGAGTGCCTGCAGGTCAACAAGCACCTTGCCGGTGGCCTGTGCGGCATCGACGTGAAAAACAATGCCTTTCGCGCGGCAAATTTCACCGATTTCGGCAATTGGCTGGATCACACCGATTTCATTGTTCACAAACATGATCGACACGAGAATAGTATCCGGACGCAGTGCAGCCTTGAATACTTCCATGTCGATGAGGCCGTTGTCCTTCACATCGAGGTAGGTGGCCTCAAAGCCCTGCCGCTCGAGTTCGCGAACCGTATCCAGCGTGGCCTTGTGCTCGGTTTTTACCGTGATGATGTGCTTGCCCTTGGTGCTGTAAAAGTGCGCAGCCCCTTTCAGCGCCAGATTGATCGACTCCGTGGCGCCGGAGGTCCAGACAATTTCCTTCGCATCACAATTAACCAGTTTGGCGACTTCTTCGCGGGCGCTTTCGACCGCTTCCTCGGCGGTCCAGCCATAGCTGTGACTGCGCGAGGCCGGGTTGCCGAATTGCTCCGTCAGGTAGGGAATCATTTTCGACGCCACACGTGGATCTACCGGCGTGGTGGCAGAATAATCGAGATAGATGGGCTGTTTCATGATCGTTCTTTTGAAGTTCTAGACAATGGTGGCGGCAGCAGCAACGTGGCTGTGGCTCTTGGCGTGGCCACCGGGCAGGGTCACCACGCGGGTCGCGCCTGTTGATGGCTGGTCGCGCTGCTTTTCGACCAGGTCCGCAAGCGTCACGCCGGCGAGATAGGTAATCACAGTTTCGTTGAGGCTTTCCCACAAGTCATGCGTCATGCAACGTTTTTCGCCCGCGCAATTCTCCCTGCCTTCGCACTGGCGGGAATCGATCGGTTCTTCGACTGCAATAATGATATCAGCGACGCTCAGTTCTGCCGTGGCGCGCGCCAAATTATAGCCGCCGCCTGGGCCGCGGACGCTTTTCACGAGACTTCCGCGCCGCAATTTTCCGAACAGTTGCTCCAGATAGGAGAGCGATATTTTCTGGCGCTCGCTGATGTTGGCCAACGACACCGGTCCATTGCCGGCGTGCAGCGCCAAATCCAGCATGGCGGTTACCGCGAATCGTCCTTTGGTGGTCAGTCTCATTGATTGCCCCTGTTGCCGTGTTAATACAAAAAATTCAACTCAAGAATCGATTCGCGACGGCTCAACTCATCGACGCAGAGTAGCGATTTCATTGCTGACTTGCACTATACCTGACAAAACAACTCAAGTATAGTAAAAGACTTGATACGAACAGTGGTTTGGGCGCAATGACAAAATATTCTTTGGCGCTACGCACCGATACGAGAGCCGCCACCTCAGCCGAGATGCAATTCGGCAATTCCGCTAGAATCTTGCGCAAGCCAATTGCGTTGCGGACTCGAAAAAATTCTCCCGTGAATATATCCCCGACCAGACGACTCCTGTGCCGCTGTGCGTTTGGACTATGTTCGCTCTCTGCCATGCTGGAAAGTCAATCCCAGCAAGTGGGCGCTAACATCGGGACAGCAACAGCCACCGCAACCGTTCAATCGCCCAGTACCGCCAACCTGTTCGTCAACGATGAGCCCTATGCCCTTTTTGATGGCCTGGTACGAGAACTGCGGAAGGGCGGTTACGTGTTGTACATGCGTCACGGTTTGGTCGAGACCTCGACCGCTGACAAACGGAAGTCGGGCGCCTGGTGGCAGGACTGCGCAAACACCCAACGCCTTGCACCTGAGGCGCTACCGCGTGCGCGCGCCATTGCCGACGCCTTGGTACGTCAACGGATAAAGGTATATGAAATCTACACAAGCGAATATTGCAGGGCCGTGGATACTTCGATTCATGTCGGTCTCGTCGTGGCGAAGCGCTCGCCAGCCTTGAACGACATCAGCTTCCTACCGGACATGCAAGCGCAAACGCTGGCAAGATATGCTGGCGGCATTCAGCTTTTGCTGTCCGATGTCACGCATTCCAATGCGAATCGTCTTCTGGTTGGCCATGCAATGCCGCCAAATATCGTGCATCCTGCGCTGAGTCATCTGCCTGAAGGCCATGTTGCAATATTCAAAGCCGAGGGAAATGGCCGCTTTCATTACCTGACCAGTTTGTCTCCCGGGCAATGGCAGTGGCTTGGCAGACAGACGGTACAGGATCAGATCAACGCACCGCTCGCGCAAATCCTCGCGGGAAGTCCGCAGGTAGCCCCGGCTGTCCCTGCACAACCAAGCCAAATCCTGATTGCGCCGGAAAAGGAGCTGAAGGGCGCAATGCTCGTACAGGCCCTGCGCCGTGGCGGCTTCAATCTCTATATGCGACATGCTCAATCGACCATCGGACAGGATGGCAATCTGCAACAGACACCTTTTTGGTGGGAAAACTGTGCGATTCAGCGAAACATTTCCGACGTCGGGCGAGAGCAGGCGCGCAAAGTCGGCGCCGCAATCAAGGATCTGCAAATTCCGGTCGATCAAGTTCTGACCGCGCAATTCTGCCGCGCGCGCGAGACTGGGCATTTGTTGGGGTTGGGTGCGGTCGAAATAACAGAGGATATCAATCACCAGATCGGCCAGCGAATGGGTTTCGACGTCAACGCCGCCCGATTCAAGCGGCTGACCGAGTTACCCGCCAGGGGGATGAACAATTTGCTGGTTTCACATACTCACGGCAGTACGCGTCCCGAAGAGCGCATCATGACCAGCATTCAGGAAGCCGAAATCATCGTTTATCAGCCCGATGGCAAGGGCCACTCGGAACCGGTGGCGCGAATTCCCGTGCCGGAGTGGGAAATCCTGATCAAGGCGATGGTAACGGCCACAAAATTGTAGCCCGGTCGATGGTCGCGCCAGCTACTGTAAGTACGCAACTACGCGCCTGCGCAACTACACCACCGCCTTGGGCGGAACCAGTCGAACCACTTTCACCATCGTGTCCTGCACCTGAAGAATTTCGATCGGGTACTCACCAATTTTCAGCGCAACCCCCGGCTCCGGAATATCTTCGAGTTGCTCAAGCAATAGCCCGTTGATGGTCTTGGGGCCGTCAAGGGGAAAGTTGAATCCAAGCTTGCGATTGAGCACCCTCAACGGACAAGAGCCCTCGGCGATGACACTGCCATCGTCCTGTTTTCGGTACAAGCCGGTGTTCATTGGCGACTGGCTGGTGAACTCGCCGACAATTTCCTCGAGGATGTCCTGCAATGTCACCAATCCCTGTATCTCACCGTATTCGTCAACGACCAGCGCCATGCGCCGCTGATTTTCCTGAAACTGCGTCAGCTGCTGCAAGAGTGGCGTACCTTCAGGAATGAAATACGGCTCCCGCATGATTTCCCGCAACGAGTCCTTTTCGAGCGGCTGATTGCGCGACGCATTCAACACTTTGCGGACATGGACAATGCCGATCACATTCGACAGGTCGCCGTCATACGCCACGACACGCGTATGGTGGGCGGTGGCGAGACTGTTACGGATATGCTCAATCTTGTCGTTGATATCCACACCCTCGATCAGCGCACGCGGCGTCATGGTGTCATCAATGGTCATGTTCTCAAGGTCGAAAAGATTCACCATGATGTTGTGGTGTTTTTTCGGAATGAACTGGCCACCTTCGAGCACCAATGTGCGCATCTCCTCCATCGACAACTGATGAACGCCTTCAGCGGCGGGCTGGATGCGAAACAAGGCCAAAATCAACTTGACGATTGAATTGATGATCCACATCACTGCACGGATCAGGATGAAATTGACCAGCGCATAAAGCACATAGCTCGCGACAAGAGCGATTTTCTCGGAAAAGCGCGCACCCAGCACCTTTGGAAGGATTTCCGCGAAGATCAGAATCGAAATCGACGCTGCCGTGGTGGCGATGGCCAGTACATATTCGCCTTCGCCGAACAGGCGGCGGCAAATTTCCGCGACAAGAATGGTGGTCGCCGCATTCAGCACGGTATTTCCCGCAAGAATGAAGGACAACATTTCCTCGGTCTTTTCGAGCAGCGCGCCGGCATAGCGTGCACCGCGGGAGCCTTGCTTGATCAGATGCCGCAATCGATATCGATTCAGGGACATCATGCAGGTCTCTGACATCGAGAAGAATCACGAAAACAGCAGCAGCGCGCCGAGCGCGCCGAATAGCCAGAGAATGGGAATGTCGTCGGTCATGCCCGGGCGATGTCAGCAAAACTTGCAGTTCGCGTTGCCCCTTGCATGGGGCAGCCGTTTCGCGGACGTTTGGCGTGCCGACCGAGTTTCCCACTGAACCACAAGAACTGGCGGGTGTTCCAGGCCGTTTTTGCCATGAGAGGCGCGCCAGTGCTTGACTTTGGCATACGGCAAAAGAAAAACGTCATACCCGCCGCAGAATGATTTCAAGCACGAACTTGCTGCCCAGCCATGCAAGCATCAACAGCGCAAACCCAATCAAGGTCCAGCGCACGGCTTTCTTGCCGCGCCAACCAAACTGCCAGCGGCCGAACAGGAGGCCGCCGAAAATCAGCCACGAAAACATCCCGAATACAGACTTGTGCGTGAGCTGAAACGCTTTGCCGTACAAGCTTTCGGTAAAAAACACGCCGCTGATCAAGGTGGCGGTCAAGAGCACAAACGCCACGCCCAACAACTGGAACAACAGTTTTTCTATTCTCAGCAATGGCGGCATGCCCTGCATTTCTGTCGGCATCGCCCCTGCGTGCAGGCGCTTTTCAAGGAATAGCATGAGTAATGCGTGCAACGCAGCGACTGTAAACAGCGCATAGGCCAATATCGCCACGACAAAATGTAGCTTGAAAGCGAATCCCGCGTAATGAACAATCCGCTCGGCGGGGAGAATCGCGGGCAAAAGTGCGGATGCGGCCGCGATCGGCGCCAGATAAAGCGCAGCCAATCGCATCAACTTGTTGTCAAATCCGATCAGGAAATACGCCCCCATCACCAGCCAGATGATCAGCGAAATGGCGTGCGAGAAACCGATATTGAGCCCGTCACCGCCAAACAGGGAGTATCCCAATGCCGCGCCGTGACTGACCAGCGCCGCCACAAAGGCGGCTCGCATCATCGCCACCTTGCCTCCCGAAGGCGTGCCGCCGCCCGCGTTTGCAGGCGAGACAGTAGGCAACCACGCCGCCAAAGCGGTCAGGACATAGAGTGCGGCAGTGATAAAATGAAGATCAAAACTTGGCATACGCGACACGGCTTGGCATTGGCGATCGATAGGTCGAGTTTACACCATCCCATTTTCTCCCTGCGGTCAGTCGCGCCGCCCCGGTTGATGACACTTCAACGCCCTGCTTCTCCCTGGAAAACACATGCTCGATAACCTGACCAATCGCCTCGCCGGCATTGTAAAAACGCTGCGCGGCCAATCGCGATTCACCGAAGACAACATTGCCGACGCCTTGCGCGAAGTTCGGATGGCCTTGCTCGAGGCGGATGTCGGGCTGCCGGTGGTCAAGGAATTCATCGCGCGCATCAAGGAAAAGGCGCTGGGTGCGGAAGTCATGCAAAGTCTCACGCCCGGCCAGGCGTTTGTGGGTGTCGTGCACCGCGAATTGATTGCGCTCATGGGCGGCGACGCGCCACAGGGGCCGACCGCGCTCAACTGGCTGCCGCTCAATCTCAACACCACGCCGCCCGCGATCATCCTGATGGCCGGCCTGCAAGGCGCCGGCAAGACCACGAGCGCCGGCAAGCTCGCCAAATTCCTCAAGGAACGCCACAAGAAGAAAGTACTCGTTGTCAGCGTCGACGTTTATCGTCCCGCCGCGATCGAACAATTGAAAACACTGGCCGCGCAAGTCGGCGTGGATTTTTTTGCTAGCGATATCTCGCAAAAGCCGGTGGATATCGCCATTGCGGCGAAGCAATGGGCGAAAATCCATTTTCACGATGTGCTGATCATCGATTCCGCCGGCCGCCTCGCCATCGATGAAGCGATGATGGCCGAAATCAAGGCGGTGCACGCCGCCGTGGAGCCAATCGAGACGCTGTTCACGGTTGACGCCATGCAGGGGCAGGATGCGGTGAACGTCGCCAAGGCGTTCAACGAGGCGCTGCCGCTGACCGGCGTGATACTCACCAAACTGGATGGTGATTCGCGCGGCGGCGCCGCGCTGTCGGTGCGCCAGATTACCGGCAAGCCGATCAAATTCGCCGGCGTGTCGGAGAAAATGGACGGTCTGGAAGTCTTCCACGCCGAACGCATGGCGTCGCGCATTCTCGGCATGGGCGACGTGCTGTCGCTGATCGAGGATGTGCAAAAGAATGTCGACATCGGCGAAGCGAAGAAACTGGCGGACAAGTTCAAGTCGGGCAAGGGTTTTGATTTTGACGACTTCAAGAGCCAGCTCCAGCAAATGCGCAAGATGGGCGGCATGTCCGCATTGATGGATAAGTTACCGGCACAGCTTTCGCAGGCCGCGCAAACCGCGCCGGATCTTCAGGAAAAGCAGATGCGCCGCACCGAAGGAGTTATCAATTCGATGACGCCACTGGAGCGCCGCAAACCCGACCTGATCAAAGCCTCGCGCAAACGACGCATCGCGGCCGGGGCGGGCGTGACCGTACAGGAAGTCAACCGAATCATCACGCAGTTCGAGCAGATGCAAAAAATGATGAAGATGATGAAAGGTGGCGGACTGGCGAAGATGATGAAAGGCATGAAGGGCATGATGCCGGGAATGCGTTAGCGTCGTCACCGCGAATTGAATCATGATCGGTAACTGCGAATTTCAGATTCAGGATTGCCTCGCGCAGATAGAGTTGCAGGAAGAAAGTATCGGTGCGTGGGAGCACATCGATTCCGCGGCCCACCCGTTGTGGCTCACCAATTTATGCGCGGAACATCGCAAAAATGGATGCCGCCTGCGTGGCGCTGGCAAAGGCCGCGGGTGCCATCGTTATCGGCAAGACGGCCACCACGGAACTGGCCACGTTTCAGCCAGCGAAGACCCGTAACCCGGAGAACCTCGAACACACGCCGGGCGGTTCGTCTTCGGGCTCCGCCGCCGCGGTCGCAGCGGGTATGGTTCCGATTGCGATGGGTACCCAAACCGCCGGCTCCGTGATTCGGCCGGCCGCGTACTGCGGTGTCATTGGCTTCAAGCCGACGTTCGGACGGGTTCCGCGCGCTGGCGTCAAGATGCAGTCCGACACGCTCGACACGGTTGGCGTCTTTTCGCGAACGGTCGATGATGCAATGAAATGGTATGCCGCGATGACCGGTGCGCGGGCTTACTCCGCCGACGCCCCGGGCGATGCGCCGTTACGAATCACGATCATTACCAATTTTCTCGACCGCGCCGACGCGGACATGGTCGAGGCCATCGCCAAAGCAGCTGACGCACTCTCGGCCGGCGATGCGCGCGTGAAGGAGCTTCGGCTACCGGCGATTTTTGACGAGGCGCCAACAGATCAGCGAATGATCCAGTTGTCAGAGATGGCACGTTTTTACGCGCTGGAATACAACTCCTTCCGCGAGTTGCTCAGTGAGCAGTTGGTCGCCATGATCGAGGAAGGCCTCGCCATCGACCACAATGTTTACATGGCCGCCATGGCGCGCGCCGATGTGTTGCGCAAACAGGCCGACGCCTTGCTGGGCGGTTGCGACGCCTGGCTGATGCCTGCCGCCCCCGGCGCTGCGCCGAAGGGACTCGAATCAACCGGCGATCCCATTTTCAGCCGCGCAAATACGCTGCTCGAGCAACCGGCCATCAATTTGCCCGTTTATCGAAACCAAAACCGCATGCCTTTGGGACTGCAATTGATCGGCGCGCGCCAGCAGGATCAAAAGCTGTTGGCGACCGCACAGCGCACGATCGACATCTTGCGGCATGGCGCGCATGACTGAGGCCGTCAACGTACGCCTCCTCGCCGACGCGCCTCAGACCATTCCCACGCTGGCGAGTTGGCACAAGGACGAATGGAGCGAATGGTTCGCCGACATGCCACTCGCCGAACTCGAAGCCGATTTTTCCACCTTGGCACAACGCGACCGCCTGCCGTTTGCCATGGTCGCGTTTGACGCCGCCGCCGAACCCGTGGGCGTATGTTCGGTTCGCGCGGACGAGTTCGCACCGTACCCGCACGCGGGCCCGTGGTTGCGCGGGCTGTATGTACTCCCGTCGCATCGCGGTCAAGGCATTGCCGGCGAACTGATACGCGCCGCGGGAAAACATGCCGCGTCGCTCGGCGTCGCCAAACTGTACGCCGCGACGTATTCAGCCTGCGGCACGTTTGAGCGCGCCGGCTGGCTGGGTTTTGACCAAGTCCCGCAGCCTCCCGAGACGCTGACGATATTTGCCACGCGCCTCACTTGAGGCTCTCGATGCAGAGGGTGTTTTCACCGCATAACGGCACGTAGATCGCCATGTGGCGCGGCGTTTGGAGCATTTATTGCTGGAAACCCGCACCAGTGCTAGTGTTTTTCACAATCGCTGGCCAAAATCAATTCTGCCGAAAGCGATGCTGCCACGTCTGACTGACCGCCAGTTTGTCGTCGCAGCCCTTCAATCGCAATGTCATGCCGCCCTCGCCATCACGCTGAATTTCCGCGACGCGCGACACGTTGATGATGGTGCCACGATGGATTTGCCAGAACGCCTCACCGTCGAGTTCATCAAGCAATTCCTTGAGCGGCTTTCTGATCAAGGACTCGCCTTGCGCGGTCATCACCCGCGTGTACTTGGTGTCCGACTGAAAGTAGAACACTTCTTCCACGGTAATGAATTTGATGGTGTTGCCGACGGATGCTTGTATCCATCGCAGCTTGCCTTCGGGTTTTGACGTGAGCAGCAAAAGGAGGCTGCGCAAGTCGGCCGGCGCCGCACTCAGGCGCGATTTGAGGCGCGTCACCGTGGTGAGGAATCGTGTGGGCTCGACCGGCTTCAAGACATAGTCCACGGCGCCTTGCTCGAAGGCGCGTATCGCGTATTCGTCGTAGGCCGTGATAAAAACGACGTGACACCGTCCCGCCGTATGGCGCGCTACGTCGATGCCCGACATACCCGGCATACGAATATCGAGAAATGCAATATCGGGCTTGAGGTCATCGATCATGCGCGCACCCGCAATGCCATCTTCGGCCTCGCCCGCAACGACAAGTTCGGGCCAGGTTTGGGCGAGTGTTTCCTTCAGTTGTTCTCTAAGGAACCTTTCATCCTCAACGACAATGCAGTTCGGCATCTACTTTCTCTCCATCGGTATTGTCAGAATCGCTTTCACGCCGCTCGACTGATTCGCTTCGAGGTCGAGGCTGGCGCGCTCACCGTACAAGGTGTTCAAACGTTCGCGGATATTGGCAAGGCCGATGCCGGTGCCGGACGCGGCGGTGGAGAAACCACCCCCGGTGTCGGCGACTTCCAGCCGCAGCTTGCGCGGGTTCTCGCTGTCTTTGCGCACGGTCACGCTAATCATTCCCCCATCGGGCTTCTGTTCCAATCCGTGTTTGATGGCATTTTCGACCAACGTGATCAAGGTCATGGTCGGAATTTGCGCCTCACCCAACACATCCGGCGAATCGATGCCGAATCGCAGGCGGGCGCCCATGCGAATCTGCATGATGCCCAGATAGGCGCGCACGAGTTCGAGTTCGTCGGCGAGACGTGCGGTCGATTGCTTCATGCGCGGCAACGCCAGGCGCAAATAGCGGATCAGGTCGCTGGTCATTTCCGTCGCCTTGCCGGCGTCATTGCGGATCAAGTATTGGATGCTCGCCAGGGTGTTAAACAGAAAGTGCGGCTCGATCTGCGCGGACAGTACCACCAGTTTTGCTTCGGCGAGCTGACGTTCCAGTTCGGCTCTTTCGCTTCTATTCTGTAGCAGGGCGCGTTGCGCGCGACCTCGGTTCTGTTCACGCAATCGGACGAACAGGGTGAATGAAAGAAAGCCAAAAGTCATGATGGCGGGAATATTCCTGCTATCGCTCCAATGGAGCGACGGATCCATCATGATGACGGGCAATATAAGTGCCGGAAGGAAGTAATTGAGAAAGGTCTGGGCAGTTTCTTGCGATTCCGGGCGGAGTCTGCAGTGCGATTGCGGACGAAATATCAAGAACGCGACAAGCTCAATGCCCATTCCCAGCGCGAAAGCGCCTGTGGCCAGCGCTTCCTTGGCCGGCATCGCCCGCGCCACCAGCAATATCGAATAGATCGCCGTCGTTGCCAGCAGCCGTTGCCAAGAGCCTGTTGACATGCGGGCTGGAAACGCACTGCCAACCTCAAGCGAATTCTCGAGTCGCACGGCACTGTGAGACACGGTCACGGGAAACAAGCCCGTGGTGACGCGCGTCGCGAGCGAGCGCACATGCTCCCAGCTACGGCCGTAGTTGAAAAGATACTTAGCAAGTCGCGAGGATTCGTTCAATCCACGCGGCGCTGATCGTATGGTCACTTCGCACGGATCATTTCCGGTCGCCGAGATCATTAATCGTTCGCCGTAGCTTTGCCAATTCTGCATCGTGACCGCGTCAACGCGTCCTGCTGCATGGTCGCACTTGTCGATCAACGCACCATACTCGACAAGCGCGTCGCAGGCGCGTTGCAGGACTTCGTCGCGATTGCCGGCTACAGAGACTGTACGCGATTGCACACTCCGGAATATTTCCTCGCCGTAGGCGGTATCGGCGTCCATGCCCAGGCGTTGGCATGCTTTTTTTTCGAAGTACACGAACATGGCGGCAATGACGGCGCCAAACAATGCCGATAGCGCAACCCTGTACAGTATGTTTGCGTAATCGAAGAGTTGTGGCGTGCCGTTCGCCAAATTGCCTAAAGGTGACAAAAGGGCGAAGGCACCAGCGGTAATCAGTGCTATCCGCCAATGACGAATGCGAATGCCCAAGAAACGACGGCCCCGGCCTGGCGGGGTGTGTTTTTTCAACGGGATAGAGAGATTTGTCACGACGCTAACTCCAGCGAGTGGAAGGATTTGGCATGGCGCGAACTGTACCCTTGCCCATTGCGCCGTGCCAACCTCGATGCGACCGGCTCGGCGCAAACAGGCATCAAACCGGTGAATGGCGGTATTAGCCAGTTGCGGCAATGGCAAGAAGTGGTCTTCACCTGCAAATTCAAACCAGAACCCCGCCTGAAATCAGACTTGCGCGGAATTTGTCTTTCCGCTTATAATTCAAGGCTTTCCCGCATTTGCTACAGGAATGAGGGCGTTACCGGTTCGCAACCGGCCGTTATCCGTTCGCAACGGATTGTCTATTGGCACTTTGCCATCACAGGAGAATTACATGGTAGTTATTCGCATGGCGCGCGGTGGCGCGAAGAATCGTCCTTTTTATAACGTCGTCGTTGCCGATTCACGCGACGCACGCGATGGCCGCTTTATCGAGCGCATCGGTTTCTATAACCCGTTGGCCGCTGAATCCGAAGAGCCATTCCGCATCGCGATGGATCGCCTGACCTACTGGCAGACCAAAGGCGCACAAGCCTCGGACGCCGTGATGAAGCTGGTCAGACGTGGCAAAAAAGCCGTCAAGTAATCCTGCTGCTGCCGAAGATATCGTAGTCATGGCGCGCGTCGGCGCGCCATTCGGCATCAAAGGTTGGCTAAAGCTCCAGAGCTTCACACAGACGCCCGACAGTCTCGACGCCTACGCGTCGTGGCTGCTGAAAACGCCCGCGAAGGCCAATGCGACTTGGGAAGAGTATGAGCTGGAAGATTTTGCGGTGAACACCAAAGGCGTCTTCGCCAAGCTCAAGGGTTGCGATGACCGCACGGCGGCGGAGAAACTGGTGAAACACGAGATCGGTATTCCGCGCGAAGCGTTGGAAGGGACCGATGAAGGCGAAGTTTTCTGGTTTGACCTGATCGGCTGCACGGTAGTGAATGCCACCGGCGTAACGCTCGGCAAAGTTGAAACACTGATGGAAACCGGCGCAAATGATGTGCTGGTGGTGAAGTTGGGAAGCGAAGAAACATTGATTCCCTTCATCGATGAAGTGATTGTGAAGGTTGACCGTGAAGCGAAGGTGATAGCGGTCAACTGGAGCGGAGAATACATATAACCGTTCGTGCTGAGCCTGTCGAAGCACGGTAAATTGAACTGGTGGCCCTTCGACAGGCTCAGGGCGAACGGAGTGGGGAAATTGCGTGACCAGGCAATACAGCGTCATCACCCTGTTTCCCGAGATGTTCGATGCGATTGCCGATTTCGGCGTTACGCGTCGCGGATTGGATGAAAAAGCGTGGGAACTCAAGTGTTGGAACCCGCGTGAATTTGCGGTAAATGCCTACAAGACCATCGATGACCGCCCGTACGGCGGCGGACCGGGGATGGTGATGATGGCGGAACCGCTGAATGCGGCAATTGATGCGGCCATGCAGGGGCAAACGGCGCAAGGCGTGGCCAAACCGAAGGTGGTTTACGTCACGCCGCAAGCCAAGCCGATCACGGATGCAGGTATCCGCGAACTGGCAAAGGAAGACGGCCTGATTTTCCTGTGCGGCCGGTATGAAGGGATCGACGAACGCCTGATCGATGCGCGCGTGGATCTTGAAGTGTCGATTGGCGATTACGTGCTGTCCGGCGGGGAACTGGCCACGATGGTGCTGATCGATTCGATGGTAAGGTTGTTGCCCGGCGTGCTGGGGGATGGACAATCAGCAGTGGAGGATTCATTCTCGCCGGCTCGCGACGGATTGCTGGATCATCCGCACTTTACGCGACCGGAAATGTGGAGCGGAAAAGCAGTACCGCCGGTATTGATGAGCGGCGACCATGCAAAGATTGAAGCGTGGCGGCGCAAGCAGGCGCTGAAGCGTTCGCAGGAAAGGCGTCCCGACTTGCTGGAGGGGCGGAATTGGAGCAAACAGGATTTGAAACTGCTTGACGAGATCAGGCAGGAACAAACAGCAGTAAAAAAGGTGTGACAACAAAACGCGCACATCAACCGGAAGATCGGTTGCTCTGTGCGACAGGCGTGAAGCAAAGTCTTCAGCCGCTAACGCGAAAGGAAACAACATGAACCTGATTCAAACGCTGGAAAATGAAGAAATGGCCCGTCTGGCCAAGACGATCCCGGAATTCTCCCCCGGTGACACCGTGATCGTGAACGTGAACGTGATCGAAGGCGAACGCAAGCGCGTCCAGGCCTACGAAGGCGTGGTGATTGCCAAGCGCAATCGCGGCCTCAATTCATCGTTCATCGTCCGCAAGATCTCCTCGGGTGAAGGTGTGGAGCGTACGTTCCAAACCTACGCACCGACGATTGCGTCGATCGAAGTGAAGCGCAAAGGCGACGTACGCCGCGCCAAGCTCTATTACCTGCGCGATCGTTCGGGCAAGTCGGCACGCATCAAGGAAAAGCTGGACTATGTGTCCACGCAGACCAAGGGCGAAAAGAGCGCATAAGTTTTTTCTACCCCGCAACAAAAACGGCACGCCTCGGCGTGCCGTTTTTTTTCAACTACTGACAGGGCCAAGTAGCCCGCATGAAGCGAAGCGCAATGCGGGGGCTCTTTCCCATCGTTCAGCGCTACCGGAATTCACTTCGCTGATTTCGGGATCTACAAACTCAAATATCCCGCGCCGCAAACGTATCACAAGCCTTCATGCTGCCGGTCTCAAAACCGGTCTTGAACCAGCGCATGCGCTGCGCCGAGCTGCCATGCGTAAATGAATCCGGCACCACCACGCCCTGCGATTGTTTTTGCAGCATGTCATCGCCGATGGCGTTGGCCGCGCGTAGCGCCTCATCGACGTCTTGCGGATCGAGAAACGGTTTGGCCTTGTTCGCGTGTTGCGCCCACACGCCCGCAAAACAATCGGCCTGCAGCTCCACGCGCACCGATATTTTGTTGTTTTCGGCTTTGCTCATGCGTCCGCGCAACGCGTCGGTCTTCTCCATGATGCCCATCAGATTTTGCACGTGATGGCCGATTTCGTGGGCAATCACATACGCGCGCGCAAAGTCGCCACCGGCACGGAAGCGTTGTTCCATTTCGCGAAAAAACACCATGTCGAGATAGACCTTTCGATCACCCGGACAATAAAACGGTCCCATGGCCGCCTGCCCCGCGCCGCAAGCGGTTGGCGTCTGGCCTCGATAAAGCACCAGGACTGGTTTCTGATATTGCCCGCCCATCTTCTGGAACAAGTCTCCCCACGACGTTTCGGTCTTGTGCAGGATCTTGCCCATTTCGGATTTCAGCGCGGCATCCGGATCGGTCGCAGGATCGATGGGCCGGCCCTGCGCGGGCGAAGAATGCTGCACGTTCTGCACCGTCTCGGCAACACCCAGCAATGTCCGGGGATCGATGCCGAGAAAATAACTTGCGACCAGCGCGATCACCACCGTGCCGATACCAACGCCACCCGCGCGTCCCATGCCGCCGCCGCGGCGGTCCTCGACATTACTGCTTTCGCTTTCATCATCCAGACGCATACCAGACTCCTTGTTTAATTGTCACCGTGCGATATTCAACCATACCGGCAACGCAATCATGCCGAACAACGTACTCACCGTCACGCTGCGCGCCACCAGTGGGCCATCGCCCCCCATCCGCACCGCCAGCACATACGCTGATGTCGCCGTGGGTGAAGCGGCTAGCAGTACCACCATCTCGAAGAATACGCCAGACACGCCGAGCATGCGCGCCGCGACAATTGCCACCAGTGGCATCGCCAGCAATTTCACGGCGGTGAAATAGCCGATCAGGCCCGCATGATGGTGGGCATTGGAAATGGTCAGCGCCGCGCCCACGCACAACAGCCCGCAGGCGAGCGAGGCCGCGCCCATGCGTGAGATCAGCATGTGCAGCAACTCCGGCAGCGGCAGGCCGGAGAGTGAATACAGGACGCCGCTGACGGTCGCCAGGATCAGCGGATTCTGCGCGAGTTCTTTGAGCACGTGCGTTTCGGAATGCTTCGCCAGCGCCCACACGGAGGCGATATTGCACATCGGCACCACCAGCCCGATGATGATGCCGAATGCGGCGATGCCGGCCTCGCCATGCAGGCGGCCGGCGATGGCGAGGCCGACATAGGAATTGAAGCGGAACGCGGTCTGAAACGTTGACGCAAATACCTTTTCACTCGGCTTGAACAGATAACGCGCCAGCCAGGCGAGCGCCATGCCTGCCAGCACCGTGATGGCCGCAGTCTCCAGCGCCGGCGTGGCGGTGTTGAAATCGATGTGCGTGCGGGCGATAGAGTTGAACAGCAGCGCCGGAAACAACACGTAATAGATCAGCTTTTCCAGGCCACTCCAGAAATCACGGCCCCAATCGGTGATACGGTTAAGCAGGAAGCCGAACAGGATCAGCGCGAAGTCGGGGATCAGCAGGAGTGCGATGGACATCGGCGTATTTTAGGGGCTTTCATCATGAAAACCGGAATGGGTTTATGGCAGCGCTCATCCGGGGCAGATCAGCTTACATACACCTGCTGCCATGCCGGCGACCAGTTTGCAAATGGGTACAAAGGATATGCGCAGCGATGCTGAAACCGACGTTGCCGGAATCTATATCGTGCCGGCAAGCCGTTCCAGATCCGCCAGCAAGGCTGCGGGTATTTCAACTCCGTCGCGCTGAACATCGTGGGCAATAGCAGCACGCCGATACCCGGGCAGGCGGACACCTTCTTCAGCAAGCATCGCCGCAATGAGGGTCTCCATACGGGCGTAAAACGTCGAACGTCCGGCCAGGGCATCCGGGTCAATGGCCAGAAATGCCTGGCCGATACGTGGTCGATTGCCCGCATCGACAAAAAATGAATCGGCTTCGAAGCCAAATGCCGCGCCGGTCAGCGCGCAGCACAGCAGTTCAACGATCATGGCCAGCATCGCGCCCTTCACGCCGCCGGCGGGCATCATCGTGCCCTCCATCCCTGCCTTGGGATCGGTGGTTGGCTTTCCGTCCTTGTCGAGCGCCCAGCCGAGCGGAATCGATTCGCCTTTCTTGGCGGCGATCATCAGCTTGCCGCGCGCCACCTCCGACAAGGACAGATCAATTATTAGCGGTGCCTCGTGTTGACGCGGAAAGGCAGCAGCGATCGGGTTTGTGCCAAAAATGCCGCGCTTGCCTCCCCATGCGGGCATGGCGCTTGGCGAGTTGCCAAAGGCAAGTCCGACCATTCCGGCAGCGGCCACCGCTTCGACGTGACAGGCAGCCGCACCAAAGTGATGGCTGTTGGTCACACCGACGAAGCATGCGCCTGCTGCCTTTGCACGGGTGATCGCTTCGGTGATCGCCAGCTCGCAAGCTGGAAAGGCGAGACCTTCTTCCGCATCAACCAGACATGCTGCCGCCTTCCCATTGACGACTTTCGCCACGGCGGCGCCGTTGGCGCGACCATTGCGAAGGTGCGCGGTGTATTGCAACACACGCGACAGGCCGTGCGATGGCAGTCCACGCGCGTCAGCGTACAGAAGCGCACGGACGGTGGCCTCAGCCATGGGGCGCGAGGCGCCCGCTTGCGTCAGCGCACGGGTCGCCAGCGTGGCGAGATGTTCAAGGCTGTGTTTGGCCATGGAAGCCTTCGTCGAAAATATTAGAAACGCACTACCGGGCCGATGCGAGGAATGCGGCGACGCGCTCGGCAATCATTCCGCTCACGCGGGTGTTGGATTCCGTCGTTACGCCGGCGACATGCGGGGTCAGGATGAGATTGGGGCATTCCGCCAGCGGCGAGCCTGCCTTCAACGGTTCGGCGTCATATACGTCCAGCGCCGCGCCGCCCAGTTGTTTTGACTTCAGCGCGGCGGCCAGCGCCGCTTCGTCGATGATGCTACCTCGCGCGGAATTGATCAGCACTGCATCGGCTTTCATCATTGCAAGGCGTGCCGCATTGATCAGGTTACGGGTTTCGGGAACCAATGGAACATGCAATGAAACCACATCGCATTCCGCGAGCAATTGATCAAGCGTAAGACAGGTGACGCACGTTTCTTTCCATATGGGCGACGCGGCACTGATCATCGGATCGGTGGCCACGACGCGCATGCCCAAGCCCTGTGCGAGTTGCGCCGTTAGTTGCCCGATACCTCCAAAGCCGATGATGCCCAGCGTCTTGCCGCCTATTTCCCGACCATTGGAAAGCGGGCCTCGCGGCCATTGCCCGGCCGCAACCGCGGCCGTGGAAAAATAGACCCCACGTAACAACATCATCGCGGTGCCGATCACATATTCCGCGACCGCCAGTGCATTTGCGCCAGTTGCGGGAATCACTTCCACGTTACGTGCCCTACATGCCGGCAGATCGATGTTATCGAGTCCGACACCGAGACGGCCAACGACCTTGAGCTTTGGCGCCGCCGCGAGAATCTCCCCGTTTACCTGCGTGCGATTTCGAACGATAAGCGCATCGACGTCCTTGAGCTTGCCAAGCAACTCTTCGCGGCGATCGACCAGCGTAGCATCGTAGCTCGTATCAAAGCCGCCCTGAAGCGAGGCAACCGCGGCCTCATCCATGAATTCGCTAATTAGTATTTTCATTGTCGCGCTTGTTGGCAAGAGTGCGGCTGGCGGCCGCGAGTGGATGAAAAATTGAACTCTGGTGGGAGTTCCCCCCTCCTCTCTTTCCCCCCCTCTCCCCCTTTTCTCCCCCCGCCCCCCCCCCCCGCCCCCCCCCGAAACGCGTGTTCCCCCACCTGCGCAAGTTAGCCCGCCTGCAATTTTCTGCGCGATCGGCTCCTACGCACTCTCATAAAGCCGCGTCAGCACAAACTCGCGATGCCCCAGTGCTTCGGCCGCCGTGAGCCGCCCATTGGCTGTACGCAACATCATGTCGAGCAACTTATCACCGGCCTGATCAAGCACCATGTCCCGCTGCAGCAGCGCGCAGGAATCGACGTCAATATGCTCACTCATGGTACGTACGGTGCGCGGGTTCGCGCAGATCTTGATGACCGGCAGGATCGCGTTGCCGATGACGTTTCCCTGCCCGGTGGGAAAGAAATGCACGGCGAATCCCGAGGCCGCACAAAGCGTCACCATCTCCGCCGCCGCGGAAGAGGAATCCATGAACCACAAACCCGGGCCTGTCGGCACTTCCGCTTTATCGATCACGCCATCGACCAGGCATTTCTTGCCGATCTTCTGGATATTGCCCATTGCCTTTTCCTCAATGGTGGTCAGACCGCCAAGGATGTTGCCTTTCGTTGGCTGTGAATCCGACAGGTCGCTGGTTTTGTGGCGATTGACCACGTCCTGATAGCGATTGAACATGGCCATGAAATCTTCCGCCACTTTGGGTGTGCGGCAACGCTTGACGACCACCTGTTCGCCGCCGGTGATCTCGGTGGTCTCGCCGAATACCAGCGTGCTGCCGACTTCATAAAGCTTGTCGAACGCGTTTCCCACCGTCGGATTTGCGCCGCAGCCGGAAGTGGTATCGGATTCGCCACATTTGGTGGAGACCCATAGTTCATGAATTGGGCATTGCTCACGCTGCTTTTCCGACGCAGCCTGCAGAAGTTCGCGTGCCGCTTTCGAGGCGCGCATGATGGTGTCATGGTCGCCGTGTTGCTCAATGCCGAAGCCCAGCACAGGCTTGCCCGATTTGGCAATGCCGTCGACGACCTTCTGTGTCCAGCCATCCTCGATGCCGATCACGACGACCGCGGCAACGTTGGGATTGCATCCCGTCCCAATCAGCGTACGGAAGTGCAAATCCAGGTCAGCGCCAAACTGCAGCCGGCCATACGGGTGAGGCAGCGCCATCACACCCTTGATATTGTGCGCGACGGCTTCGGCGGCGGCATTGGAAAGATCGTCGACCGGCAGAATGATGACGTGGTTACGCACGCCAACGCGACCGTTCTCACGGCGGTAGCCCCAGAAAGTGGTGTTCTTGGAAATCATGATGTTGTCCTGAATGAATTTGTCGGGAAACTGATGGCGGCCGGAAATGTCGCGCCGGCTGGCGAGCGCTCAGTTTTGTCGCGCGTGCTACCAGCGTTTTGTCTTGATGTTGTGCACATGCGCGTGCTCGCCGGCCTTGATGGGCGCTACCACGCGGCCGATGTCCGTGCCATATTTGAAAATCGTGTCGCCCACGGCCATGTCTTTCAGGGCGATCTTGTGGCCGATCGGGATATCCTGCAGCGCCTTGATCGGAATCTGCTTGTCATCGTCCATGATCCAGGCGGTCAGGTCAGTACCCGCCTTGATACCTTCCACCACGGCAACCGCCACGGTGTCTTTTGCTTCGTGCAGTACAAAGTGAATCATCGTCAATCCTCTCCAGGTCATCGTCATCGGCGGCGCCGGAACCGTTCAATCAAGACTAAGCGGCAACTTCGCGACTATTCAATGTTACAACGCCGAAGCTGAATATTATTCACTGCCGCAGACAAAGTCAAATAGGTCATCTATATGAGTTGTAGCACAGTGCGCCGTTCGCTATGATGGTAACCATTAATTTCCAGGAACACGTCGCATGCGCAGATGGGAAGATCCTTCGCGGCACCACAAACTCATCGCGGGTGCCGCGCTGGATACACCGCTCTACAAGGAAGTCAAACGACTGTTGACCGAAACCATCAGCGCCGGCGAGTGGAAGCCCGGCAGCGCTATTCCCGCCGAGTGGAAACTCTCAGAGCGTTTCAAGGTGGCCATCGGCACGGTCCGCAAAGCCGTCGACGAGCTGGTCAGTGAAAACATCCTGATCCGCCAGCAGGGCCGCGGTACCTTTGTCGCTGCCCACAATCGCGCTCGACTGATGTTTCATTTTTTTCACATTGTCCGCAATGACGGCAGCAAGCTCACGCCTGAAGTCGTGATGCTGTCATTCGCCAGCGGTCTCGCCGACGTTGAAGAGGCCGGGCATCTCGGCATCAAGGCCGGATCAAAAGTCTTCCGCGTGCGAAATGTACTCAGGCTTGCTGGCGCACCGATCATCTTCGATACCATCGTGATTCCACAAGCACTGTTTCCAAAGCTCACCGCCGCCAGGTTCAAGGGCCGCCCGAACACGATCTATCACCTCTACCAAAGCGAGTACGGCATTACGGTGGTGCGCTCGGCAGAACGGCTGCGCGCACGCCTTGCGGATGCCGAAAGCGCTGGCGTGCTTGAAATCAAGGTCCGTGCGCCCTTGCTGGAGATCCGGCGCGTGGCGTTGACGTTCAATGACGTTCCGGTTGAGTTTCGCCGCTCGCTCGTCAACACCGAGCATTACGAATACTTCAGCGATCTTGCAAAAAGTGGAAACGGTTAGCCTGATGGCGGTTCAATTGTTGCGATAGCTGGAGACGACAATTGAGTGGTCCGGATTGCTATATTGCGGCGAAATACCTATGTCTGTACGCGTTGCAGTCGCTCGTCACGGGGAAGGTGCTGCAAAGGGCCGGTATGGCATGGATGAAATGCCCATAGACTTCTCGGAGCATCGCTTACAGGAATTCTCATAAATCGAGCCCGACGTTTCCGATGGGCGCCTTTGCGATGCCCGCTGCGTTTACTTCTCTTCCAGCCCAAACTCGCGAACCGCCACGGCGTATGCCTTAGCCTCGCTCGCCGCAAATGCGGCAAACGCCGACGCATCGCGGTAGACCAGTGGACTATTGAGTCGCGCCGCGCCGGTTTTGTAGCCTTCGCTTGTCGTTGCTTTGGCGCATGCCGCGACGAGCCTGTTGCGCGTGTCAACAGGTAATCCTTTCGGTGCAACCAACCCGCCCCAAACCGTTCCGCGCAAATCAAAGCCACTCTCCAATGCGGTCGGCACGGCAGAATGCGAATCGAGGCGCTTGTCTGCGAATAATACGAGTGGGCGCAATTGGTATTGGGTCGCGACGGCTGGCGTTTCCGCAAACATCATCACGTGCTTGCCGAGCAAGCCCGTCGCCATTTCGCCGGAACTCTTGTAGGGCACGTGCAATCCGTCTACACCGGCCTTCTTGAGCAGCGCGGCCATCGTGATATGTAGCGCGGTCCCCTGTCCCGAAGAGCCATAGTTGAGTTTGCCGGGATTCTGTTTCGCGTACGTAATCACGTCGGCGAGTGATTTGAACGGTGAATCCTGGGTGACCATCAACATCAGCGGAACGTCATAGGTGCCGCAAATGTAATCGAAACTGTCTGCCTGGTAGCTGAGTTTTTTCAGCGTCGGTTGCAACACTTGTGGGCCGATGGTGGTCATCGCAATCGTATAGCCATCGGCACCGGCGCGCGCGACCTCGGCCATCGCAATGGCGCCACCTGCGCCGGCCTTGTTGGCGATGATGAGCGGCGTACCGAGTGCCTTCTCAAACTCGACTTGCAGCAGCCGTGCCATCAGGTCCGTGGTGCCGCCCGGGCCGAAGGGCACGATCACCGTGATGGCCTTCGCCGGGAATGGCTGCGCGAAAGCAGCCGCCGTGAAAAGTGCCGCAATCAGCGCGAGTAGTTTCTTCAATTCAGCCTCCCCATTAAGTGGATCACAACATGTGTTTGATTTGTCGCGGCCAACGTGGCGTCGCGCTAGCCTGCCACCGAAGCCTGCGCCAACCCGGCATCGACAATGATGTTCTGGCCGGTGATGCCATTCGAATCGTCGGCACCGAGAAACAGTGCGGTGCGCGCCACGTGCGACGGTTCGAGACGAAACTTGAGGCACTGAAGCTCGATAAATTTCCTGTCCTCGTCGGGGTTGCGCCAAAGCGCCTCCTGCCGTTCGGTGACGATTGCACCAGGCACCAGCGCGTTCACGCGAATATTGCTTTCACCCAGCTCTCTTGCCAGCGTGCGCGAGAGCCCCGAGATGCCCGCCTTTGCCGTCGTGTAGCCGACCAGGTTGGCGCGGCCGCGCATCCACGCGATCGAGCCCAGGTTAATGATCGAACCGCCGCCGGCCGCCGCCATGCCAGGCGCCACCTGCTGGATCGCAAATACGTGATGTTTCAGGTTCAGCGCGAGACAGTTGTCCCAGTACTCGGGGGTGAGTTCCGCGAGCGTGTGCCGCGCATCGTTGCCGGCGTTGTTGACCAGCACGCGGATGGCGCCCAGATCGGTCTCGACTTGCGCAAGATGCGCCTGATACGTGCGGGTGTCGCGGACATCGCAGGTGCCGTAGCACGGGGCATGCCTGCATGACTGCGCAAGCCGCGCGACCAACGCTTCGCTCGCAGCGGTGTCGATATCGCAAAACGCCACGCGCGCACCCTGCCGCGCGAAATGTTCGACCAGCGACGCGCCGATGCCCGAGCCACCGCCGGATACGAACACGACACGGTTATCGAGACTGGGATAAGTTGTCATGGCAGTCATTGCCGTTGCTTTCGTTATGGCCGAGTTGGTAACACGGGCCCAGTTCAGGACTCGCAGATCGCCATTCTGCGCGCTTCTTCAGACATTTGTGGTCGGAACGCCGCGCCAGATGGCGATCTTCGTCTGACGAATCGCCCAAAATACCGTCGTCTCCGCCTCCGCTGGGACGACGAATCCTTGTTGCAAATACAAGTTGCCAATTCTGCTCGCATCCCCTGCGGATTGCTGTTGTCGCATAGCCTAGTCAACATACAGGGGCTCGGCGCGACCGGCGGTATCAAGTTCACAGGCAAAGATTCCACCCGCGTGCGGGTCCGACTGCAATTCGGCTTCCGTCGCACCTTCGCGCGCGGTGGTGATGTAAAGCGTACGCAAATTGGGCCCACCGAAAGCCACCATCGTGACGCGCTTCGCCGGAACATGAATGACACCGGTAACCTCCCCCTGCGGCGAGTAGCGCAGGACACAACGGCCTTCGTACTGCGCGCTCCAGTAGTTGCCGACGATATCGATCGCCGCACCGTCCGGCCGCCCACTGTATCCGGCATCGGCACGATTATCCGGTCGGCGGGCAAACTCACGACGCGCACCGATCGCCGCGTTCTGTACGTCGAATGGAAATTGGTAGATGACGTGATTCGGCGTGTCCGACTGGAACACGTGGCGACCGTCCGCCGTGAACGCCAGGCCGTTGCTGACCTTCACACCCAATCCCGTTTCCGGCCCCCAACCCATTCGCACCTTGCCGCGCTCAAGGCAATAAACCGCGGCCGACTCCGCCGTGCGCGGCTCAAACATGGCGCCTGCCCAGAAACGCCCCGCCGCATCGCAGCGACCATCGTTGAAGCGAAACTGGCTCGTGTCATAAGGTGCGTCCGCCACCTTTTCCAGACCGCCATCGACGGGATAGAACCGGTAGAAGCCATCGCGCAATGCCGCCACCAATCCACCGCCGGCCGCGAGCGCAATGCAGCCCGGCTCGCAGGGCATCGGCCAGCGCTGGTTCTTGCCGGCCGCGGGATCGAAACGATTGATCGCGCAGCCGGAAATATCGACCCAATACAGCTTCTGTTCAGCCGTACTCCACAGAGGGCACTCCGCCAGCGCGGCGCGCGCATCGAGCACCAGCCGCACATCGCGGATTTCAAGCATGGGGTTTTGGCGTTGCCGCGCGCCCGCTCAAGGTTATCGACATCGAAATGTTGAACGATTCGCCCGGGCCAAGCATGCGCATTCCAGTATCGGTGACACCCTTCGCGGCCAGCGCAAACGCGTTGTTGATGTGCGTGACAGGTTCCAGCGCGATGAAGTTGCGGCCATCATTGGGCGCGAACACGACAATTTGCCGGCATGCTTCCGTCGCATCGAGTTGCATGCGATGAGTCGGATAGTCGAGTACCGCGCGACGGCCCCAACCGGTGAAGCAGTGATCGACCTTCCAGCCCGCCACAGGCCGCAACTGGCTAAAGTCCGCCTCCGTCGGCACCGGACCCGGTTCGGTCGGCAGCGAATCGGCGCCCATTTTCCACAGGCCTTTCCAGTCAGCTTGCAAATGCGTATCGGGTGTCAACGGAAAATATGGATGAAAGCCGAGGCCGGCCGGCATCGGGCGTTTGTCATTGTTTTTCACCGTCAATCCAAGTTTCAATGCATTCGCCGTGAGGCTGACCCCTTGCGTGGCCTCGCATGCAAACGGCCAGTCGTCGTCTGGACTGTGTCTGAGGTGAAGCTCCGCCGAATCGGCTGCACGTTTCACCACCTGCCACGCGCGTTGCCAGCCGAAACCATGGATCGCGTGCGGCTCTTGCATGAAATTGGGACGCAGTGCAAAGGTTTGATCGCCAACAATCAGTTTTGCCTGCCCGACGCGGTTCGAATACGGCACCAGCGGATAAACGCCCATCTGGCGCACCAGGCGCTCGTTGATCGCGGCATCGGGCGCGCGGCGCAGGATGTCATGCCCTTTCCAGGTGAAACGCGCAATCGATGCACCGATTTTCGGACAGAGCATTACCTGACTTTCGCCGCTCTGTAGTGGCACGATCAAGTTTGCCTCAGCCATCCTGCCCTCCCACCCGCCCGATAAGAACTCGACCCGAATCGTCTATCGCCCGAAAGCCGGCCGACGGGCGACAGTGTGCCGCCCGGACGTTCGAGCCGGCAATGCGCGCGACGCCGTTTTCCCGGTGCAGCGTCACGCACTGATTCATCACACACGGCTGCGCATGGGGTTCGCCGAACAGCCAGACCTCATCGACCGGTGCGGCCAAATCGATCTCCCCGGTATGCATGACCGCACGTCCCAGACACAACACATGACCCTCACGGCCCCAAGCCGGCAATTGATCCAGCGCCCTTTGTACCACGCGCACCTGACCACCTTCAATACGCTCGCCGGTATCAAGGTCGCGCCACACCTCGCCCGCCGGGAAATACACTTCCACCGTGCCGCCAGGACGGATGATCGGCGCCACCAGCAACGCATCGCCGAACAGGTATTGGCCTTCAAATGATCGCGCAAGCCGATCGTGCGGAAACGCCAGCGGCATGGCGCGCATTAACGGCAATCCCGTGCGTGCGGCCTGCTCGGAGGCGCCCAGCATGTAGGGAATCAGCCGATAGCGAAATGCCAGAAGTTTCTTGGCAATGACTTCCGTCTCCGCACCCAGTGCCCACGGTTCGCGCTCGCCGATGCCGTGATAACGAAAGTGCGAACAGAAAATACCATTGGCGGTCCAGCGCAGATAGAGTTCGGTATCCGGTTGCTGGGCACCGTAGAAGCCGCCGACGTCGGTCGCGTAGTACGGCACGCCGCTCATGCCGTAGCCGAGCGCGCCGCGGATGCTCGCGGCCATACCTTCCCAATCGGTCTGCGGATCACCGCCCCATTGCATGGGAAAGCGTTGACTGCCGATAAAACCATCGCGGCCCCATACCATGGCCTGCCCGCGGCCATGCGTATCGTTGTATCGTTGGGTGGCGTCAAACACGCACTGGTTGTAGAGCAGCGGGTAGACATTGTGCAGACGCCGGCCGGTATCGCCGTTGTGCGCGACCATGTCGTCCTCGACCTGCTCGCCGAAATCGGTCTTGATCACGTCGATACCGTCATCGAACAATTTGTTGTGGCTGTCGGCCCAGAATTTCGCCGCTTCCGGATGCGTGAAGTCGAGCAAGCCCGAAGGCGGCAGCGGGGTGAGCACTTTGCCAAACGGGTCGTCAGTGGGGTCTTTCACCCAGTCGAACACATAGGCCTTGCTCCCGGCGTCGCGCTTTTTAAGCAGCCATCCTTTGGTCTCGAGCTCGGCAAATAGCGGACTGTGAATCGACACGCACGGATATTCCCAGACGCACACCTTGAGATTGAACGCGTGCAGTGTCGTCAGAATTTTCTTCGGATCGATGTCGGGTCCGTAAAAACGGCTCTTGTCCCACTCGAACGCAAAGCGCGTGCGCACATCCCATGCCGCGCGGCCATCGAGCGTGATGACGTCGCAAGGAATACCGCGGCGGCGCAATTCGGCGGCCGTGTCGATCGCCTCCTGCGGCACCTTGTAATAGGCGCGCGACAGCCACATGCCGTAGCTCCACAGCGGCGGTAATGCCGCGCGACCGGTCAGCGCGGTGTAACGGTCGACAATGGTCGCCGGTTCGCCGGTGAAGAGAAACAGGTCGAGCGCATCGTCTTCAACTTCCAGCACATAAGTACGATGCGACCACTGCGGGTAACCGACGCCGTGCCGGACAATCCCCGGCGTGTGCGCCAGCAGCCCCCATCCATCCGGGCTCCAGCAAAACGGAATGTTCTTGTAAGAAAGTTCAGTATTGACACCCAGCGCATCCTCGGTGCGCCCGCGCACCAGTTGGCCACGCTTGTCGAGTGGCCCGAACTTTTCGCCGAAGCCGTAGACAGCGGTGTCACTGGCCAGCGCCCAGGAGACGCACCAGCGGCGGTGGCCTTCATTCTGTTGCAGGCCGACCGCCGGTATTCTCGTACGGCCGCGAAAGTGCTGGTCGGTGATTGTGGTGATTACGGTTTTCCCCGCCTTCGATAGCGTAAATCGCAACGGCGCGGTTTCGATGAAGAGTGTGACGTCGCCACTGGTGACGCGCCAGCCCTCGCCTTGCGGCACGACGCTCAATAGACCGGTGGCGGCAGGCTGCTGCAGCAAGGCGTAATCCGGCAGCCGCGATTGCCCGAAGGTAATTCGCAGGGTATCGATTGCGTGCGCGGAGATGGTGAGTGGGATACCGTCGGCGTCGAAACGCGCGTCGGTGGCGGACGCGTCGATAAAGCGCGCTTCGCTCAGGCGCTGAAAACTGCTTTGCTGGAATATGTCCAATGACAAGTTGCCGCTCCCCGCGTAAAACGTTAAAAGTCAAGCACTGGCGAGGCTTCTAGCGTGTTGTTGGCTCAAACGCCGCGCCAATACTAGAGTTTTCCGCCGCGTTCATCGACATCGATAGCAGGAACTCATCCCACGAATTTACGAAAGCAAGGATGCCCGCTGTAAACACCCCCGGCGCCGCCAGCGGCATGACAACATGCCATAGCGCGCCCATGCGCGTACAGCCATCTATCATGGCCGCATTCTCGATATCGCGCGGAATGTCCTGAAAGAAACTCACCAGCACCAGCGTGCAGATCGGCAAGTTCAATACGGTATAGGGCAACACCAGCGCGACATAACTGTTGAGCAGGTTCAGCCCGCGCATGATCTCGAACAACGGCACCATCAGCGTCACCAGCGGGAACATCGATACCGCGATGATGCCGGTGAGGATCAGGTTGCGGCGCTTCAGGTTCAGGCGCGCGATGGCGTAAGCCGCCAGCGCGCTGATGAACAGCGACAGCAGCATCGACAGGATGGCAACGATCGCGCTGTTGAGCAGGTAGCCCGGCAGCGGCTGATCGCGGAACGCGGCGATGTAATTGGTTAGCACCGGGTTCTGCGGCCAATAGGTGATCGGCTTGGCTGTCAGCTCGATTTCGCCCTTGAGCGACGTGAAGAAGATCCACACCGCCGGGAAGAAGCCGTTGAGGAGAACGATGGCAGCGGCAAACCAGCGCAGGCGTTTGGCCGTGAAGAAATTGTTCAATCCCGCGCTCAATCTTTGTCTCCCCGCACATAACGCAAATACACCCAGGTCGTCGCCATCGACAGCATGAACATGAACACCGCCAGCGTGGAGCCGTAGCCGAGATCGAGGTAATCGACGGTATTGAGCTGGATGTACATCGCCAGCGTCTGCGATTCCTCGCCCGGCCCTGGCATGCTGAATGGGATATCGAAAGACTGGATCGCGGTCAGGGTGCGGAAGATCAGCGCCACCAGCATCGACGGCACCAGCAACGGCAGAGTGATTTCCCGGAACTGCGTCCATTTCGATGCGCCATCGACTTCGGCGGCCTCGTACAACGAAGCCGGAATGGTCTGCAATCCGGCCAGCAGGATGAGCGCCATGAACGACGAGGTCTTCCAGATGGTGGCCATGCAGATCGCCATCATGGTGAGCCCCGGCGAATTGAACCAGATCTGCGGTTCGCCGCCGAAGCGGCGGATGAGGTCGTTGATGATGCCGTATTCGCTGTGGAAGAACCACGCGAAGATCAGGCCGACGAAGGCCAGCGGCAGCGCCCACGGCAGCAGCAGCGCGAGGCGGATCGGACTGCGGAAACGGAATGGCATGTTGGCCAGCATGGCGAGACCCAGTCCCACCACCAGCGCGCCGGGCACGGTGATGAACGTGATGATCAGCGTATTCCTGACTGCGCGCCAGAACATGCTGTCGGCGAGCGCGGCCGCATAGTTGTCGAAGCCGATGAAGGTCACCGGCAATCCGCGCGCGAGGCGCACATCGAAAAAACTGTTGATGATCAGCGTGCTGACCGGATAGGCGACGATCACGGCGATGAACAGCAGGGCGGGCGTGAGCAGCGCCCACGCGAGCGCGGTTTCGCTGGGGTCCAGTATTCGGTCGCGCAAGGAGCGCTGGGGACGTTGGTGCATGCCTGGTCTGCCCCTATCTCAGGGCTCTCGCCACGCGCTGCTCGATCTCGTCGAGCGCCTGCTGCGGGGTCTTGACGCCGGCAATCACCGTATTGGTGTTGATGCGCAGCGCATCCGAGATAGCGCGATATACAGGGGTGACCGGTCGCGGCCGCGCGGTCTCCACTACCGGCAGGGCATCGGCAAACCACGGCACGGCTGCCAGCACCTCCGGATCCCTGTAGACCGAGGGGAACACCGGATGGAATGAACCCTTCAACGCGAGTTGCTTGGACGCTTCCGGACTCGACATCCAGCGTATCAGCGCCACCGCCGCCGCCTTGTTCTTCGAATAGGCCGACACCGACCAGTTCCAACCGCCCATGCACGACACCGCCTTGCCACCCGGCATCGCGGGAAGCTTGACCACGCCGACCTTGCCCTTGACCCGGCTGTCGGCACCGCCCTGGAAGTGATTCCAGGCATACCCCCAGATCACGCCGAAGATCACCCTGCCCGCCTGGAATTCCTTGCGCGTGTCATCAGTACCGACTTCTGCGCTGTTCCTTTTGGCCACGCCGTCGTTCACCATGTTGCGCCACATGTTCAGTCCGGCTTCGGCCTTGCTGCGCTCAAATCCAGTCTTGCCGTCGCGAATGATTTCGCCACCCAGGCTCCAGTAGGGCAGCAGGAAAGTGCACACCGCGCCTTCGATCGCCTTGCCCTGAAAACTCAAGCCCTGCAAGTTGGAATCGCCCTCTCCCCGCTGGATCTTCTTCGCCACGCGTGCCAACTCCGGCCACGTTTCAGGCGGTGGTTCGTTGTATTTGGCCAGCAAGTCCTTGCGGTAGTAAAGAAACAGCGAATCGGCCAGGCCCGGCAGCGCAATCGTCTGGTTGTTGACCGTATTGGCTTCGCGGTACGCGGGAAGGTAGCGCGACAGAACGGCCTCGCGCTCGTTGCCGAAATAGGGGTCGAGCGGTTCCGCCCAACCGGCGGCGGCGAATTGTGCCGGCCGGATGATGTCGATGAGAAAAATATCGAGCGTGGAATCTTTAGCGGTCAGCACCATGTTCAGGTATTTCTGGCTGAGCTCGGAGGTGGCACCCCCCGGTTCCAGGGATATTTGTACGCCCGGGTGGGCCGCCATGTATTGCGCAAACAGTGCGCGCATGATGTCCGGGCGCTGCTGGCCGCCGATGTAGGCTTTGAGATGCACCGGTGGTGTCTGTGCGTGCGCAGGATTCAGGAATCCTGCTATCGTCAGCGCAATGAATGCCAGTCGTCGCATATCGATATCGCCTGATGCTAGAAGGGCCGCAGCACACTGCCGCTCGCCGCATCGAACAAATGAAACTTGTCCATGTTGACCCACACCCCGGTCTGCTCGTCGGGCGCAAACGGCAGGTTGGGAGGCAGGCGACCAATTAATTCGCCGCCCTCGCAGGCCAGCGTCACCAGGGTTTCCGCACCAAGCGGCTCGATCACTACCACCCTCGCATCCAGTCGCACATCGTTGCTTCCCGTCCGCTCGATGCCGATATCTTCCGGGCGAATGCCAAAGGTGACCGCGCGTCCGGCGAGCGTGCGGTAGTAATCCTCGTGCACCGGCAGCGCAAGTCGTTGCGCGCTGTTCCCCAGTGCGACACAAGCCTTGCCTTCATCGATCGCAACGGTAGCGGTCAGGAAATTCATCGGTGGTGAACCGGTGAAGCCCGCCACGAACTTCGATACCGGCTGGTTATAAATTTCATCAGGGGTGCCAACCTGCATGATGTTGCCGCCCGACAGCACCACGATGCGCTGGGCGAGCGTCATCGCCTCCACCTGATCGTGGGTGACATAAATGGTGGTCGCGCCGATGCGCTGGTGCAGCTTCTTGATTTCGGTCCGCATTTCCGAGCGCAACAGTGCATCCAGATTTGATAGCGGTTCATCGAATAGAAACAGCTTTGGCTGGCGCACGATCGCACGGCCCATCGCCACGCGTTGCCGTTGCCCGCCGGAGAGCGCACGGGGCTTGCGATCGAGCAAATGATCGATTTTCAGAATCGCCGCCGCCTCTTTCACCCGTCTGTCGATGTCGGCCGCGGGGAACTTGCGCAGTTTCAGGCCAAAGGCGAGATTGTCGAACACGTTCTTGTGCGGATACAGCGCGTAATCCTGGAACACCATGGCGATGTCGCGTTCACGCGGCGGTAAATCATTCACCACGCGATCTTCAATCGAAATGGCGCCGCTGCTGATGGCCTCAAGCCCGGCGACCATACGCATCAGCGTGGATTTGCCACAACCCGACGGACCGACAAAGACCACAAACTCACCGCGGTGAATTTCCAGGTCGATGCCCTGCACGACCTTGACGCCGTTGTCGTAAACCTTGGTGACTTGCTCGAATTTGACGCCGGACATATGCGCGCCTTCGGCTTCAATAAACGCCGGTGTTGATCGATTTCGCCAACGCCGGCTTCATCGCCGCGAAGAACGCGTTGGCCTGCCGCATCATCATGCCCATGTCGGAGGCCACCGCAACATAACTGTAGCCATACTCGATGAACTGCTGAACCATTTCCGGTGTCGGCCCGACAATGCCGATGGGCTTGCCGATTTTCTTTGCACGCACCGCCGCGTCTTTCAGGGCGGCCTGCACCTCGGGATGGGCGATGTTGCCGATTTGGCCCATGGCGGAAGACAGGTCCCCCGGCCCCATGAACAGCGCATCGACACCCTCGACCGCCGCGATTTGCTCCAACTGCTCGATGGCGTCTGGCGTTTCCAGCTGAATCATGCGGAAGATGCCTTCATTGGCGTGCTTGCCGTAGTCGGCTGCCGTCGCGTAACGGCTGGCACGATGCATGGCCGCGAACCCGCGCGTACCGGGCGTCTGGTCGCCGGGTTGCGGATAGCGCGTCGACGCCACCGCGCGCCGTGCGTCATCGGCGTTCTGCACGAACGGAAACATCAAGGTCTGCGCACCTATGTCCAGCGCGCGCTTGACGAGCACGATGTCGTTCCAGGCGAGGCGAATCACTGGTGTGGCCCGAGTACCGGCAATCGCCTGCAGGATGTGATAAGTATCCTTGTAGTCGATCGGCACATGCTCCATGTCGACGACCAGCCAATCAAAACCAATGCAACCCATCGCTTCAGCGGTGGAGGCGGTACCGGACATTAGCCAGGTACCAAGCGGGATACTGGGCTGCGCGAGCAGCGCGCGGAATGGGTTGTTAAACGGATCCATGATGGCCTCAGTAAATGGGGGGTTCGGGCGTTGCTGCATTGCCCATGAGAAAATCGAAATCGCAGCCTTCATGGGCCTGTGTCGCATGTTCAATATATAGACGGGTGAAGCCGCGCTCGTAGCTGCACACAGGGGCTGTCCATGCGGCACGCCGGCGGGCAAGTTCCGTATCGGTGACTTCCACGTTCAAGGTGCGCGCCGCGATATCCAGCACAACGATATCGCCGGTCTGAACCAGCGCCAGCGGTCCGCCGACCGCCGCCTCGGGAGACACATGCACCACGCAGCTGCCGAAATGCGTGCCGCTCATGCGCGCGTCCGAGATACGCAGCATGTCACGCACGCCCTGCTGCAGCAGCTTTTTCGGGATCGGCAAATTTCCCCATTCAGGCATGCCGGGCGCACCGACCGGGCCGCCGTGCTTCAGAATCAACACGGTATTCTCATCCACGTCCAACTCGGGCCGGTGAATGTCTGACATCATCTGCGCGTTGGAGTCGAACACCAGCGCCTTGCCACGGTGCGTGAAGAATTTTGTACTCGCGGCGGAAGGCTTAATTACCGCGCCCTCGGGACAAATATTGCCGTGCAGCACCGCCAGCGCGGCTCCCACGGCAACCGGACGGTCGATACCGTGGATGACGTCAGGGTCCGCGCATTCCGCACCGGCGATATTCTCGCCGAGCGTTTTTCCGGTGACAGTGAGCGTATCAAGCTCTAGATGCGAGCGGATTTCCTGCAACAACGCAGGCATGCCGCCTGCGTAGAAAAAATCTTCCATCAACTTGTCGCCAGAAGGAAACAGGTTGGCGATGACGGGAATGCGCCGCGCCGCCTCGTCCATTTCGGCTAATGTGAGCGTCAGGCCTGCGCGACCGGCAATCGCCACCAGATGAATTGCGGCATTGGTCGAGCCACCCAGCGCCATGTAGGCGGCAACGCCATTGACGAGCGAGCCGCGGCTGAAGAATCCCGAAGGCTTCAAATCCTCCCAGACCATGTCGACGATGCGGGCGCCGCACGCCGAGGCCATGCGCTCGTGGCTGGCGTCCATCGCCGGGATACTGGTGGCTCCCGGCAGCGTGAAACCCATCGCCTCGGCTATCGAGGTCATGGTGCTGGCGGTGCCCATGGTGTTGCAGGTACCGGGCGAGCGTGTCATCTTGGCTTCAAGCCGGATCCACTCCGGCTGATCAATGTTGCCGGCAACGTACTCGTCCCAGAATTTCTTGGTGTGTGTGCCGGCCCCGACCGATTGTCCTTTATAGCGGTCATTCAGCATCGGCCCTGCTGGACAGAAAATGACAGGAATATCCATGCTGATCGCGCCCATCAGCAAGCCGGGCGTCGTCTTGTCGCATCCTCCGAGCAAGACGGCACCGTCCACGGGATGCGACCGCAGCAGTTCCTCGGTTTCCATGGCGAGAAAATTCCGGTACAGCATCGTGGTTGGTTTGACCATGACTTCGCCAAGCGACAATGCGGGGAGTTCCACTGGAAAGCCGCCGCACAGCAGGATGCCACGCCGTACCGCATCCGCACGTTCTCGCAAATGGGCATGGCAAGGCGACAGATCCGACCAGGTATTGACGATGGCAATGACCGGGCGACCGAGAAATTCTTCGCGCCGCAAGCCGCGCTGCTGCAACCGTTGACGGTGGGCGAAGGAACGCATGTCGTCTTTCGCCAGCCAGCGCTGGCTACGTAGCGACTCCAACGAACGTCGGGGTGGTTTTGCGGACACTGATGGCCTATGGGGTAAAACCGGCGGGAACGGGAATTCTATCCCCGCCACGCCCGCGATTGGGAATCTGACGAGCGTCCAAGCCTGCGGCGCCCGCCAGACTCATGCAGCTCCAGAAAATACTAGAAGTCGAGGCGCGCGTTGATACCGAAGTAACGCTGGTCATCGCGCGGCACGGAACGTTGCGTATTCGCACCAGACAGGAAGAATGCCGCGTAAGAACGGTCACCCAGGTTTTTCCCAAGCAGCGCCACGCGCCAACCCCCAGCCGGATTCGACAACGCAACCGACATATTGACGATTCCGTACGCGGCCTGAAGCGTATTGGTCGACGTGGAAAGGTCAAATTGCACTTTGCTTTGCCAGCTATAGTCGGCTCCCAAATCGAGCTTCAGCCCACTGCCCACATCCATCTTGTAGTTTGCACGGACGTTTGTCTTCCAGTCAGGCGCGGACGGCAATGGTGCGCCATCGAGATTCGGGCAGGTCGCGCCAACCGGGCAATTGAACCGGTCTATCCGTGCCCGCGTATTGGCGACCGCACCGGACAACGTAAATTGCCTGGAGAGCTTGGCCTCGAAATCAGCCTCGAAACCTTTGGTCGATACATCGCCCGCGTTGATAAAGCGCGTGACAACCGTCCCACTGACGAGGTCCGGGAAATTGGCCTGATAGCCGGAGTATTTGGTATCGAACGCGGCCAGATTCAGTCGCAAGTGATTGTTGAGCAACGTCGATTTCAGACCTAACTCATAGCCCGTGGATTTTTCCGGTGCCAGCGCAAAATCGTCAATTGCCGACATGTTGAAAAACGCGTTGAAGGCCGGCCCCTTGTATCCCTTGGAATAGGTGGCGTAAATCGTTGCGTCCTTGCTCAGGTCGAACTGCGGCCCGATGCGACCGGAGACGCCATTCTGGCTGGTGTCCCCAGTGGTTTGGGCGCGAGTGACACGCACACCCGGAATTTGCGCGGCCGCGGTGGAGACGCGGCCATGGTAATAGGACAAGTCATCCTTTGTATATCGCAGCCCAAGGATGCCGCGTAGCGTCGGGCTGAAATTCAACTTGCTTTCACCAAACAGCGAACCGCTCTTGCCCAATGTGCCATAGGTCGCGACACCGTTGTCGAGAAGTAGCGCTGCGCAAGGCGTGATGCCCGATGGCAGATTCGGCAACGTTCCATTGCAGCGTTTGACATCGCGCCGATACACCTCATCGGTCTTGGTGCGCATGTAGAAAAGGCCGCCGACATACTCGAAAAACGTGCCGGTCGGTGAAGCGATTCGCAGCTCCTGCGAAATCTGTTCGGATTTTAATTGCCCGCGATCGCCCAGCGATGCGATCTGGTTGTTCACCGTCCCTGTGCCGTCAATATCCTGGAACTGGATATTTTTCCATTCGCGCCAGGCAGTGATGGAAGTCAGCGTGGCCCCACCCAGCCCCCAATCGAGCTGTGCGGAAAGCCCCGAATTGGTGTCATCGACGCGCTCCTTCACATCGGTCGCGACACTGCGATTCTCAAGACCCGGAACGATTGGGAGGAGGGCGGCCGGAATGACACCCGTCGCGCGTACGAACGGTCCACGCGAACCGGTATCGTCGGCCTTGGAATAATCGGCAATCACGGTTGCTTTTATGTCCTTGCTGGCGGTGAACTCAAGCTTGCCGCGTACGCCTTTGCGATCATAGCCTCCCACTTTTTCGCCGAGGGTAATGTTGTCGATATTGCCATCGTACTGGCCAATGAGCGCCGCAATCGAGCCGAGCAGTCCGGGGCTGAGTTCGCCCGAAGCGCCTGTGCGCAGGCGTTTCTCGCCGCCCTGAAAAAATGAAACATCCACAAACTTTTCGGTGCTCGACGAAATCGGTTTGGACACGATATTGATCACGCCCGCCGACGCATTCTTGCCAAACAGGGTGCCCTGTGGCCCACGCAGCACTTCTATCCTCTCTACCTCCATCAGGTCGAGTGTCGCCTGCCCCGGACGGGCGTACACCACGCCATCGACGACTGTTGATACCGTAGGCTCCACACCCGGCGAAGTCGAAATGGTACCCACGCCGCGAATGAATAGTGAAGTGTCCTTGTTGGACGCGTTGGCGCGAAAATTGACTGTCGGCGCCTGCGACGTGATCGCGCCCAACGTATTGAGGTTTGCCTGCTCAAGGCTCTCGCCGCTAATGACAGAAATGGCAATCGGCACGGATTGCAGAGGCTCGCTGCGTTTGGTTGCCGTGACATTAATTGTCTCCAGCGTGTCCGATGCTTCAGGCCGGGGTGCCTGACTTGGCGCTTGCTGCGCATGGGCGATTCCCGCAACCAGTGCGGCAATTGTTGACACTGCGGGCAGCAGGCGATGCCGGACACCCACAGACTTGCTTGCGTTTCTGGTGTGTTTCATGCATTTCTCCTCGTCCATGTAATTGTTAGTTAGCACGCGCACTACCGGACAAGCGGTGCGCCAGCTGATTTTGCCCATCAATTGCGACCACTCCAAAGAAACAGGTGAAACTGTTTTCAGGAACCTGATGCGACCACGCGCTGACCATTCGCACCGTTCACTGGCTATCTTCAGTGCGCACCGCGCAGATCCGTCATGCCCGGAATGTCAATCGGGCCGGACAACCAATTGCGCACTTTATGCATTGATTTTGCCAAAGTCAAGTAGGTCATCTATATGAGTTGATTAACCTTTGGTTCGTGGCATTTTCGCAACAAACCTGTGCCGCCGCAGGAAAGGTCGGAGTAGATGAAATGCCCCTAAATTGTTGCAGCGCAACGATCGGGCATCCGTTGCCCAACGCGCCGCAATGCGTCAACGGCCGGGACCTTCCACGGCGGCTCGTTTCGCGACAGCCGCGGAGACGATGTTCCCGGCTGGCATAATCGTCAGTGACGAAATTTCTGGCCCACTAAGGAGCCCCTGAATGGCGCAACAAAAATTTTCCGGCGTGATCCCGATCCTTGCCACGCCGTTTAACGATGATGAAAGCCTCGACCTCGCGTCGTGGCAACGCATGATTGAGTTCATGGTGGCGCTCAAAGTCGATGGCATCACCATCCTCGGCGTGCTGGGTGAATCCAACCGGCTCAGCGACCATGAACGTGAAACCCTGATCAAATCGGCGGTTGCGACCGTTGCAACAGGTGGGCGGCGCATCCCCGTCATCGTCGGCACCAGCCACACGGGCACCGCGGCGGCGACATTCCTTTCGCGCATGGCGGAAGATCTTGGCGCCGACGCGGTGATGGTGACACCTGCCAGGGAACCCGTTCCCAACGACGAACGCATCGTCGAGTACTACCGTCGCATCGGTGAGGGCATGCGCCTGCCGATCGTGCTGCAAGACCATCCCGCCTCGACTGACGTGCACATGTCCGCGCCGCTGATCCTGCGCATCGTGAAAGAAGTCGCGTCGATTGCCTGCATCAAGGCGGAAGCGGTGCCGACGCCGGCAAAAATTCGCGCGCTGCGGGCAGGACTATCCCGGCCTGTTCCGATTCTCAGCGGACTCGGTGCCCTGTACGCGCCATTCGACCTGGAGGCGGGATCGGAAGGATTCAATACCGGTTTCGCGTTTCCCGAGGTGTTGCGCGCGCTGCTGGATGCTGCTCAGGCAAATGACTTTGATCGCGTGCACGCGCTGTATGCCCGCTTTGCGGCACTGATCACTTTCGAACAGCAGCCGGGGCTCGCCATCCGCAAGGAAATCCTCCGCCAACGCGGTCTGATCACCTGCAACCGCGTGCGGCATCCGGGGGCGACCATCACCCCGGTGGTCGCGGCCGAGGTGGCGGCGCTGATCACGCGCACGCTGCCGGGTGTCGATATCACGCAAACCATCGCCCTATGAATACCAACGACAGACACGTCTTCGATGCCTGCCTGAAGGCGCCGTTCGGCACGCTCGGCATCATCGCGGACGACAAGCACTTGCTCGGCGTACATTTCCTTCCCGCCAATGTTCCAGTCAAGGTGCCAAAGGCCAACACGATCGCGCACCTCGCCTGCGTGCAGTTGATGGCGTACCTCGATAATCCCCGTGTCGAGTTTGACCTGCCGCTGAAACTTTCCGGCACCAAGCATCAAGTTGACGTATGGCAGGGCATGCGCAAAATTCCTCCCGGCCAGACCTTCACCTACGGCCAACTCGCCACAACGATCGGCTCATCGGCCCGCGCCGTCGGCACGGCGTGCGGCCAGAACCCGATTCCGGTAATCGTGCCATGCCATCGCATCATCGCCGCCAACGGTGGCCTTGGCGGGTTCATGGGCGGCAAACTGGAGAATCCGCTGGCGATCAAGCAATGGCTGCTGAAGCATGAGGGTGCATTGTTGCTTTAGCCAATGGAATCCAGCGACCCTTTGATCGATCAATTCGCCGACAGTCTGTGGCTCTCGGATGGCCTCGCCAAAAATACCATTGAGAGCTATCGGCGCGACATCTTGCAACTCGATGATTGGCTGAAGCGATCTTCACGCGCACCAATCGATCAAGCTGGTGCCGAGGACCTGCAGGCGTTTCTGGCACACCGCGTCGAAGGACTCCATGCCAGTCCGCGATCCACCGCGCGGCTCACTTCCGCGATGAAGAGGTTCTATCAATTCCTGATTCAGGAAAAACTTGTCACTGACGACCCGAGCCTGCGCCTGGAATCGCCGAAGCTCACGCGCGGGCTGCCAAAATCGCTTTCCGAACACGACGTGGACGCGCTGCTCGTTGCGCCTGATACCCATATCGCGTTAGGACTGCGCGACAAAGCCATGCTGGAGACGCTGTACGCCTCCGGCTTGCGGGTGACTGAACTGGTAACCCTCAAGGTCGCGCAACTGAGCCTTGAAATGGGCGTAGTGCGGGTGATGGGCAAAGGCTCGAAAGAACGCCTGGTGCCGCTGGGTGAATCGGCGGCTGATGTCATCCAGCAATATCTCACCAGTGCGCGAATCGAAATCCTCAACGGACAGAAATCCGACGACCTGTTCGTGACCAGCCGTGGTCACGCCATGACGCGGCAGATGTTCTGGCACCTGATCAAGCGCCATGCCTTGACCGCTGGCATCCGCGTGCCGATTTCCCCGCATACTCTGCGCCACGCTTTCGCCACCCATCTCATCAACCACGGCGCTGACTTGCGCGTGGTGCAGTTGCTGCTCGGGCACGCCGACATCACCACTACGCAGATTTATACTTATGTCGCACGCGAGCGGCTCAAACTGATTCACGCGCAGCATCATCCGCGGGCATAGATTGAAATGTCAAAACTCGAGCATTGGTGCGGCGTCTGGCGCTTTTTTGCCTGGAGATGCCCGCCAATGCTGGAGTTTGATGTCTCCTGTTGTCACCATCTGCAGTTCACCGTCATTCCTCCATGAGCAAACCATCCGAAACCCCCGCAACCGCCCTGCTAAGACTGCATGGCGTGGAATACACCGAACATGTCTACGAGTATGTCGAACACGGTGGCACCGGCGTTTCTTCGTCGACTCTTGGCGTCGACGAGCACCATGTCGTGAAGACGCTGATTTTCGAGAACGACAAGCGCCTGCCGCTTTGCGTGTTAATGCACGGCGATTGCAAGGTCAGCACGAAGGAACTGGCGCGGCAGATTGGCGTGAAGCGCGTTGCCCCCTGCACGCCTGAGGACGCGCAGCGGCATTCCGGTTATCTCGTGGGCGGCTGCTCGCCATTCGGTTTGCGCAAACCGATGCCGGTGTACATGGAAAAAACCATCCTCGACATCGGGAAGATTTATATCAACGGCGGCAAGCGCGGCTTTCTGGTGGGAATTGCGCCGCAGGAAGTCTTGCGGGTAGTGAAGCCGGCACTGGTGTCGGTCGCGCTTACCGACTGATCAGATCAATCGCGCCAGCAGCGTCAACAGCAGGCTCAACACGATTGTGCTCGTGATCGGCAGGTAATAGTCGCGGCCATTCTTGCGGAATCGAAGGTCGCCGGGCAATCGCCCGAGGCCGATTCGTGACAAATGGGGCCCGAGAAATCCGAGCACAATCACGGCAATCGCCAGCAGCACGATCCACTTGATCATGACGACGATGGCTCAATAACATCGCGCGACCGGCTGATGGTCACACCAACCAGCTTCACGCCGCGCATGTGCGCGATCTTGGCCACGCTGACCTTTACCCACTGCGCCTTGAAGTCATGCAGGACGACTTGCGAAATATGCTCCGCCAGCGCCTCCAGCAATTTGAAATGCTGATCCTTCAAGTCCGCGCGGATGCGTTCGACCACCTTGCCGTAGTCCACGGTATCTCGAATGTTGTCGCTCTCGCCGGCGCGATGTGTATCAAGGCCAATTTCCAGATTGAAATCCAGTGTCTGCGGACGCAGTTTTTCCCACTCGTAAATGCCGATCCAGGCATCGGCGCGCAGCTCGCGGATGAAGATGATGTCCATGTAAAGTATTGTAGAGTATGGGCATGACAAATTCCGTAATCGCCATTCTCCTTGCGTACCTGATTGGGTCACTCTCGTTCGCCGTTATCGTGAGCTGGGCCATGGGCCTGCCCGATCCGCATAGCTATGGTTCGGGCAACCCGGGCGCCACCAATGTGCTGCGCACGGGCAAGAAACTCGCTGCCATCCTTACACTTGCCGGTGATGCAGGCAAAGGCTGGTTCGCGGTCTGGCTGGCGCAGAAATTCGCGGTCGACTTCGGCCTCACGCCAACCACCATCGCCGCCGTGGCGATCACGGTGTTCCTCGGCCACTTGTTTCCGGTTTTTTTCAAATTCCTCGGCGGCAAAGGTGTCGCGACGGCACTCGGTATCCTGATCGCGATCAACCTGTGGCTGGGATTGGCCACACTTGCAACGTGGCTGATCATCGCGGTTTTTTTTCGCTATTCTTCGTTGGCCGCTATTGTTGCTTCGGTGTTTGCGCCGTTTTACGGCTTTTTTCTTTTCGGCGCGTCGGCCGCGCTACCGGCGGTGATTTTCATGTCGGCGCTGCTAGTGTGGCGGCACAAGGAGAATATCCGCAAGCTGATGAATGGCACCGAATCAAAATTGGGTGCAAAGAAAAATGCAGCCGGGACCAGCTCCGGGGCCGGCAACTAAGGGACTATGATTTCGCGGGCCAACGCCTCCAGGCCCACCACACCAGCCCAAGGAACGCCGTGTACATCGCGGTGAAAGCCCAAGGCGGGGCGTCATAGTAGATCAGTGCGATCATGAGGCGACCAATGAATGTCTGCGTTGTCTCCCTCGCGCGCAACGCATCTTCCAGAGCCGTCAGCGGACAAGTAATCCCAAATAGCGCTTCCAGCGCCACCAGCGCCACCAGCGAGAGATGCGAAATGCGAAAACCGCGATGACGAATCCATTTCCACTCGCGCAAGCCACCAACGACAATAGCGAACAAGCCGCCGAGATTGAACAGCACGACCAGCATATGGAACGCCAGTACCGCATCGGCAAGCATCAGCTTTTACCCTTCACATGCAGGGCAACGCGAATCATGGCTACAAGCGTTTTCGAGTCAGAACCCTGCCTTGTGTTGCTCACTTCAGAAGTGTCTGTTCAATGAACTTGATCTGCGCATAGAACATGTAGTCCGCATTTTCTTTTTTCGCAAAGCCGTGTCCCTCATCATTGGCCATCAGGAACCATACGGGCGTTTTATGCTTTTTCAATTGCGCGACAATCTGCTCGGCTTCTGAGTAGTGGACGCGCGGATCGTTCCTGCCTTGCACCACAAACAGCGGCTTCCTGATCTTTTCCGCATTACTCAGCGGAGAAATCTTCTCGAAGAATGCACGCATGGCAGGATCGCGTTCATCGCCATACTCTGCGCGTCGCAGATCGCGGCGATAGCTCTCGGTGTTGGTAAGGAAGGTCACGAAGCTGGAGATGCCCACCACGTCGATGGCACCGGTGATTCGGTCCGAATAATGCATCGCGACCGCGAGGCTCATATAGCCGCCATAGCTGGTGCCCTGCACGAGAATTCGCGACGCGTCCAGGTCCGGCTGCTCGTTGATCCAGTCAAACAGCGCGCCGATATCCTTGACCGAATCTTCGCGCTTGGTGCCGTCATCCAGCGCGACGAACGTCTTGCCGAATCCGCCGGAGCCGCGCACGTTCGGGAAGATCATCGCCACCCCGAGTTCATTGACGAGGTAGTTGTCACGGTCGAGAAATCCCGGGCGTGCCAAGCTCTCCGGACCGCCATGAATGTCAATAATCACCGGCCGCTTGCCAGGAAATTTCTTCGCCTCCGGTTGATAGACAAATCCGGAAATCACCAGTCCGTCAAAGCTCTTCCAATGTGCGAGCCTGGGCTCGACGAAGTCCAGGGGATTCAGTGTCGGGCTCAAGCTATTGGTCCAGCGATGAATCCGCGTACTTTCCAGGTCAAACGCATACACGTCACCCGGCGAGCGCGACGACGTTACATTGAACGCGAGTTCCTTGCCAAAGTCTTCGCCCTCCGCGTCATCATCGCCGGCGCCACGCCAACGCAGGCCTGAAATCTCGCCCGGCAACAATGCGGGGCGCGGCAACTCCCTGCCCGTCGCCAGATCAAGGAACCGCAACACGCTGGAACCGCTTTCGCTGGTAATCAGCGCAATGCGTTTGGCGGGATAGGAAATGGAAAAAGCATCCACGTCAAACTTGAGCCCGGCAGTAAGACCAGTCTCTTTTCCCGTGGCGAGGTCAATGTAAATCAGGCGGCGAAATTCACTGTCCCGATCAGACACTGCATAGAGGCCCTTGCCGTCTTTCGAAAATCGCGGGCTGCCGTAATACGCCGGTGCGGCGGTTTTCTTCGGTGGACTGACGCGCTTTTTTTCGCCGCCGGCGATATCCAATAACCAGATATGCGATTCGGTCACCGAAATGTATTCCTGATAGACAAGCTTGCGGTCGTCGGGCGAAAAACGGAATTCGCCCACGCCACCGCGGTCAAAGGTAGCGATGTGCCGCGTGCCAGCCGGATTCAGCGGGTTCGCAATGTACAACTTGGTGACCGCCCTTCTTGCGGCATTTTGACGGTCAATTGCCACCGTCGTGTAAACGATGCGATCGCCCTTGCGATTCCACGATGGGGGGGATGCACGCTCATTTTCTGTCGAGATTGGCGTCACGGCCCTTGTGGCAATATCCATGCGAAAAATGCGAAATACTTCATCGCCATCACTGGCTTTTTCGAACAGGATGTACTCGCCCTTCTTCGGCTGAAACGTGGCCCCGGCCACTGCATCCGGAAAATCCGTCCATTGCTCCGGCTCGCTGCCGGGTGATGCGACAAAATAAAGCTGCTCGGTATTCGTCGCCGGCTTGAGAATCAGGACCCCCGGTTTGGCGGGATGCCACGCGACCAAAGTGGAAGGCCTGAATTCGGTATACGGCGCAACTTTAGCGACCAGGTCATCGGAAATTGGCGGAATACCTTCGATCACCAGATTGGCGCCCGGCGTGAGAGTTTGCGCCTGCGCGAAACCGCCAGCGCCGATCGCCAGAGCGGCCGTCCGCCAGGATGATCGCAGGCCGACGCACCCACTTCATTCGTACTAATTTCCCTTCCCGACAATTGGTCGCGATGGATCAGACACCCACTCGCTCCACGAACCGGGAAACAATTTCGACCCCTTGAGGCCGGCATACTCCATGGCAAAGATATTCATGCACGCCGTGACGCCGGAGCCACATTGGTGGAACACATTTTCCGGCCTGGTGTTCGGCGCCAACTTGAGAAATTCATCACGAATCTCCGCCACCGGACGCATGGTCAGATCATCCTCGAGGTTTAACTTGTAGAAGCGATTGATCGCACCGGGAATATGGCCCGCCACCGGATCGAGGGGCTCCACGTCACCACGATAACGTTCCGGCGCGCGCGCATCGATCAATCGGTATCCAGGATCGTTGAGATGCGCTTGAACTTCGGCAGCGCTGCACAGCATCACTGGATCAAAACTGGCTTGCAGCGCAACCGGCTGCGGAATGGGAACATCCGTCGAGAGCGCGCGCGCCTCGGCAATCCATTTCGGAAGTCCGCCGTCGAGCAGGTACACATGCCGAAGCCCGATCCAGCGCGCCATCCACCACAAGCGCGACGCGTAAGGCCCACCGACATCGTCATACGCAACGACGGCGGAGGTATTGGTTACACCATGACGCGCCAGAAAGGCCGCAAACACCGCCGGTGGCGGTAACGGATGGCGCCCGTTGCTGCCGTTTCTTTCACCAGACAGATCGGTGTCGAGGTGTGCGAAATGCGCACCGGGAAGATGGCCCTGCCGATACAGCCGCTCACCTCTTTCGGCATCCCCCAAATCGTGACGGCAATCGAAAATGACCCATTGTGGATCGCTCAGGTGCAGCGAAAGGTCGTGCGTACTAATCAACATGCGAAGTCCAGCCCGGAAAATGAAAGGCCAATTATGTCGCGGAACAGCGCGGAAAATTCACGTTGCCGGTGAGACATTGCCGTCACCTTGCAGCCAACATCAGACATCAGGTATGCGCGGGAAATTCCATCGCGCGTCGGGATACGTACCACGCGTTGACGGGTTTTCGGCTGCCGTCGCCGATAAACTCCAGCATTGACGAGGCTTCCAGGCCATTTTCGGCCTGCGAAGTCCGCCAGGGCTAGCGTTTGTTTCCCGACCTTTCCGCATTCCGTCAATTCCCGCTCCCCGCTCAGCAACAAGGAGTCGAGCACAGGAATCTATTTTCCGGGTCCCAACATACGCGCCAGTCGCAATTCGACCGGCTCGGCGCCGATCGACAATGCAGACGCGGCACCTGCCGGTAAAGCCGGCTGGGCAGGCATTGCCGGAATCGTTGCCGTTGTCTTCACGGTTGCAGGTGCCAGCTCAATAGTCTCGGTTACTTGCGAATTGCCAAGCCAGTAGCCGCCCGCGGCAGCAATCACGACGCTCGCCGCTGCCAACCAGCCGAATCGGGAACGCCGTTGTGGTTGCACGGACGATTGCGCTTGCGCGAACTCGGCGGGCGCGGAATCAACATGCGCCGCATCGCCACTTTCGGCATCACCCATGCCGGCCGGCATGGGCGCTTCCACCATTTGCCGTGCAAACGCTTTCTTCCGCGCAAGCTCATCCTTGAGAACCGCCCGCGCACCACGGCGCGCGTCCTGGGCCTGGGCAAATGATTTTTCATTCTTGATACGCGCTTCCTCGGCTTCACGCGCAGCGCGCTCGACCTTGGCTCGCTCGACGGCGGCGACGCGGCCACTCTCCTCGGCCTGTTCGCGCTTGGCGAGCGATGCAGCGAGTCCCACCTCGTTGGCGTGCCGCGCTTCCGCGGCTTTTATGGCGGCGCGATCGGCGTCGGCGCGTTCGCTCGCGGCGGTGGTCGCCGCGGCTTCGGCGGCAGCGCGCTGCGCAGATTCCGCGGACGCAGCAGCGTCGGCTGCCTCGCGTGCCCTGGCGGCTTCCTGCAAGGCATGTTCGCTCGCAGCACGCGCATCGGCTGCTTCACGCAGCGCCTTTTCCGACTTGAGCAGATCTTCCGCCGCGCGCTGCGCGAGTTTTTCCACGCTCGCCCGCTCGGTTGCCGAGGCCGCGAGCGCTGCTTCCGCGGCAACTTTGTCTGCCACCGCTTTCTGTGCCACGCGATCGGCTTCGACCCTCAGGTTGAGCGCCGTAGCCGCTTCCCGCTCGGCTGCTTCACGCCGTTTGGCCTCAGCCGCAGCGTCCGTTTCGGCGCGTTTCCGCGATTCAATCTCGCCTTGCAACGCGGCCTCCGCGGCCGCCCGGCTTTCCGCTGCTTTGCGCAATGCCTGCTCATTGGCAACGCGCGCATTGGCCGCTTCGTGCAGCGCCTTTTCAGCTTTGGCATGCTCATCCGCCGCGGTTTGTGCGAGCTTCTCGGCACTCGTGCGTTCGGCCGCCGCCGCTGCCAACGCGGTTTCGGCCGTAACTTTGTCGCCTGCCGCCTGCTTTGAAACGCGCTCGGTCTCGAGTTTGCGATTCAGCGCCGCAACGGCTTCCTGTTCCGCCGCGTGCCGCCGTTTGGCTTCGGCAGCGGCTTTCTCTTCGGCCTGCTTGCGCGACTCAATTTCACTGTGCAATGTGGTCTCTGACCTGGCCCGCGCTTCCGCTGCCTCGCGCAAGGCTTGCTCATCCGCGGTACGCGTCCGGGCTGCGTCTTGCAGCGCCTTTTCCGCTTTGGTCCGCTCATCCGCCGCAGTCTGCGCGAGCTTTTCCGCGCGCGTGCGCTCGATCGCCGTTGCCGCCAACGCGGTTTCGGCCGCGGCTTTGTCTGCGGCTGCCTGCTTTGCAACGCGCTCGGCCTCGACCTTGCGATTCAGCGCCGCGACGGCCTCCTGTTCCGCCGCGAGTCGCCGTTTGGCCTCGGTCGCCGCTTTTGCTTCGGCCTGCTTGCGCGACTCAACTTCATTGTGCAGTGCGGCCTCGGCCTTGGCCCGGCCCTCAGCCGCTTCACGCAAGGCGCTCTCCTGCATCGCCAACGCTGCCGCGTCACGCTGCGCGGCCTGTTCCGCTTTCATACGTTCCGCGACGGCCGAAGCCAGTGCCTGCTCCGCGCTTTGCTTATCCGACAGCAGCGAAACCGCCACGCGGTGCGTATCGGCGCGCTCTGCCTCTTTTGCGACCGCTTCGCGTTCGGCGACAAGACGCGCGTCAATCAACCTTGCGGCATCGTGCCCCGCCTGTTTGGTGGCGGCGATTTCGGTGTTGAGTTTTGCTTCCTCCGCCACGCGAGCGCCAGCGGCGGCGAGCAGCAATGCCTCCTGTTCGGCGCGCGCGCTTTGCTCCTTGCGCGCGATCTGCTCGGCCTTGACGCGCTCCTCGGCGGCGGCGGCAAGACTGCGCTCGGATTCGGTCTTGCGCTGGGCAGCAAGGGCCGCCTCGCGATCAGCCTCGGCGCGTTTGGTCGCCACTGCCTGCGCTTGCGTTTCCGCTTTCTGGCGCTCGACAAGTTTGGCGGCCGCCTGCGCCTCGGTTTTCTTGCGCGTCTCGGCGAGCGCCAGCAATGCCTGCTCTTCTTTCACGCGCGCTTCCGCGGCTCCGCGCGCCTGCTGCTCCATGCCCGCACGCGCCGCCGCTGCTTCGCGAAGTTCGGTCTCAATCGCCGCGCGCTCGCGCACTTTTGCCGCGATCGCGCCTTCTTCCTTGATGCGGGCCTGGGCCGCCATCGTCGCCTCGTGCTCGGCCTGAAGTTGTTCCTGCAGCTTCGCGGCCAACGCAGCTTCCTGTGCCAGGCGCGCTTCGCGCGCCGCGCGTTCTTCACTCTCGACCGAGTTGCGTTTCCCGGCATGTGCCATTTGCGCTTGCTCGGCGGCCAGCATCGCTCGCGTCGTGGACTCAAGCTCCTTTTCCTCACTGAGCCGTGCCAACGCCTCATCAATGGCGCGGGCCTCGGATGCCCTGCGTTCTTCGGCGAGCTTGATCGCGCGCTGTTCAGACGCGATGCGCTCGGCCTGTGCCAACGCCGCGCGCTTCTCTTCTTCATGCCGTTGCATGGCCTTGGCGGTAAGGTCGGCCTCGATTTTTTCGCGCGCGGCCGATTTTTCTTTTAACTCTGCCTCCGCGGCCTGTGCAGCCTGCGCGGCCTTGGCGAGTTTTTCTTCGGCGGCAATGCGTTCACGCACCGCATTGTCGGCCGCGGCATCGGCGGCGGCACGCTCGAGCGCAATACGTGTTGCCTCGTGATAGGCAACGACCCGTGCCTCGATGACGCTCTTCAACTCTTCTTCCGTACGCATGCGCTCTTGGGACGCGTCGTGCTGGGCCTTTTCTTCGCTGGCGCGCGCAAGCGCCTTTTGCGTTTCTTCGCGCTCAGCCGCGATCGCTTTGCCGACGTCGCTTTTTTGCTCGTCCTGCGAAATACCGCGACGGCGCATTTCCTCGGCTTGTTTCAGTGAGTCAGCAAGTTTGCTCATGTGCGGTGGCCAGTGTTCCGTGGTTGCTGTTGAAGGACCCTGTTTAACTTCGACTTCGATCTGTACAAATACTGAATTTCCACTGCGTGCCGATGGACCTGAGCCGCGCCTGTGCGGTCACTCGCGCAATGATAACTGCTTGCCCGTGCTGCGATTCATTTCGCGCGAGCTGGCACAAACTTTCACAGTTGCCAGAGTCTAGCACTGGCGGGCTCTTTCGTGGTATTTCGGCCTGCGGACCGCGCCAGTACTGGACTTTGATCTGCACATTCGCAATAAACCCTAATCCTCCTCGGCCGGCAACGCCGGCAGCTTGTCGCCCTTGCGCTCGCTCCCTGCTTTTGCCAGCAAGCCACTGGTGATGATGATCGCCATACCGGCCCAGGCAATCGGTGGCAGCAGTTCGTCGAAGATGAAAATCCCCGCGAGGCTCGCAAAGATCACCGTCGAATAGGCAAATGCCCCGACCACCAGCGTGTTGCCGCTGTGATAGGCCCGTGTCATCGCCAGTTGCGCAAGGGTTGCAGTCACACCCAAGCCGAGAAGCAGGCCGATATTGCCCGCTTTCACCGGATGAAAATCATGCTCGACCACGACTTGTGTCAATGCCGAGCCCATGATGCCGGCCAGGGCGAAATAGAACACCACGCGCCACTCGGGCTCGCCAGCATCGCCGAGCTTCTTCACATTCGCATACGCGCAAGCAGCGAAAAAACCCGAGGCAAGGCCAATGAATCCCGCATGCGCGTTTGCGCCGGAAAAGGTGGGGCGCAGCAGCAGTGCCGCACCGACAAAACCAAGCGCGATAGCGATCATGAGCCGGGGTTTGAATCGCTCGCCAAGCATAATGGTGGAGAGAAGTGCGAGCCAGAGCGGCGACGTGTAGTTGAGCGCGATGGCGGTGGCCAATGGCAACTGAGTCATCGCATAGAAATACGCGACGAGCGATATAGTCCCGGTGGACCCGCGCCAGAAATGTCCTTTCCAGAATGATGTGGCGAGCGATTTGCGCTTCCACATCACGAATGCGCCAACCGCGACGAGGCCAACGAGCGAGCGATACAGCGATAGCTCCGCACCGGTAAATTGCCCAGCCAGCAATTTGGCAAAAACACCCATGGTGGCGAACAAGGCGCCCGCCACCAACATCCAGGATGATGTCATCTACATTCAGCCCGGAAGAAATATCGGAGGGGAGATATGCAAGAGCTACACCGCCATTTCTCTCCGGATGAATTCATGGAAGTGCACCATCCCGTCTTCCATCGGCGATTGATACGGCCCCTGTTCATCACGGCCTTCCTGCCACAACAATTTGCGGCCGTCGTTCATGCGCTGGCAGATCTCTTCATCTTCCACGGCCGTTTCGTCATAGGCCTTCTGCTCGGCTGCAATGAACTCGGGTTCGAACAGGGCAATCTCTTCCGGATAGTAGAACTCGACGACATTGCTGCATTTCTCCGGCCCGCGCGGGATGATCGTCGAGATCACCAGCACATGCGGATACCACTCGACCATGATGTTCGGATAGTAAGTCAGCCAGATCGCGCCATATGCCGGCGCCTCGCCGTTGCGGTAATTGAGCACCATCTCGTGCCAGCGTTTGTACACATCACTACCGGGGCGCGACAGGGACTTGTTCACGCCCACGGTTTGCACGCTGTACCACTCGCCAAATTCCCATTCCAGCTTGGCGCAATCGACAAACTTGCCGAGACCGGGATGGAACGGTTCAACGTGGTAATCCTCCAGATAGACCTCGATGAAGGTCTTCCAGTTGAAATTGTATTCGGTGACTTCGACCTTGTTCAGCACATGGCCGGAGAAATCCAGATCCTTCACGCAGCCAAGCCGCCCCAGGTCGGCGGCAATATCGCGCGGCCCCTGAAACAGCATGCCGTTCCACTTCTGCAAATTCTTGCGCGGAAGATCGAGACAGGGTTGCTGCGGGAAATGCGGCGCCCCGAGCAACTTGCCTTCGCCATCATAGGTCCAGCGATGAATCGGGCAGACGATGTTGCCGCTTGGCAATTGACCGCTGCCCTTTAACATCACCGCCTGGCGATGCCGGCAGATATTCGACACGAGCTCGATATTTGCGCCGTTATTGACGAGCGCCCAGGCGCCGTTGGTCATTTCCAGCGCGCGAAAATCGTTGGCGTGCGGGGCCATCAATTCGTGGCCGACGTAGCTTGGGCCGTTCCTGAAAAATACCTCAAGCTCCCGCTCGTGAATGGCGGGGTCAAAATACCAACTAATGGGCAATTGTGTTGCGACGGGAGAAAGTTCTCGCGCACCGAGCAGTTTGGACATAGTCCTTACCTCCAATTATTCGCGCAGCTTTTTGGATAAGGCGAAAGCAGCGGCGAATCAACCAAAGTAAAAACAACACCCGGGCAAATGAGTTTGTTAGCTTTTAACTCTACAGACTCCGTCCCGTAGAACGAATCTCCTGGCGGAGACCCACGAAATGGAATGAGCATTCTGCCCCAATGGCCTTGAAAGGGCAAGGAAATTGGGTGTTTGGCCCGCTCGGCAAGACGCGGCGATTCATTTTTATCGTGGACTCGAAACCCCTGATTACGCTATGATTTCAGATTGATTTTCCGCTTACGCGCCCGTTGCCTCCATTCCACCACTCATGGCCAAAATCACAACTGCTACACCGAAGAGTTTCGAATCCGCGCTGGCCGAGCTTGACCAGTTGGTGGAGAAGATGGAAAGCGGCCAGCTGCCGCTGGAAGAATCGCTTTCCGCCTATCAACGCGGCACCGAACTGCTCAAGTTCTGCGAAAGCGTCCTCAAGGATGCCGAGCAGAAAATCAAGGTGCTCGACGGCGGCGAACTCAAAGATTTGTCGTTGTAAACCACATCAAGAAAATGTCCGATTTCCAGGAATGGTCCCGCACGATCGCGGGAGACATGGAGCGCACGCTCGAATCGCTATTGCCCCCCTCGGCGAGCGAGCCACGCCGGCTGCACGATGCCATGCGCTACGCCACACTCGGCGGCGGCAAACGGGTACGCCCGATGCTCGCGCATGGTGCAGGCCTAATAAGCGGGGCGCCTGTTGAACGGGTGCGGATTGTCTCCTCGGCCGTCGAGACCATTCACGCCTATTCGCTGGCCCACGATGATCTGCCGTGCATGGACGATGATGTCCTGCGCCGCGGCAAGCCAACCTGCCACGTTGAATTCGATGAAGCCACAGCGTTGCTCGCCGGTGACGCCTTGCAGGCACTGGCGTTTGAATTGATGTCCGCGCACCAGTTGGCTGATTCCCCATCGCAACAACTGGACATGTTGAAGGTCTTTTCGCGCGCTTGCGGCGCGCACGGAATGGCCGGCGGCCAAGCGATCGACTTGGCCAATGTCGGACGCCAAATTACGTTGCCTGAACTGGAGTTCATGCATATCCTCAAGACCGGCGCGCTGATTCGCGCCTCGGTATTGCTGGGCGCGATGTGTGGCCAGGCGCTGCCGCCGGAAAAAATCGAGAAGCTTGACCAATACGGCAAATGCGTGGGACTCGCGTTTCAGGTAGTGGACGACATTCTCGATTGCGAGTCTAATACTGAAAAATTAGGCAAAACCGCCGGAAAAGATCAGGATGCCAACAAGCCCACGTATGTGAGTTTGATGGGACTGGTACCTGCGAAACGGTTTGCCGATGAATTGCTGGCTGATGCGCTCGATGCCCTGAGCACGTTCGACGGCAAGGCAGATCGCCTGCGGCAGTTGGCCGAATTCATCGTTCGGCGCCTGTACTAGAACCAGAAGCGCATCCGGAACGATACAGACAAGAATGATCTCCAAATACCCGCTGCTGGATAAAATCAACGACCCCGTCGACCTGCGCAAGTTCGAGCGGCGCGATCTGCTGCCGCTGTCCATTGAGTTGCGTGAATTCATCGTCGAATCAGTATCGACCACCGGCGGGCATTTTTCCTCGAATCTCGGCACCATCGAATTGACCATCGCCCTGCACTACGTTTTCAATACGCCCGATGATCGCCTGGTGTGGGATGTCGGCCACCAAACTTACGGGCACAAAATTCTGACCGGCCGGCGCACGGGCATGCCGCATTTGCGCCAGAAAGGCGGCATCGCCGGTTTCCCGCGCCGTGAAGAGAGCGCGTACGACACCTTCGGTACCGCGCATTCGTCCACCTCGATTTCCGCCGCACTGGGTATGGCTGTGGCGGCACGCGTGGCGGGCCTGAAGCGCAAATCGATCGCCATCATCGGCGATGGCGCGATCACGGGCGGCATGGCATTTGAAGCGATGAACAATGTGGGCCGCGAAAACGTGATCGTGATTCTGAACGACAACGACATGTCTATCTCGGAATCGATTGGCGCCCTGAACAACTATCTGGCCAAGCTGTTATCCGGCCGCTTCTATGCGGCCACCAAGAAGACCGCCGAAAAAGTTCTGCAGCACACGCCCACGTTCAAGGAAATCGCCAAGCGCGTCGAAGAACACGCCAAGGGCATGATCACGCCTTCCACCATGTTCGAGGAATTCGGCTTCAACTACGTCGGCCCGATCGACGGACATAACATCGATGTGCTGGTCGATACGCTGAACAACATCAAAAAGCTCGACGGCCCGCAATTCCTGCACATTGTTACGCGCAAAGGCCAGGGTTACAAACTGGCCGAAGAAGATCCGATTCATTACCACGCCGCGTCCGGCAAGTTTGATCCAAAAATCGGCATTGCGAAGCCAGCCCCTTCCCCGGACATCAAGCCAAGGCCCACTTACACCCAGATTTTCGGCGAATGGCTTTGCGACATGGCGCGTGCCGACAAACGCCTCATTGGCATTACGCCCGCGATGCGCGAAGGCTCGGGGATGGTCAAGTTTTCCCAGGAGTTTCCCGGCCGCTATTTTGACGTCGCCATTGCCGAACAACACGCGGTGACCTTTGCGGCCGGTTTGGCGGCAGACGGCATGAAGCCCGTGGTCGCCATCTATTCAACCTTTCTGCAACGCGGCTACGATCAACTGATCCACGATGTGGCGCTGCAAAATCTTCCCGTGGTATTTGCGCTCGACCGCGGCGGACTGGTCGGTGCGGATGGCCCAACCCATCACGGCGCATTCGACCTTTCGTTCCTGCGCTGCATTCCCAACATGACAGTGATGGCGCCGGCGGACGAAAACGAATGCCGCCAGATGCTCTACACGGGATTCACCCTTTCCAGCCCAAGCGCGATACGTTACCCGCGTGGCGCGGGCCCAGGCGTTGCGTTGCAAACTGAAATGGTGGCACTGCCGGTTGGCAAGGGCGTGCTGGTACGCGAGGTCAAGGGTTATGAAGCCAAACGCATCGCGATCCTGGCGTTCGGCTCGATGGTGAAACCGGCCACGGACTGCGGTGAAGAATTCAATGCCTCGGTCGCCAATATGCGATTCGTAAAGCCGATCGACCGTGAACTTATTTTCAGGCTTGCCACCACCCATGATTACCTTGTTACGATCGAGGAGAACGTGGTGATGGGCGGCGCAGGCAGCGCTGTCGCCGAATCACTTGCCGCGCAGGATCTGAATGTGCCGCTGCTGCAACTCGGATTGCCCGATCAGTTCGTCGAACACGGCGATCCGACCGTATTGCTGGCCGATTGCGGATTGAACCGGGAAGGCATTTCGCTTTCGATTCGCCGCTGGCTGGCGCGAATATCGGCCAACGCCATAGCGCCCAAGCAGGCTGTCAGCTGAGCCGGGGTTTCATGCGCAGGCTGACGCTTTGTTTTTCGTTTACATGACTTCTTTGACCAGGTAAAAATCATGAAATATCTCGCCATCGTTTTCGTTGCATCAACCACCATCACCAGCGCATTTGCCCAGACGGCGCCCGTTGCCGCATCAGAGCCAGTTGCCAAGCACAGCTGTGCCAGGCCAGCAATGATCGACACGTCCAAACGGATCACCGAAAATCAGATGGCCGCGTTCGTTGCGGCACTGGCCAAATTCAAGGAGTGCGCGGAAGGCTTCGCGCAGGCCCAGCAAAAAGAGGCCGAACGCGTACAAAAAGCTGCCCAGGCCAGCGCCCAGGCAATGGTTGCCGCCGGCAATGTTGCAATCAAGGACTACAACGATTTTGTCGAGGAAGCCGGCAAGGTCATGGCCGCGAAAGCCGCCGCGCCGAAGGAGTCAGCTGAGTCGACGCGAGAAGGAAATGTCGATACCGTTCCGTCTCGGATTCCAAGGAAGAACTAAACGCTGCCGTATTTCCGCGCAACCGCTTCTTTGATGCGTAACCAATCTGCACGTTGAGCTGACCTGCGGTCACCGAAGTATTGGCCCAGCCGACGATATGTTCGCGCCACAACAGCGGTAGCGCGTAGTACCCGAGTTTGCGTTTCGATGCCGGCGTATACGCCTCAAAGCGGTAGGCCCAGCCCCAAAGGTGTTCAAAGCGCGACCGGTCCCAGACCACGGGATCAAACGGCGCCAGAAAACGCACTTTGTCGTCAGCAGCTTCGGGCATCTCTTCATGTGCGGGCCAAATATAGGGCGCCCCATCCACTGTCACGCGCCGATATGTTCCGCGTTTGATCGCCAGCTCGATCCGCTTGGCGAAATCGACCGCGGGCTTGTTCGTGCCCATCATGCTAAAGACGCGCATCAGAGAACGTTCCTGCAGCGGCGCATAGAGATTGACGATCAATGCAATCAGTCCATCCGCGCGCGCGATGGGAGACATCGCGGCTTCACGTGGCGGTGCAAGCGCATAGATGCGAAGACCTTTGTCGCGCCGGCGAACCCGCGCAAGTCCTTCGCGGTGCAGGGCCTCCAGCATCAGAGTGGTTGCAGATGACGTGCCGCCCCAACCGTTAATGCGCGCGCCCGCGCCCAACACACTTTCGACATCGCGCGGATGCGCCTCTTCCTGCTCGGATAAATATCGCAGCAGCTTGCGCCGCAACGGCTGATGTTCGGTCATGAATTCCCGCCAGCGAGGAGACAGGACGCGCGGATGCAGAAGTGCCAGATGCTCCTCGGGGAAAAAGCCGTAGTTGTGCAGCATGTCTTCGATAATCGGCAGCCGCGGAAATTCCTTTTCGAGATCATCAATGCGATAACCGGCCACGCGGTGCCGCAAGATCAGATCCTGTGCACGTGCTGGCGCGCGAATCGGATCGGCCTGCAAATATCCGAGCCGGCGAACCGCAGTCAGGAGATCAGCAGGCGGGCCGAATGCGCGGGCAACCGCGTAACGGCGTAATTCGTCGAGCGTCATGCGGCTATTGATTCAAATCCGCAACGTTACCGCATCGAGTTTATCGAACAACGCTTTTGTCCTGCCCGAAAAGTACCTTGCGTTGCGCCTCGTCGATCGCAATCGGCGGGTCGGGACGCACTTCTTTCGCCCGAGCATACGCGCGCTTGGTGGCCGGTCGCGCTTTGATCGCGGCGTGCCAACGCGCAAGATGCGGAAAGTCTTTCATGTCCTGCCCCTGGCGTTCGGGAATGATCCAGGGATAGGCCGCCATGTCGGCAATGGAATACTGCTTGCCGGTAATAAACGCGCGGTCCGCGAGACGCTTGTTCAGGACCCCGTACAGACGCGACGTTTCCTTCACGTAACGCTCGATCGCATACGGAATTTTTACCGGCGCATAGTGGGCAAAGTGATGGTTTTGACCGAGCATCGGACCGAGCCCGCCCATTTGCCACATCAGCCACTCGAGCGTTTCCACCTGCCCGCGCAGATCCTTTGCGATGAATTTTCCGGTCTTGCCGGCCAAGTACAGCAGGATCGCACCTGACTCGAATACGCTGATCGGCTTGCCCCCGTCGATCGGCGCGTGATCGACGATTGCCGGCATCCGGTTGTTCGGCGAAATTTCCAGAAATGCGGGCTTGAACTGATCGCCTGTGCCGATATTTACCGCCTTGAGGTTGTAGGCGAGTTTTGCCTCCTCGAGAAACAGCGTGATCTTGTGTCCGTTTGGTGTCGGCCAGTAGTAGAGGTCAATCATGGTGTTTTCCTTTCAAATGAATTCTGCACTAGCAGCCTGTCGGACTTGGAGGAAATCTGCACCGGCCAGATCATTTTGCAGCGGATTTCTTCCAAGTCCGACAGGCTGCCAGCTATTTGCCAAATGCGCCAACGCCTGCACGCGCGTACTGGTTCGGCCATTCCAGGGATACGCCCAGCGCCGCTGCCGCGTGACGCGGCCAATAGGGATCGCGCAGCAAGGCGCGCGCCAGAAAAACACAATCGGCGTCGCCATCCGCGACGATTTGTTCAGCCTGCACGGCTTCCGTGATCAGTCCCACCGCACCCGTTGGAATCTGCGCGGCAGCACGAATCGCGCGAGCAAACGGCACCTGGTAGCCGGGGCGGATGGTCATCTTTGCGTCGGCCACATTACCGCCGGAGGACACGTCGATGAGATCGATGCCGATCGCCTTGGCGCGCTTGCAGAATTCGATCGATTGCGTCAGATCCCAGCCCCCCTCCTTCCAGTCGCTTGCGGATATTCGCAGGAATACCGGCAGATGAGCAGGCCAGACCGATCGAACCGCCTCGCATACTTCGAGTGGAAACCTCATGCGGTTTTCGAGCGAGCCGCCGTATTGATCGGATCTCGAATTCGAGAGGGGCGACAAAAACTCGTGCAATAAATAGCCGTGTGCCGCATGGATTTCCGGCACTTCAAAACCCGCCGCCAGCGAACGCCTTGCCGCGTTGACGAAAGCCTCGACCGTCGCCTCCAGTTCCGCCTTGCTCATTTCGTGCGGCACCGGAAACGTGCTGGCAAATGCCATATTGCTCGGCCCCAGCACGTCCCAGCCGCCCTTGTCGGCGGTGACCTTGCCGGCACCTCGCCATGGCGAGTAAGTGGATGCCTTGCGCCCCGCGTGTGCGAGTTGTATGCCGGGTACGGCGCCCTGCGCTTTGATGAACGCAGCAATCGGCTTCCACGCGTCACGCTGTGCATCATTCCAGATTCCGGCGTCTTCCGGCGAAATGCGCCCCGCAGGTGTCACGGCAGCAGCCTCGGTCAACACCAGCGACGCGCCACCCACCGCACGTGAACCAAGGTGCACCAGATGCCAGTCAGTCGGCAGACCATCCGCGCAACTGTATTGGCACATGGGCGAAACAAACACACGGTTGCGGAAGGACAGTTCTCGCAGTTGAAATGGGGAAAACAGCTGGGACATGATGGACAGACTTTCAGGCTTTTGGGTGTGATTGAATTCTAGCCCGGATGATTGCCTGACGATCGACCCAGATCAAACAACCAAGTATCTCTTTTGCCGGGAACTGACCGACTTGACCCCACACGTGTTACTTGCGAACGCCGGGGGCCTCGATGGCGAGGCCGTTCGCGCGCCACCCCAGATACACCTCCAGCGCCGTCAATTCCGGCGCCCCATATTCCGGCATCTCCGCGCGCAATCCAAAATAGCACGCACGCAGCCGCCGTTGCAGCGAGCCAATCTTTTGCCACTCGAAACGATAGGCCGGATAGCCTGTACCGTGTCCCTGGCTGAGCGTGTCGGCCAGCAGTTGCTTGCCCCAGTGGGCCTGATGACAATGACGGCATGCAAGGTTCAATTGCCCGATGCGTTGGTTGTACAGGCGCTTGCCTTCATCAAACGTATCGCGCAACCCGCTGTCGACTTGCACGTTCATGGGCATGCCGCGAGACTGGAACGCGACGAACGCGGTCAGTGCCAGCAACGCATCCGATTCGGCCTCCAGGGCCGGCGCATCCTGTCGCTCAACCGTGCAGGCGTTGATTTGGCCCTCGAGATTTTGCGCGCGGCCGGTACGCGGCGCGGCCCGCGGATAGCGCGTCGCGACTCCCTTCATCGACGTTTCCGCCGCGCCGTGGCAATCATTGCAGGACTTGCGCGTGGCGCCTTGCGGCGTCATCCACAACTGCCGACCCTGCGCGACCCAGAGCATCGCCGGATTGGCAAACCCGTCGGCCTGCAACTTGCGAATTTCTGGAGACTGGAACTCGCTGCCTGCTTTCAGGGGTACCGGCACTTGCGCGAACGCACCACTGCAGATGCCGAGCAATACAATGCCTGCGCGCAACATCAAGTCGCAACCTCAATGCGCTGGCGAATCGACCCTTTCTCCTTGTTGTCGTCTTCCCAAACTACCTCGATATCCCCGCTCACATCGGCGCGAACGAAAAATTCAAAATAGGGATTGGCGGCGATGCCGCTGGAAAGTTCCGCCCGCCATACTTCGCGCGCGGCGTAGCGGCACGTGATGGCACGAATCACATTCTTCGCAATCGTCTGGCCATTGGCGTCGAGCCGGAAACCGGATTCCATCGCGTGCAGGATCACCAGGCGCACCGGCACGATTTCGCCGCGAGTGGCTTTCTCTTGAACGCTCAGTCTCGCAAGCGCCATCGTCAGGTCCCATCGATGCAGGATGAAACGGTCACCACCACTTTCGCGCGCGCCAGGCAATGCGAACCGTCAGATAACCGCGCGATCGCCACCACTTCCTGCTCGCCCGCCAGTCTGATTCGGGTGCCAAACGAGGCGCGCCCCGATAGCGGGCTGAACATCACACTTGCCGCCAGCGGGCGCGGATTTCGCGGCGCGATGAGGTGAATGCTTTTTACAAAATCGCTCGCCGTCATCGGGCTATCCACCTCGATGGCGACCGGTACCGAATGGCCGGTGTCGGCCAGTTCGGGAATGGTGAGGCGGATCCGGCCCTCACGCAATGGCGATGCGCCAACCAGGTCGCGGATGAGTGCCGGTGCAGGGTCGGCGTCCGCTGCGGCGGCGCCGGGCAAACTGCCGCCTAACGCGGCGACGGCCATCATGCCAAGCACGCGGCGGCGATTTGAACGCGACGGATTCATTTCAATGTCTCCAGGAATGCGACCACGTCTTCAACTTGCCGCGCGCTGAGCACGGGTTGGTCCCGGTATCGCCGCGCCACATGATTCAATTCAGTTGCGCGATAGAACGCCGGCATCACCGCGTCGGGATTCAGGCGCGTGATATCCACTACGCGCAAGCGAAGTTGCGCGACCGACAATCGGCTGCCGACGCCTTGAAGTGGCGGGCCGATATTGCCCGACAGCGAAATATCCGGCGCCGCGTGGCACAGGACGCAATGCCCCGCCTCGCGCGAGACAAACACCTCGCGACCGCGCACCGCATCGCCGTCAACGCTGGCCACCCGCTCCTCGATCCTGTCGTTGGGCACGCGCAACTGCGCGCAACCTGCTATCGCACCAATTGTCAGCAAAGTTGCGATCTTGCGTGCGCGTGGAAAACCACTCGCCGGAAGCAAACCGGCGTTCAAGACAGGATCTCGCATGATGGAAATCTGATCGTGGGATGCATGAATGGTTCGCAGATTTGCGATGTAAACGGCTCAAACACTAGCATTGGCGCCAGGCTGTTCACCGGCCATAAATGCCGGGCAAATGAAAGCGCGCCAGTGCTCAGACGGGGGTTATTGAAGTCCTGACAGAATAACGTCTTCCGCGGGATCCTGCATCGCGACGCGAACTACTTAATGATTTTCAGCGCCCGCCCGATTGCCACCAGCGCGGCAAAAAAAACAACGCTCAGGACCATGGCCCCCAATGCGGCCGCCAGCGCAAGCGGCACGCCCTGCAGGCCCGCCGCCGACATTGCCAGCCACGCCAGCCAGACACCTGGCACGGCGGAGGCAATGATCGCCAGAATGCTGAAGAAATACGACTTCAACGGTGACGGGAAGTGTGTGTATGAGCCGTTTGAGTCAGAGGTCATTGTGCGCTCGTTCATATTGGGTTCATCAATATCGGCGGGGTCGACACGCATGTCGCGCCGCCGTCAATCACGTATTGGGTCCCAGCCACCGCTCAGCGGTTGCCACATCCCAACCCTTGCGTTTTGCGTAGTCGGTCAACTGGTCGCGATCAATTTTACCCACAGCAAAGTATTGCGATTGCGGATGTGAGAAGTAGTATCCGGATACCGCGGCCGTTGGCCACATGGCGTAGCTGTCGGTGAGCGATATACCTGCCTTTTCAGCCGCCTGCAGCAGTGAAAACAGCGTGCCCTTCTCGGTATGCTCGGGGCATGCCGGATAGCCCGGCGCGGGGCGGATGCCAGTGTATTGTTCCGCGATCATTGCCTCGTTGGAGAGCGCCTCGTCTTTGGCGTAGCCCCAGTACTCCCGCCGCGTTTTCCAGTGCAGGTGTTCGGCAAACGCTTCGGCCAGACGATCCGCCAGCGCCTTGATCATGATGGCGCTGTAGTCATCGTGGGCGGCTTCGAACGCCTTGGCGCGCGCCTCGCAGCCGATACCGGCGGTCACCGCAAATGCGCCGACGTAATCATTGAGTCCGGACTCCTTGGGTGCAATGAAATCCGCCAGGCATTGGTTCGGATTGCCCGACGGCTTTTCGTTTTGCTGGCGTAGCTGGTGAAACGTTGCGATGGGCGTTACACGTGATTCGCGCATTTCGTCGGCATACACTTCGATATCGTCACCCACGCTGTTGGCAGGCCAGAAGCCAACCACCGCATTGGCACTTAGCCAGCGGCCCTTGATGATCTGGTCGAGCATTTTCTGGCCATTGTTGAATACTTCACGTGCAGCGGCGCCAACGGTGGCGTCGTCGAGAATTTGCGGGTATTTCCCCCACAAGTCCCAGGTCTGAAAAAACGGCGCCCAGTCGATGAACGGCACCAGTTCTTCCAGCGGATAATTTTTGAGTTGCTTCACACCGGTGAACGTGGGCTTCGGCGGTGCATAGCCTTTCCATTCAATCCTGGTGCGATTCGCTCGCGCCGTCGGCAGCGGAACCAGCTTCACGCCTTTCTTGTTGGCGTGCTGCTCGCGCACTTTCACGTAATCATCGCGCACCGATTGCACGTAGTTGTTCCTCAACTCGTCCGAGAGCAAATTGCTGCAGACACCGACGGCACGGGATGCGTCCGGCACCCACACCACCGGACCGTGGTAATTTGGCTCGACTTTCACGGCCGTGTGCGTGCGCGACGTAGTGGCACCGCCGATCAAAAGCGGAATCGTAAATCCCCGGCGTTCCATTTCCTTGGCGACGTGCGCCATTTCTTCCAGCGACGGTGTGATCAATCCGGACAAGCCGACGATGTCCGCCTTCTCGGCAATGGCGGCATCGAGGATTTTGTCGCAGGCCACCATCACGCCCAGATCCACCACCTCGTAGTTGTTGCATTGCATGACCACGCCGACGATGTTCTTGCCGATGTCGTGCACGTCACCTTTCACGGTGGCCATCACGATCTTGCCCTTGGCCTTGGCATTCTCGCTGCCGAGCAGGCGTTTCTCTTCTTCGATGAACGGGATCAGGTGTGCGACCGCCTGCTTCATCACGCGCGCCGATTTCACCACTTGCGGCAGGAACATCTTGCCCGCACCGAACAGGTCGCCGACCACGTTCATGCCGTCCATCAATGGACCTTCGATGACATTGATCGGCCGGCCACCGGCTGCCTTGACCTTGACACGAACTTCTTCGGTGTCCTCTACGATGTACTGCGTGATGCCGCGCACCAGCGCATGCGAAAGCCTTGCTTCAGCCGGCTGGTCGCGCCAGGCGAGGTCTTCGATATTCTCTTTTTTCTGGCCTTTGTATTGTTCCGCGAACGTGACCAAGCGATCGGTCGCGTCAGCCCGGCGATTGAACAGCACATCCTCCACCCGCTCGAGCAAATCCTTGGGAATGTCGTCGTACACGCCCAGTTGCCCGGCGTTGACGATGCCCATGGTCATGCCCGCTTTGCCGGCGTGATACAGGAAAGCGGTGTGAATGGCTTCGCCTCACCGGCTCGTTGCCACGGAATGAGAACGACACGTTCGATACGCCGCCACTCACTTTGGCGAGCGGCAGGTTATTGCGAATCCATTCGGTCGCGCGGATGAAGTCGATACCGTAGGTCGCGTGCTCCTCGATGCCGGTCGCGACGGCAAAAATGTTCGGGTCGAAAATGATGTCTTCCGGCGGGAAGCCGACTTCTTCCGTCAGGATTTTGTACGACCGCGCACAAATGTCGATCTTGCGTTCATAGGTGTCGGCTTGTCCCTTTTCATCGAAGGCCATCACGATCACGGCGGCGCCGTAGCGGCGCGCGAGTTTGGCGCGTTCGACGAATTCGGGAATGCCTTCCTTCATCGATATCGAGTTGACGATCGACTTGCCCTGCACGCATTTCAGGCCCGCTTCGATCACGCTCCATTTGGAACTGTCGATCATGATCGGCACGCGCGAAATATCCGGCTCGCTCGCGATCAGGTTCAGGAACTTGGTCATGGCCGCTTGCGAATCCAGCATCGCTTCGTCCATGTTGATGTCGATGACCTGCGCGCCGTTCTCGACTTGCTGGCGCGCGACCGTCAGGGCGCCGCTATAGTCGCCATTCAGGATCAGTTTCGCGAAGGCCTTGGAACCCGGTCACGTTGGTGCGCTCGCCGACGTTCACGAACAGCGAATCGTCGCCGATGTTGACGGGCTCAAGCCCCGAGAGGCGCAAACGTTTTTCAATCGCCGGGACATGCCGCGGCTTGCACGGCGCGACGATATCGGCGATGGCCTTGATGTGTTGCGGCGTGGTGCCGCAACAGCCGCCGGTGATATTGAGCCAGCCTGCGTCCGCCCATTCGCGGATGAAGGTCGCGGTCTGTTCCGGCAGCTCATCGTATTCCGCCATGGCATTGGGCAGGCCGGCATTGGGATGCGCCGACACATAGCAATCGGCCTTTTCCGCCAGCTCTTCGATGTGTGGCCGCAATTCCTTCGCGCCCAGCGCGCAGTTGAAGCCGATCGACAGAGGCTTCGCGTGCCGCACCGAGTTGTAGAACGCTTCCACCACTTGCCCCGACAGCGTGCGGCCGGACGCATCGGTAATGGTGCCGGAGATCATCACCGGCAGGCGATGTTCGTGAACCAGCCCGCGCGCCTCGAATTCTTCTTCGACGGCGAATATCGCGGCCTTGGCATTCAAGGTATCGAAAATGGTTTCGATCAGGATGATGTCTGCACCGCCGTCGATCAGCCCACGCGTCGCGTCACGGTAGGCATTCTTGACTTCATCAAAATCGACCGCGCGGAAACCAGGATCGTTGACGTCGGGCGACAGAGACAGCGTACGATTCATCGGCCCCAGTACGCCGGCGACGAAACGCGGCTTGGCCGGCGATTCGACTGACATCGCATCGGCTACTTCGCGCGCCAGTTTTGCGCCTTCGAGATTCAGTTCATACGCCAGCGCCTCCATCCCGTAATCCGCCATGGAAACCGCGGTCGAATTGAAGGTGTTGGTTTCAAGAATATCCGCCCCGGCATCGAGATACTGCCGATGAATCTCGCGGATGACCTGCGGACGCGTCAGCGAAAGCAGATCATTGTTGCCGCGCAGATCCTTGGGCCAGTCGGCAAAGCGCGCGCCGCGATACTCGGCCTCGGTGAGCCGATAGCGCTGGATCATGGTGCCCATCGCGCCGTCCAGCACGAGGATGCGCTGCATCAGCGCTTTCTCGAGCGCGGCCGTGCGGGAAGGGCGTGTGGAAAGTGAGTGGTCCATGTCGTGTGCACACCTTGCCGGATGTGATCCGGCTCGATGTCCTATTTACTTGTCAATTGTGCGGAGATCCAGCTATCGATCTTCGCTTCCAGCAGGTGCAGCGGCAGCGCGCCATCGCTCAGCACCTGATCGTGGTAATTCTTCAGGCTGAATTTCGCCCCGAGTTTTGTTTTTGCGCGCGCGCGAAGTTCCTGGATTTTCAGCGAGCCGATTTTGTACGCCAACGCCTGTCCCGGCGATTCCATATAGCGCTCGGTATAGCGGCGCGATTCGGCCTCCGAATAACCCTGCGTGTCCATCATGTACTGGATGGTTTTTTCGCGCGTCCAGCCCTTGGCGTGCAAACCGGTATCGACAACGAGACGCACGGCGCGCAGCAGTTCATCAGACAGATGCCCGAGATAAGCGTTCGGGTCCTCGAACAACCCCATCTCCCGGCCCAGCGTCTCGGCATAAAGCGCCCAGCCTTCGCCGTACGCGGTAATCCAGCCATGCTGGCGAAACTTCGGCAACGGCAACTCCTGCTGCAAGGCGAGGTGATAGTGATGCCCCGGCTGGCCTTCATGCAGGAACAGCGTTGTCATGAGCGTGTTGCCATATTTGGCGGCGTCTTCAATCACCGCATAGAACACGCCCGGTCGCGAGCCATCCGCGGCGGGCGACGAATAGTGATCGGATGCGGTCGCGCGGGTCAATTCCGGCTCGGCGCGGATTTCCAGCGGCGCCTTCGGAGACCGGCCAAACATCTGCGGCAGCTTCTCGATAATTTTGCGGTTCAGCGCCGTATACGCGTCAAGCACTTCCTGCTCGGTCTTGAACGGGCGGTTTTCCGCGAGCCCTTCATGCCACTTGAAAAATTCACCCAACGTGCCCTTGAATTTGTACGCCGCCTTGACCTTTTCCATTTCGCGGTGAATGCGCGCGACTTCCTTCAGGCCCATCGCATGAATCTCGTCGGGCTTGAGTTTGGTAGTCGTGTAATAGCGCACGAGAAATTCGTACCAGGCCTTGCCGTTGGGAAGCGCGTCGATACCCGCGGTCGTGCGGCACTTGGGTAGATATTCTTTTTCCAGGAACGCGACCAGCTTTTCCATCGCCGGCACCAGCCGCGTTTCAATCGATTCACGGTATTCGGCCGCGAGTTTTTCACGTTCCACCGCCGAGAACGACGCGGGCATATTGCGAATCGCGAGATTGAACGTGTTCTTGTCGAGGTCCCGGGTGGTCAGCGCCTGCAGCGACGGCAAGCCGCGCTCGATCAACACCTTGGGCTGAACCACGCCGCGCTCGATGCCCGCACGCATGTTGATGATCGCCTGGTCGGCCCACGCCGGCAGTTTGTCGAGCCGCTTCAAGTAATTCCGGTAATTTTCAACGGTCTTGAGCGGCTGAATTTGCTGGCCACTGCCAAACTGCGCGATATACACGGGCAGCCCGCCGTACTGGTCGATCGGCAACAGATCGCCGGGATAGCGCATCGCCTCCTGCTGCAACTTGACTTCGTCTTCCAGTAACGATCGCGTGATTTCGTCTGCCGGCGACAACAGCTTCACATTCAGCGCCGCCTGCTCACGCTGGGCACGCTGGTAGAGCGCCCTGATCTTGGCGCGATGCACCGGTGCAATGTCGATTTCCAGTTCGCCCTCGTACTTCGCGTCGCCGGTGATTTGCGTGCCCATTAGCGGATTCAGGGTCAGCCTGTCCTGAAAATAGCGCTCGGCGATCGCGGCAAGCTTTTCGCCTTCGGTCAATTTGGGTGGCGTGGTACCGGCAGCGTTTGTCTGCGCCAGCAAATCAGGTGAAATGGTGGCGAGTGCGGCGGCCAGTAACAGACCGGAAACGATCGAGAGTGAATTCAATTTGACGTTCAGCATCTTTGCTCCAGAAACAAAAAAACCTGCCCGCAAAGTGGGACAGGTTTCGACGGAAATCGCTGTCTCGCTTTAGCCGGATTTAGGGTTCACCACCGCCCAGCGCCCGCAAGCTGAAGGAACAACTGTTCCGGTCAAATCGGCGCAAGATGGAATTTTACGCGCTTTTTTGCGGGGCCGTACAGGGCAGGCTGGATGAAGCAATGCAACGCCAGCATTGGCGGGCGTTTCAGGGCATTTTGCCGCTGCAGGGCGCGCCAGATGGCGATTTGACGATGCTCGGGGCAAAAGACGAGACTGACCCCAGCGTTGCGGCAATGAACAGTCAGAATGAATTGTTTCAGGAAAAACAAATGACGCTGGCCTTTTCATCGATTTTCATCGCGGCACTCCACGGCTATAGTGCGCGCTTGGGAATTTGCATGGTGCAGCGCGCCATGCACTAGCCAACACGCGAAGTTCAGTGATTGAAGCGCAGCACGAGGCTGGCGGCGCCGAGCGCCTTGCCGCCCTTGAGCGCATCGAGCACGGCGGCCTTGTCGAGCCCGGGCGGCAGCGCCTCGGCTTCGAGCGAGGTGGCGATCAGCGTATAGACGTAGTGCTGCGGCGCGTTGCCGCGCGGCGGGCAGGGGCCGAGGTAGGGCATGCCGAGCGAATTCTTGCCGACCGTGAAGGCGGCCTGCGGCGCAAGTGCCGCGCCCTCGGGCAAGCCGGACGCACTGGCCTTGATGCCGTAGCCGACCCAGTGGTTCACGCCGAGCCCGGTACGGCCAGCCTGGTCGTCCATCAGGATCACGAAGCTGCGCGTGGCCGATGGCGCGCGGGCCCAGGTCAACGCGGGCGAGATGTTTTCGCCGGGACAGTTGGCGTTCGCCGGGTTCTTGCCGCCGTATTTGGTGTCCAGCAAAGCGTTGTCCACGCGGCCGGGCGACCACAGGCTGAAGCCCTTGTGTCCCGGGTCGCCGCCCGACGGCGGAGTCGCACATGCCGTAGCAAGCACAGCGACCGCCGCGAGCAACAAGCCGCGCAAAGTGAGGGATGGATGCATCGTGATCTCCTTCGAAGTAGTTCGTCGTTCAATGGCTTTCGGTACCGCCGATTGTTCAATTCACGTCGACAGGCGCACTTTCTGCCGACAGGCCACAACTGGATTTTGTGCGGCCCTTGTAGCGACCAAGGTAAAGGGCGCCGCGCTTTTGCGGCGTCCAGCGACCAAAGGGAGCGACTTTGAGCGACGGGTTAGCGAAGTAATCGGCCCGCTGCCGCAAATCGCGCCGAAGAAACACCTGGCGGCTCGGTTGTGGCAAGGTGGAATGCGGTGCCGCGGAAGACCGATGTAGCAATGGTGCGTACTGCCCGCGGGTTAGCGTGGTCCTGGGTGACGTCATCGACATTGGTGAATCGGCGCGGCAGTTCGCAGCTGCCGAGGGGATATCCCGTTTGAGAGAGTGAGCAAGACGACGTACCCGAGGCGGCGCCACATTCCTGAACGAATGATGGAGCACGCCATGGCTCAACGCAATCGAAGCCTCAGACTCAAGCCGGGTCAGTCCCGAGTGGCACTGACGATCACCCACCCCAATGCGGCAGGAATTGACATCGGCAGCGCGGCGCACTTTGTGGCCGTACCGCCTGACCGGGACGATGAGCCGGTGCGCGAGTTTCCCAGCTTCACGGTTGACCTCAATGCCATTGCTGATTGGCTTCAGGCCTGCCGGGTGGATACGGTGGCGATGGAGTCTACCGGCGTGTACTGGATCCCCCTGTTCGAGTTGCTGGAGTCGCGTGGCTTCACGGTGCTGCTGGTCAACGCGCGTCACGTGAAGAACGTTTCGGGCCGCAAGTCCGACGTGCTCGACTGTCAGTGGATTCAGCAGCTCATGACCTACGGCCTGCTCAGCGGTGCGTTCCGCCCGGCCGAGCGGGTGTGCGTGCTGCGCTCGCTGTGGCGCCAGCGCGGCATGCTGCTGCGCAGCCAGGGCCGCCACGTGCAGCACATGCAAAAGGCGCTCACGCAGATGAACGTGCAGCTGGCCAACGTCATCTCCGACGTGGTGGGCGAGACCGGCCAGAAGATCCTGCGCGCCATCGTCGCCGGCGAGCGTGACGGTCAAGTGCTGGGCGCGATGAAGAACGTGCGCGTGCGCGCCAGCGTCGATGAGATCGCCAAGAGCCTGCAAGGCAACTGGCGCGCCGAGCACTTGTTCGCGCTCAAGCAGGCGCTGGCCGCCTTCGACTTTATCGGCACGCAACTGGCTGAATGCGATCAGGAGATCGAAGCGCAGTTGAAGCGGCTGGAGGTTCATGAAGGCGACCCAGCCAAAGGCAAGAAGCGCAGTCGGCCACGCAATGCGCCGAAGTTCGATCTGCGTACCCAACTGTTCAAGATGTGCGGCGTGGACTTGACGCGCATCGACGGCATCGATGTGACCACCGCTCTGGCGGTCATCAGCGAGACCGGGGCCGACATGTCACGCTTTCCCACGGAGGGCCACTTCGCGAGCTGGCTGGGCTTGTGCCCGGGCACCAAGATCACCGGCGGCAAGGTGATGAGCGGCAAGACCAAGCGCTGTGCCAACCGCGCGGCCCAGGCCCTGCGCTTGGCCGCCGCCGCGCTGCGCAGTAGCCAGTCCGCCTTGGGCGCGTACTTCCGGCGCATGTGCGCGCGCATGGATAAGCCCAAGGCCGTGACCGCGGCCGCCCACAAGCTCGCGGCTGATCTACCGATGCTCACCAAGGGCCAGGAGTACACCGACCAGGGCCAGGCCTACTACGAGGAGCGTTACCGCGACGCGTTCTCCGCCATCTGGCACAGCGCGCCGAAAAAATGGGTATGCAACTCATCGCCGCCGAACAACCCACATGAAACCCGAATTACAAATCAATCACTTGGGAGGTGTTTCTTAAGAGACATCATCGACTCGCGGTAGCACCAGCCAATACACGCATTCGCTCAGCTGTAATTCTCATGATTAGATCGAATGCCTTTCGATGACGACGGTCAATCGCCGTATCCGGCGAAAAAATGAGCGCACTGCCGTTTTCATAGTTCGACACAAGAGAAAAGCGTTGGTTACCAAGTTCCACGTCAATTTGCGCAACTGGTATGTGAATTCCTCCAGCACTTTCCCATTTCGAATTTGCATTCGCAGTCTTGAGTGCATCCTGAACGGTGCGAAAGTACTTGTCCAAATCAACGTCACCTGGCTGTGAGCGAGTTACAACAAATTCGAATTGTTCGTTGCCACCGAAATTGTTTTGCGTCTGATAACGAACCTTCACCGAGTCGTTGCCTAAGCACTCGACGCTGACGGTGAGCAAAGTGAAAAATATAATCAGGTGGCGCAGCATGGGATTAGAGATGTCTAACTTTGATGTAGGCCTCCTAATTGACGGTTTGTAAAGCGTCAATTTCAGAGGTGTGGATAAGTAATGCTCGTTTGTTCAAACACATACTGCGAAATAGTACGTCCTATTTGAAAAAGCAAACACATGATTTTGGATAAAGCCCCCGCCCAAACTCTGCTCACCCCCAAACGAAACTGAGAAATGCCGCACCCAACCCTTTGCGCACCATCTAAGCGTGAGGCGCCGCCAACCACGCCAACGCCAACGTTGTCAGCGCTTTAACCCCCACTTTCAATCCCGTCTCATCAACGTAGAAACGCGGGCTGTGATTGGACGGCGCGTATTTGCATTCCTGATCGTGCGGCGTGCAGCCGATGAAGAAGAAAAATCCCGGCACTTCCTTCTGATAAAACGCGAAGTCTTCCGCGCCGCAGGTCTTGGGACAAATGCCGACGTTTTTCTCGCCGGCCGCGCGCTTCAATACCGGCACCGACCAGTCGGTCAGCCTGGCATCGTTGACGGTTACTGGGTAGCCCGATTCGATATGCACTTTCGCCTTCGCGCCGCCCGATTCGGCAATCAACGTCGTGATCTTCTGGATGAATTCATGGATTTCGCTGCGGTGCTTTTCATCGAAGGTGCGGATGGTGCCTTCCATTTTCGCTTCGTCGGGAATGATGTTGCTGCGATTGCCCGCCTGAAAACTGCCGACGGTGACCACCGAAGGCTCTTCGGTAATGTTCATTTTTCGCGAGACGATGGTTTGCAGGCCGAGCACGATTTGCGAACCGACCACGATCGGATCAACGCCCGACCACGGCTGCGCGCCGTGCGTTTGTTCGCCGCGCACGAAGATGCGGAACTGGTCGGCTGACGCCATCAGCGGCCCGGAGCGGTAGCCGATGTGATTGGTATGGAGCTTGGAGGTGATATGCAAGCCGAACACCGCGTCGACTGGTGGATCCTGCATGCATCCCTGCTTGATCATCAACTTCGCGCCACCTTCTTCGCCGATGGGTGGCATTTCTTCGGCCGGCTGGAAGATGAACTTGACGGACCCGGCAATATGCGCGCGCATTCCCGCCAGGATTTCCGCAACCGCCATCAGGATCGCGACATGGGTATCGTGGCCACACGCGTGCATCACGCCGGACTCGACGCCATTCCATTGCGCGCGCACCTTGCTCTTGAACGGCACATTGGTTTCCTCCGTCACCGGCAGTCCATCCATGTCGGCGCGCAAGGCCACGCACGGTCCCGGCTTGTCACCGTTGAGGACGCCGACGACGCCGGTATAGGCAACTTCTTCTTTTACCCGGTCGAAACCCAGCGCCTTGAGATGCGCGGCCACCAGCTTGCCGGTGCGAAATTCGCGATTGCCCAGCTCCGGATTGGCGTGCAGATCGCGCCGCCAGGCGATGACCTTGTCGTTGATGCGGTCCGCGTGCTGGGCGATGATGGTGTCGAGTGCAAGAAAGGCGTCAGGGGCATTCATGGATTCACTCTCGAAATTGGACAAGCGATTATCGCATCAAGCTCCACGCGGGGCGCAGGGAGCGCAGGGAACGATAGCGCTCGCTATAATTCGCTATTCCGCGTCATGGCGGAATGAAAGCGCCGCAATGACGCCAAACCATCAATCGGGGAAGACCATGGAACATCTCATGCCGCTGGAAGCAGATGAATTTTTGAAAAGGGAGCCGACGGCGGTGTTCGTCGATTGCCGCAGCGAGATGGAATTTCTGTTCGTCGGCCATCCGGTCGGCGCGATGACGATTCCCTGGAATGACGGACCGGACTGGGATATCAATCCGCATTTTGTCGGCCAGGTAAAAAAGGCTGTCGGTCACTCGACGCATCGGCCGGTGGTGCTGATCTGCCGCAGCGGCAATCGTTCCGTCGACGCAGGGATTGCACTGGAGGCTGCCGGCTTCACCCGCGTCTATAACGTGCTCGAAGGCTTTGAAGGCGATCTCGATGAGCAGCACCACCGCGGCAAGCTCGGCGGATGGCGCAGCGCGGGGTTGCCTTGGGCGCAGGTCTAGGACATCGATCTCTAGCTCTGGCGCGGCGTTTCAGGCATTTTATGCCTGGAAGGCTCGCCAGTGCTGGAGTTTCATGCACCGCGATTCGTCATCGGTTTGCGTCGCGAGCAGACAATTGGGGGCGTGAAAATTGAGGGCGTGAATTCTCCCGGCGCGTCGCGCGAACATCCGTCTGCCTCTCTCGCCTGGGCCATCTGGGGCTTGGGCGCGGCACTGTACTTCATCGGCTTTTACCAGCGCGTCTCGCCCGCGGTCATCACCAATGAGCTGACCGAGGCGTTCGCGCTGACGGCGGCGGGCCTGGGCAATCTCTCCGCGTTCTATTTCTATAGCTACGTGGCGATGCAAATCCCCACCGGCATTTTGGCCGACCGCCTCGGCCCGCGACGCCTGCTGACGGCGGGCGCGATCATCGCGGGCTTGGGCACGGCCGTGTTCGCGATGGCAACGGACGTGAGCATGGCGAACCTGGGCCGTTTGCTGATCGGCGCCTCGGTGGGTGTGGCGTTCGTGTCGATGCTGAAGCTCGCCGCGCACTGGATGCCGCCACGGCAATACGCGCTCGCCTCGGGGATCGCGCTGGCGGTCGGCGTATTCGGCGCCGTCGCGGCCGGCGCGCCCCTGCGTTTGCTCGTCAATGAATTCGGTTGGCGCAACGTGATGTGGATGAGTGCCGCGTTGACCGCGCTCCTGGCCATCGCCACCTGGCTGTTGGTGCGCGATGATCCGTCCGAGCGTGGCTATGCGAGCTATTTCGAGGGAACGCACGGCACCGCCCATGACACTCACCTGCTCGACGATTTGAAAGAAGTACTGCGCTCCCGCAACGTGGTGCTGTTGTTCTTCATCGCCGGCGTGGCCAGCGCAATGGTGCTGACCTTTGCCGGTCTGTGGGGCGTGCCGTTTCTCATCACCCACTATGACCTCACACCCACCAACGCGGCCGGCCTGTGCTCGGCGATGATGGTGGCCTGGGCGATCGGCAGCATCAGCTACAGCGCGGCGTCGGACCGCCTCGGCCGCCGGAAGCCGCTCTACATTGGCGGCCTGGCCATCTCTCTGATGCTTTGGGCGGCACTGATTTACGTTGAACATTGGCCGTATGCGGTGCTCTGCGTGATGCTATGCGCGATCGGCTTTTTTTGCGGCTGCTTCATCGTCAGCTTTGCCTTCGCCAAAGAGTCCGGTCCGGCGCGATTGGCGGGAACCGTTTCAGGCATCAGCAATATGGGCGTGATTCAGGGCCCGATGTACATGCAGCCGCTGGTTGGTTTTATTCTCGACCGCCATTGGCATGGGGCGCTGGTCGATGGCAAGCGTGTATTTGATTTCGCGTCATACCAGCAAGGCTTTTCGCTGATGCTGGTGTGGGGCGTTGTCGCGCTGGTCCTGCTGCTATTCACCAAAGAGACCTACTGCAAACAAAGCGTTTAATGGCCTGCTGGTTTATCGGCCCGCTGACGATCGGCGCGCGGTGTATTTGACCACACGCCGGTAACCCACCCAGCAAACCAGCCCGCACAACATCATCGCGCCCATGCCGCACGCGAGCAGCACCGGCGAATGCGATAGCGCGGGCGAGATGATCCCCGCAACCAGCGCATTGATCATGCCGCCGACAAAGGCCGACAGCGAAACAGCCATGCCGCGACGGAACGGAAACAGGTCCATCACCAGGATCGACAGCGACGGAAACGCGGTCGCGGAACCCATCGCGTAGATGAAAATCGGAATCACCGACCACGGAATGGCCGGCGCGAAAAAAGTCGAGAACGCCAGATTGAAGAGAACGGCCAGCATCATGAACGTGTAACCGGCGCGGATTGTTTTCGCCGGTGACCACTTGCCCGCGACGCGCCCGGAAATGAACGCGCCGGTCATGATGCCGCCGATGCCGGGAACGAACAGCCATGCGTATTCCGTCGGGCCGAGATGCAAATGCTGCGGCAGGAAAACCGGCGCGGACAAAATGTAAAGAAAGAAACCATTGAAGTTGAATCCGCTGGCGAACGACAGCAGCAGGAAGGGAATATTGGCGCCCACTTCGCGATAGCCGGCCAGCAGCGGTTGTATGCGAAACGATTGGCGCTTCTCGACGGGCAATGTCTCGTGAAAGGCGAAAACGCTCGTCACGATCAACGCCAGGGTGAAGGCGGCGACGAACCAGAAAATCGAGTGCCAGCCGTAATGCGAAAACAGGAACCCGCCGATGATCGGCGCGACGGCCGGCGCCAGGCCAAACCACATCGTGACCATCGACATCAGGCGCTGCGCATCGGCATCGGTAAACAAGTCGCGAATCATAGCGCGCCCCACCACCATGCCCGCGCCGACCGACACGCCTTGCAATGTGCGGAAGAACAACAATTGCCCGATCGTTCCGGACATCGCGCAGCCGACCGTGCCGATCAAGAATACGCCGAGGCCCCAGAGAATGATCGGCTTGCGGCCAAAGGAATCCGACAGCGCGCCGTGAAACAGGAACATCACCGCAAAGCCGATGAGATAGACCGAAAACGTCTGCTGCATCTGCAACACGCTCGCCCCCAGATCGTTGGCGATGTTCGGGAACGCCGGAATGTAGGTATCGACCGCGAACGGGCCGAGCATGCCGAGGGCGGCCAGCAGCAACGCGAGCAACCAGCGCGGGGTGCGGTGGTGGGCGTGGGTGCCTGGCGTCAAGGTGACCCCGGCAACCTTGCAGGTCGCGCTGCCCCATACGTGGGGCAGTCGTATCGCGGGCGATTCGCATGCGAATCGAAACCCCCGCTCAATCTCAAGCACTGGCGCGGCTCACGGGCGCAAAATCGCTGAAACAGCGCACCGGCGCTAGGGTTTGACCTGCCGAGAAGTTGCATCACCAATTGCCTGACCCGTGCTCTATGACTTGTCCATCACTTCCCCGGAACGGACTGATTCATTCCGCGGACGCGCCAACGCGAGTTGGTCGCGATGGAAGAATCTCATTGTACCGACTGCGGAGCAGCGAGCGCGGCGTCGCGGAAGCCGGTTATCGCATCGCCCGGTCAATCAGCAACTTGTCGGCATACATCTTGAAACTGGCGAGCCTACCATCGCGCACCGACCAGAGATGAGCGAATTCGGCCTGCATGGATCGGCCGGTCGACTTCGCCGTGCCCGCATAGACGCCGAGCGCCACGACGCGATCATCACTCGACAAAGCCAGCGGCGTTGCGGAAAACTCAACCCAGTCTTCTTCCGAGCGGATCAGCAGCTTGTCGACGACCTCTTTGCGGGAACGCCACGTGCCGCTTGCATTAGGAATCCCTTCGGCCTCGGTCCAATCGAGATTGGGATGCAACACGGCAAATATGGCTTCGACATCGCCGCGCGCGATCGCGGCATAAAACGAAGTGACGATTTCGCGTGCCGACAAGTCGGCTTTGTTGTAAGGAGGCCGCATCATGGGTACTGTCCTTTTTGGAATGAGGGTGCGCGGTCGCGTTCATGGCGCGACCGGCAAACACTTATCGTTAGATGATCGTTGCCATGACTTGGCGTCGTTGCCTCGATCACGCCTGCCTGCACCGGTTCCGGGCCTGCTTGTTAATCGTCGCGGACCCAAATTCAGCGCCCACCACGGTACGCGCAGCACGTGTGCCCCTGGGCTGCGCGACCAGCGCGGCAATCGCCTGCCCGACATCGTGCGGATTCGGCGCATCCGCTGCGCTTAAAGATGGTCGTGAAGTGCTTAAACATCGCGCCGGGGATCTCGCCAATCGCGCCGTATGCGCCAACGCGTTTGGTATCGATGGAATTGCGCGCTGCCGTAAGTGGCTGGCTGGATAGGCACTCGGTTGCACCAGAACCA